>JBEEGQ010000433.1:0-33447 GCA_041166945.1 Verrucomicrobiota bacterium
CGGCTTCCGTCCACAATTCGGCCCGGATCGATTGCCCATGGAACCTCGAGATGGGCGAACGCGCCTCCGTCGGCGAGGATGCATGGGTCTATGCCTTGGACAAGGTTGTCATTAATGACGAAGCCTGTGTGGGGCAACGGGTGTTTCTGCTGACAGGCACCCACGATTTTCAAGATCCCACCTTCCCGCTCGTGACCCGTCCCATCGTGGTGGGATATGGCTGTTGGGTGGCTGTCGGAGCCATCGTGTTGCCCGGCGTGAAAATTGGGTCCTTGTCGGTCGTGGGAGCCGGTTCGGTGGTGACCCGGGATCTACCCGAACAGATGGTCTGCGCCGGCAACCCGTGCCGCCCGATCAAACGCCGCGAATTCAAACAGCCCCTTGATGCCGCCGCATGATCTCCGTTCTCATCCTGACGCTCAACGAGGAAGCCGCGCTGCCCGCGTGTCTCGAGGCGGTCAAATGGAGCGACGACATCGTCGTGTTCGATTCCTTTAGCACCGATCGAACCGTGGAGATCGCCAAAGCCGCCGGCGCCCGTGTTTTCCAGCGCGCTTTCGACAACGAACGCGACCATCGCGCCGCCTCCCTGCAACTGCATTTCAAGCATCCGTGGGTCTACAATCCGGATGCCGACGAAATCACGACGCCCGGTCTTCGCGACGAGATTCTGCGGGTCGTTGCGGATCGCTCGCGTCCGGAGGTCGCCTATCGCGCCCGATTCAAGACGATGTTCCTCGGGAAATGGATCAAGCACAGCAGCCTTTACCCGACATGGGTGGTGCGATTGTTTCAGCCCGGGAAAATTGCCTTCGAACGTTCCATCAATTTGCATTACTCGGTCAACGGCGCGGAAGGCCGGCTGGAAAATCACTTCGAACATTACACCTTCAGCAAGGGCCTCAACGCCTGGTTCGACAAACACAATCGCTATTCGTGGCATGAGGCTGCCGAAAGTCTCAAGGCGCTCGCCGGGAAACCGCTTCGGTGGATCGATTGTTTCAGCGCCGATGCCGTCACGCGCCGCCGGCTGCTCAAGGAGTTGTCCTTCCGCCTGCCCTGCCGGCCGTTGCTCCGGTTCGTTTACATGTATTTTTTGCGTCTCGGGTTTCTCGATGGAAAAGCGGGCTACGCCTACTGCCGCCTGCTGGCGATGTATGAGCAGATGATTGTGTTCAAGATGGAGGAACTCCGCCGGCGCGATCAGGGGCTGGGAATTTAAAATTGAAAAACGGCCCGCCAGCCAGGGTTCCAAAACCCGGAATCGTCCGAAGGCGCGTCCTTTGCCTCGCGGCGGGCGCGTTGCTCGTGATCGGCATCGCGGCCCTGGTGTCCGCGCGCGCTCTGTTGTGCGTCCAAACGGGAGCAGGCCACGCCGACGTCATCGTGGTCCTGGGCGGTGAATCCGTCGATCGGACCCGGAAGGCGATCGACCTTTTCCATCACGGGGCCGCGTCCCGGGTTCTCGTCAGCGGCGGCGGCGATGCCTCGTTCATCCGGGACGAACTGGTCCGCGGCGGAGTGCCGGCGGATGTGATCGAAATCGAGGATCTTTCGCGCAACACCAAGGAAAACGCCGAGTTCAGCTCGCGGGTGCTGAAGAAAGAGAAGGTCCAGCGCGCCATCATCGTGACCTCCTGGTTTCATTCGCGGCGGGCGCTCAATTCCTTCCGCCGGTTCTCGCCGCAAATACGGTTCTCGTCGTTTCCTGCCAATCATCACGAGCCATTTTCCGCCGAAGCCGGCCACGTGTTCCAGGAATATGCCAAGACGCTCTGGTACACATTTCGTTACCGCATCCTGCCGTGGTCCGGCGCAGCCGCATGAAGGTCCTCTTTCTCAATCGCGTGTGTCCGCCCGCCGACGGCGCCACAGGACGTCTTCTGGCGGAACTCGCTCCGGCGCTGGTTCGCCGTGGTTGCGAAGTCACCATCGTCACCAGTCAGGCCGGCGGCAACGCCCCGGCATCCGAAACGATTGACGGCGTTCATTTCGAACGCGTGAATGCCGCCCGCCTCGTGCGTGCCAGCCACTGGCGGAGGGCCCTAGGTTACCTGACGGTCTATCCGGCGCTGCTCCTGCGGGTCCTGCGGTTGCCGCGCGCGGATGTCGTCGTCACCATGACGGATCCGCCGTTGCTCGCGTTGCTCGGTCCGATTGTCCGGGCAATCAAGGGATGCCGCCTTGTCCATTGGGCGCAGGACCTTTATCCGGAAGTGGCCGTGGAACTGGGCGTGCTCCGAAAAGAGGGCGCGCTCGCCCGGCTTTGCACCTGCCTTTCCTCCTGGGCCGTGCGGCAGCATGACAGGACTATCGTCGTCGGACGGTGCATGAAGGAAAAGTTGACGCGCCGCGGACTGCCCGCGGATTCCATCCGCGTCATTCCAAACTGGACCCGGTCTGTGGAGCCTCTCGCGCATTCCGAAAATCGTTTTCGTCGGGAACACAAACTCGAGGGGCGCTGGGTGGTGATGTATTCCGGGAACCTCGGCCTGGCCCATCCCTTTCAGGCGGTCGTCGACGCCGCCGGGTTTCTGCAATCCGGTCATCCTGACATCCTGTTTCTCATCGTCGGCGCCGGCCCGCGCCTGGCGGAAGTCCGCCGTGATGTCGAGTCACGCGCCCTCGCCAATGTCCGGTTCCTGCCGGCTCAAAGCTCTGAGAATCTCGCCCACAGCCTCGGCGCCGCGGATTTGCACCTGGCCTCGATGCTGGAGAACCTTTGCGGGCTCGTCGTCCCGAGCAAGGTCTATGGAATTCTCGCCGCCGGCAGGCCCTGTATTTTTCTCGGTCCCCGACTCTGCGAAGCGGCGCGGGTCATCGATGAATTTCAATGCGGCGCCATCGCCGCCTCGGATGACGGAATGGCCCTCGCCCGGTGCCTCGTGGAATGGTCCAAGGATCCTCAGCGTTGCCGCCAGGCCGGCGCGCGCGCGTCTCAGGCGGCCACCCAATTCAGCCTGGAAACAGCGGCGCCGCTGTTCTACGAGACGCTGGTCGAGGCGGCGCAAACCGGCGACGGCCTCGCGGTCCAGCAGACAGCCAGCAGCACGCAGGCGTAGAGCTGGATCGAAGCGATTTGCAGCGGGAAATCGATCAGGGCATGCACCAGGGTCGCGCCCAGCGCGAGCAGGCTACAAAATAAAAGCCAGCGCAGCGAAACGCCGCTCCGCAGGCGCCGGTAATTCCAGGCGCCCACCAGGATTCCCCCGAAAATCAACACCGCCCACCCAAGCGCACCGAGAAAACCCCATTCGATCAGCGTCTGCAAATAATCCTGGTGTGCGTGTTCCCACAAACCGCTTTTCCAAAACTCCGGATATTCGCGTCCTCCAAAATCATAATCCCGCTGGTAACCGGCGAAGATCGCCCGAAATGTTCCCGGCCCAAACCCCGTCACGCCGGCGTCGGGGAGCATCTTCAAATAGATCTGCGTCGGGCTCCGCGTGGCCGGATTGGCTCCCAACGAGTGGAGCCGGCCCAAACTCGTCTCCCACCCGCCCAGAAACGAGATGCCCCCCACCGCCAGCAACAGCCCCAGCAGGATCGCCGCATACGTTAAAACCATCCGGGGCTGAACATCGTCCCGGCCACGAATCCAATAGTGGAACAAAATCCTCCCGGCGAGAACCATGCCCAGCCCGATGGCGATGCAGCCTGTCGCGCGGGAAGGGTTCAGCTGGATGCCCGCCGCCACGACAAAGAATGTCATCAGCCACGCCGCCCGCGCCCACGGCCGTTCGCGCCGCTGAAAATTGACGAAGACAAGCCCGGCCAGGAGCGGCAGTGCCAGGTTGAGATACGCCCCCGCATTGCCCCGGTAGCGAAACGCCGCAAAGTTGTTCGTCAAGTCGCGCTTCCCCGGTTCCCAGATCAGCGCCAGGACCGGTTCGCCGCCGATCTTTTGCAGAATTCCAAACGCCGCAATCGACGCCCCCGTCAGGGCCATGGTCATCCAGACACGTTTTCGCCAGACCGAATCCTGGAACAGGTCGCAGCAAAAAAGAAACCCCCCCAACAAACCCGAAAACAAAAACATGCGCGTCAGCGAAGCTCCCGCATCGACCGAACCCGGTGCGCCCCCCCACGAAGCCCGCGGCGCAAACGTTTCGTTCATCGTGTTAAAGAACGAGTGCGCATTCAAGGTCATCCACCACCCTTGCAGCAGCAGGGCAGCCACCGCCAAAAAGGCCACGCGCGGCACCTGCGGACGCCGGCCGCGAAGCGCGCAGCCCAGGATCCATATCCCGGTCAGGATCGAAAGGAGGACGCTGAGAGCCTGGATGCTCCAAGGGCGCGTCGCCCCGTAAGCCCAGGGAGCGAAGACGAGTGAAACCAACAGCAGCCAGCGAGGGACCGACGTGATGAATTGGACGAAGCCGGAGCGGAGCTCTCCGGTGCCCGACCCCTCCCCGGCCCACGAGGACGCCGGTTCCCGCCACGCCGCCGGATTAAGTTGATTCGGGCCGGAGTCCACTTTTGGGAAGCCACCATGCCGGCCGGACAGCCTCGTAGAGCCGGACGTTTTTTCGGAAATGGGATGTATCCGAAGTGACCGAATCGAACTGGACGGATGCCTGATGAAATTCCTGCCAGCGCAACGCGGACTTTTGCCATGCCTCCGCGGCCAGCTCGGCGAGCAATTCAAAAAGCGCCTGGGGCAGCACGCCTTCATACGCGGCAAATTCAACGGACGCATTCGGTCCCAGGTCATGCCGCGTGCGATGCAGCGCGCTCAATCCGGTTTCCGGTCCGACGGCCCTCCACAGGTTCGTGCCGTCCGGCAGCGCCAGCTTCACTTCCGAGAAACCGAGCTTGCGGACCACAAATTGATAATCCTGCCAGAGCTCGAACACGCAGCTGCGCCGTTCCGCTTCCATCTCGAGCCATTGGCTAAGTGTCAATGCGTAGCGCGTCTCCTTCCGAAAGCGCAGGGACCTCCCCGCAGGACTGGCCAGCGCCAGCCAATCCTTCAGAAAACCGAACGAATGAGCCGCGATGCTCAGGACCAGGAACAGAAAACCGAGCAGCAATGGCAGCGACCGGCCTTGCGACCAAAACGCGCCAAACGCCAGGAACAGGCAGAGAAACGAAATCACATACAGGATCAACACGGTTCGCCCCCGTGAGAATCCATAATCGATCAAACGATGATGAATGTGCTTTCGGTCCGCGCGAAACAGCGGCAGCCCCTTCAGCCCTCGGCGCAAAACGGCCAGCGTCACGTCCACAATCGGCAACGCCAGCGCAAACAACGGCGCAATCAATGCCGCTGTCACCGATCCTTTGTGCGAGTTGACGATCGACAGGATGCCGATCAAAAATCCCAGGAAATACGCCCCGCCGTCGCCCATGTAGATCCTTGCGGGCGGCTTGTTGTAGGAAAGAAAACCGAGCAGGGCCCCCGCCATGCCCACGGCCAGGAGCATCGAGAAACCCGATTGCGATCCCATCCCCACCGTCGCCAGCAGGCACATCAACATGAGGCTGATGCCTCCTGCCAGGCCGTCGATGCCATCAATGATGTTGATCAGATTCGTCAGCATCACCAGCCAGGCGACCGTTGCAAAAAACCCGAGCCCGCCCAGGATCAAATCGGAGTTGGTGAATGGATTTTTCACCAGGGCAATTTGAATGCCCCCGGCGTAAACAATGGACGCGATCAGGATCTGGCCGAGTAATTTTTTCTTCGCCCCAATCGGCTTCAAGTCATCCCACAGACCCAGCCCAAACATCGCCAGGCACGAAATAATAATCAGCAGCCGGGTGTCCCAGGTCGTGACGCCCTGCGGTGCGGCTACAAAAGCCGCCGTGGCGATCGCCGCAAATGCCGTGGCGAGCGCCACCCCTCCAAACCGCGACACGGGTCGTTGATGAGTATGGTGAAATTCGTTTCGTCTCGAACTGCTCAGGCGCTGGATGAGCGGGATGAGCGCCCAACAAACGACGAAGCCGAGCGCCAAAACCAGGAGGATCGTCAGATACGTCATCCCCGACGCGACCGTTGAGGCCAATGGTGCCGTTGTTTGATGCATTTTCGCTGCGGTCGGAACCCAAAAACGGTTCGACCTCACAGCTCCGTTCATCGGACCCCGACGGCGAAACTTGAGCCCTCGGGCACCCTGGCGCGGCAGTCTGGGCTCGACGCTCCCGCCTGCTCCCTGAAATCCTGTCTCCGCATGAAGCCCAATTCGAAGCCGGTGCCCGCCTTGCCGCAGTCGCGTCCCCCGCTCGAACGAATGATGCGCATTCACCAGGAGATCGCCACGGGCAAATATCCGAACGCCACCACGCTCGCCACGCAAATCGAGGTGGTCACCAAAACCATTCAGCGGGACATCGAGTTCATGCGCGACCGGATGGGATTGCCCATCCAATACGACGGGCGCCGTTATGGCTATCATTACACCGAGGAGGTCAGCTCGTTCCCCACGCTCCAGATCACCGAGGGCGAATTGGTGGCGCTGTTGATCGCGGAAAAGGCGCTCCAACAATATCGCGGCACCACCTTCGAGAAGCCCCTCGTCAGTGCATTTCGAAAAATGGAGGCGTCGCTTCCCGACACTGTCTCGCTGAATTTCGCCGACTGGGACCAAACCATTTCATTTCGGCACAGCGCCGAGCCGATCCTGAGCCTTGAGATCTTCGACGCCCTTGCCAAGGCCACCGCAAAACACCGGCAGCTCGAGCTGTCCTACCGAAAACCGGGCAGCAAACTGACCGAGCCCCGTGTCGTCGACCCGTATCATCTTGCCAACATCAACGGGGAATGGTTCCTGTTCGCCTTCGACCATTTGCGCCGCGATATTCGCACGTTCGTGCCTGCACGCATCCAGGCCGCCCGCCCGACAGGCAAAAGCTTCCTCCGCCCCGCGAAATTCTCGGTCGAAAAAATTCTCCGCGACAGTTTCGGGGTCGTCTCTGGAACGGGCGAGCATCGGGTGGTGATCCAGTTCGATTCGTATGCCGCGGATTACATCCGGGAAAAACGGTGGCATCCCTCCCAGGAATTGCGCGAACTAAAGGACGGCGGCGTCGAGTTGCAGCTCAAGTTGTCGAGTCTCGGCGAAATCCAGCGATGGGTGCTGGGCTGGGGCGGGAGCGCCACGGTTTTGGAACCCGCGGATCTCGTCTCGTCCGTGCGCGAGGCCGCCGAGCGCATACTCAGCAAATAAATTCAGCGCTCCCTCCCGCCCGCCAGGAGCCGCCAGGAGCGCGGCATTTATGCCGCATCAAGGTGGATCACGGGGAGAATGATTCGGATTTCTTAGGGCGACACGGCATCGGAGCCCCAAAGGAGAACTGCGCTGTCAACGAGCTCGATAAACCCTCAGCAACCCAACTCGCGCGTGCGCTCGATTGCAACCGCGACCGCCCGCCACCACTTCATGATTGTTCGGAGGCGTCCCCGACAAATTCTACTTCTTCGCCGCTGGCGAGCAACCGCCAACGATGCGGCGGCATCGCATCCAATTGGACAGCGTCGATTTCTTCCAAGCCCTGCAAGAACGCTTTACAGAGCCGGTGCATGCCATCGAGAACCTCGCCCGATGGCGACAGAATGATCGGATACTGGAAATCCACCTCATAGATGTTCCGAGCATGCTCGGCGACGGCGCGACATGTCGGCAGCTTCTGCATGCGCTCACTGAACCAGCGAACTTCATCAAGGGCATTGAGATCGCTCACGCGCACTTTCTTGCTGGGAAGCCCCGCAGCCATGTCCCAGAGCTGCTGCATGCGCACAAATGGAATCGATCCGTCCGCCAGCGGCGTGGACCATAGCCGTTTCGAAAAGGCTCGCGCGTTCTGAGGCTGTGATGGGCTCATGCTTCTCAGAACTCTGTGCCTCCGTGTCTCCGTGGTGAAGAAGAAATCGCAAAGAAAAACCACGGAGGCACAAACCGAGCCCGCCCATCCCTCTACTTCTTGCGCTCAAAGTATCCCTCCAACAAATCCACCAAATCCAAATCCATCTGGGCCGCGAAGTTGAGCATCGGCAGGTGCTCAGCCTTTCCAGCCTGCTGGAGTCCGCGGATGGTGGATGTGAAGGCGTTGCGCAAGCTTTTGTCGGACACTTTGGGCTTGATGGCCGTCCACCATCCCGCCGCATCATCCACCATCCGGCGCATCGCTCCCCAATCCGGCTGCGGAGCGGCGGCGAGGACGTGCAGTTTGAAGCCTGCGTAGTCGAGCAGGCTTACCTCTTTAGGCACCGTGAGGCTCCCCGCATCCAGGTTGTCGATGAGCAGGCGGAAAGTCTCCACCGCACTCAGCGCCACCGCGTAATGTTCCTTGGCGGTTGCCGCCTTGTGAATGGATTGAAGCAGGGTGTCAAACCGCGTGGTGGCGGTGCCTGGCAGAGCGTCCCGGACGGCCGCAGCGGCGCTGTCCGCAGCGGTGAGTGACTTGTTGAGGCCCGCATCGTTCCTGGCGAGCGCGAACTCCACCATGTCCTCGAATGGGGAAGAGGCCCGGAGCAGCGTCTCATTGGCTTTGCTCGCGTCGCGAGCAACGCATGACATGAGTGAGGCGAGGAACGTGATGAGGATGAATGTGTTTTTGGCAGGTTGCATAATTGGTTTTGGAGAAACTGGTTTATCGCGGTGCGGGTGTCATATGCTCATGCTTCTCAGCACTCTGTGCCTCTGTGTCTCCGTGGTGAAGAAGAAAAACCACGGAGGCACAGAGACACAGAGAGAAAAGCAAAGGCCTGTACCGGATCGGCAAAGCGGCTGTTCGTAATTGCTCCTTTTTGAACTCCCGCCGACACCATTATTTTTCCTCGTTGCCAAAGCAGCAGAGATGGTCCGCACCCGGTTTGCCCGCGCCGGGGCCGCCGGTTGCCCAAAGGCGGTCCTTGGGGTCGGCATAATCGAAAACTTTTTTGCCTTCGATCCATGTCTCCAGGACGTGGGTGTAGACACTCAACGGATCCCCGGATAACACGATGAAATCGGCATCCTTGCCGGGATCGAGCGATCCGATTCGATCCGATAAATCGAGCATCATGGCCCCGGCCAGCGTGAGGCCCTTGAGAACGCCGGCGCGTGTCATGCCCGCGCGGGCGGCGTAAGCTCCGGATCGAAGAAAGAGCCGCGAGTCCGTCACGGGATCGTCCGTGTGAAAACCGACGAGGACGCCGGCTTTCTCGAGGGCAGCCCCGGTTTTCCAGTCCAGATCCCGCGCCTCGAGTTTCCCGCCGGGGCTGTCCACATTGATGATCGAGCACGGCACTTTCGCGGCGGCGATTTCATCGGCAATTTTCCAGCCTTCGCTCACGTGATGCAGGACCACGCGAAAACCAAATTCCTTTTGCAGGCGCAAGACGGTGAGGATGTCATCAGCGCGATGGGTATGATGCTGGACCACGCGCTGGCCGGCGAGGGCTTCGGCGAGAGTTTCGAGGCCCAAATCGCGCGCGGGAAGCTTTTCAGGGTCCTCTTTTGCCCGGGTAATTTTGTCGCGATATTCCTGGGCGGCGATGAATTTTTCGCGAACGAGCGCCGCCGCCTTCGCGCGGGTGCCCGGAAATGGCGGGTCGCGGCGGGGATTTGTGCCGTTGGCCATTTTGAGTCCGCCGGCGAGGCGCCCGGCCTGGTTGGTAAGGAGCAAATCGTCGATGGAATTTCCCGCGCGCAGCTTGAGATAAAGCGTTTGCCCGCTGCAGAGCAGTCCCGAGCCGGACATGACATTGGCAGTGGTGATCCCGCCAGCCCGTGCTTTTTGAACGCTCGGATCCCGCACATCAAACGCGTCGATGACGCGCAATTCCGGTTGGATGGGCGATGACGGCTCGCCGGTCGGCACTCCGCCAATGTGGCTGTGGGTGTCCACGAGCCCCGGCATGATCGTCTTGCCGGACAGGTCGATTTTCACGGCGTCGGCCGGGAGATCCGTCCCTTTGGCGCCGATCACTTTAATCCTGCCCCCCTCGACAACGAGGACCCCCTCATCCAAATCTTCGCCGGAAACCCGGATGATTTTCGCCCCTACGAAGGCGATCGCGGTTTGGGTCGCCGCAATGGCATGGGGCACCAGCAATAATACAACCGTCATCACGAGCAGGGTCGTCGCGCTCGAGCGTGAAAATTCCGCAAAGATTTTGGGCCGCATGACGAGCGCGACTTTAGGCAGCGCGTTGGAGAAGACAACGAGATATGCCGGAGCCGTTGTGGAACGGAAGGGCATTTTGACACTTCCGTTTCACGACTGGGCGGCTACGCTGGATGGGTCCGCAACAACAATCACCGCGCCGGCGGGTAGGCCGCGCGACGGGAAATCGCAGCTTATGAAGCGTTTCTTGCCAATGAGCGTCCACACACTCAGCGTCGTGGCGCTTGCCCTGCATTCCGGAGGCTTGCTGGTCGCGCAACAAACGCCAGCCCCCGTGCGCGTCATTGCCCCCGCCGGACAGCGGCTCCAAACGGTTGTGAAGCGTCAGACTTCCGCGGGAACCAATGCGACAATTCCCGCCGGGTCCACCGTGGAGACCAACAACATCATCAACCTCAGCGGAAGCGCGCCCACGAATGCCACTGGTGCGACGCCGACGATCGAGAACAAGCGGTTGGCGGAAATATTGAAGCTTACCTACGATCGCCGTCCCACCAATGTGCTGCGGATGATGGCCAGGAAGGCAACCGATGTGCCGGCTTTTACAAATGACATCGAGCGATTCCAGGCGGATGTGATCACGAGCGACTGGCCGGCGGTCAAAAAATTCCTCGCGGCCTTGCCGGAAAAGGACGCCGTGCAGGTGTTTAAATCTTTGTTGGCCGCGCTGGCGAGGACAGCGCCGTTGCAGAATATCGCCCAGCCGAACGTCGAGATGGCAGAACAAATGGTTTCGCCACCGGCGGCGCGGCCGTCCGACGCGGTATTGCTCCCGGAAAACATCATTGGGCTTGCGGATGCCAGGCCGGGGGTGCTGACCGACTCGGAGTTGGATGCTCTCGGCAAACTGTTGGGACGCGCCCTGACGAAAGGCGCGCCCATAGAGCCTTTCGTGGCGACGCTGGATGCGGGCACCGACCAGCTCGGAGGCAACGATGCGAAGAAACGTCAAGCGGCGGCGACCCTCCTCATCGCGGCAGGCCGTCTGACCGACGCGGCGGCCTTTCTGCCAGGATTCGATGCGGGCCCCGGGGAAAAAGATTTTGTGACGCTCGATCGGCGCGCGCGTTTGCTGATGGCCGAGGGCGTTGAAAAGCAGGACCCCACCGCGTTGCGCGGCTCATGGGATTTGACCCGGATGATCCTGGCCGACAAGGCGGCTGCCGGCACCAACCGCGAAATCGCCTTGCAACGTGCTGTCGAGTTGATGCCCCTGCTTTCGAAGGAGCTCGGGCGGGATTGGATGCGGGAAATGTTCGGAAAAAACTCGGGCCAGGGCATGTCAATCCTCGCCGCGGTGGGGAGCGTTGTTTCACAGGGCGCCGCCGAGCGTGATTCGGAAAAGCGCCGGCGCAATCTGGAATTGCAACGGCGGGTTGTGGACGAATTGCTGGCAGCGGTGGGGCCGGACACAGATCCCTGGCAGGGAGCGCTGACTGTGGTGACGCTCGGGTGGCTGCAGGAAGCCGAGCAGGCGAAAGCCCGGCATCGGCCCCGGACGATGAACCAGCAGATCATCGATTTCGATTCATTCGGCAATCCGATTTACACGTACGCGTCTTATGACGGGCCGATGTACAACGCCGGATCGGCGGGCGCCCCGGCGTTGACCATCGACAACATTATTCCAACGGCCCCGGGCGAGGCATGGCTCAACGCCATCGACAAAGGCGTTCAACTGCGGGTTCGTGCGATGATGGCGGGCCTGTTCATCGCGCTTGAGCAGGAGGAGAAAGCGGTTCCATGGATCGAAGGGCTGGCGTCCGGACAACCCCGTGCCGCGCTGAGTCTCGCCAATGATTTGCTGCGCAGCTGGGCCCAAACAAAGGACCCAAATCGCGACAGCCGCCGGAACATGCGCATTTACTCCAGTCCCTATGGTAATTCCTATTCCCAGGGCATTCCGATCACCCGCGCCGTGCAGGTCCGCAATCTCCAGCAGTTGACCGAGGTGCTGGCGCGGCTCCGACCTGTCGGCGCGCTGGATGAAAAAGCGGTGGTGAGCGCGTTTGCGGCGAGCCACAGCCAGGCGGAGGTGTTTCGGGTGGCGGACGTCGAAAAGGTGCTGGGATCTCCCGACGCCTTGAAGGTGGAAACGCTTGCGGAATTGCTGCAAGCGATGCGCGAGCGGCTCGCCCGTCAATGGCGCGCCCCGGCCGTTCAACAACAGGCTAAAACCAAACGCACCGACAAGGACATCGCCCGTGAAGTCAACCGCGGCTATGAGCTGGTGCTCGAACTGACCGAACACGCCGTGACGAAGCGTCCGAACGAATGGCGCCTTTGGACCGTCCGCGGAGCCACCTGGTTTGACTGGGCGGAATATCAGTACGGCAAGGACGTTGCGCTGGCGGTTTATACCGGAAAGCGAGACAAGGCGTTCGAGATGTTTGAGAAGGCCGCCAGGTTGTATGCGGGACAGGTGCCGGCGATGAATGAAAAAGACCAGACGGCGTTGGTCTATCAACAGTGGTTCAATGCGACCCTCGGTGCCAGCGACCTCGCGTTTCTCACGCGCCAACAAAAAATTGACACAAACCGAATCGATCAAATTCGCGATGCGCTGATGGCGTTGTCATCGGAAGCGGCCGAGCGCCATGCGGGCATGTTCGGCCGGGCGCTGGTGGATGCGATCACCGCCCTGCCGCCGGAATTAAAGCCCCGTTATCTGAAGGCGGGCCTCCGGCTCGTGGGCGATCACGAAAGCGCCGAGCCGGCGCGCAAACTGGTCGCGTATTACGACGGCCTGCTGCAGGAGGTCGAGTTCAGCGTCCGGGTGGATGGCAACACGACCGTCGGACATGGGCGTCCCTTCGGAATGCACCTCTGCATTCGTCACAGCGACGCAGTCGGTCGCGAGAGCGGCGGCTTTTCGAAATACCTACAGAACCAGCAGGCGATGCAATACTACTACAATCCGTACGGGGGCACGCCGGTGAATTATCGGGATGATTTTGAGAAGAAAGTGCGGGAGACGCTCCACGACGGTTTCGAGATTCTTTCCATCACGTGGCACGATGAAAAAATCGAGCCGCGCGGTTACGGCCGGCCCGAGTGGCGCGAAACACCGATTGCCTACGTGCTGTTGCAGGCGCGCGACGCCGCCACCGACCGCGTTCCGTCAATGCAGCTGGACCTCGATTTCCTGGACAAACGGGGCAAGGTGGTGCTGCCGATCGAGTCGCCTGTTGTGCTGATCGACGCCCGTCCCGACAAACCCCCGGCGCGCGCGCTGGTTAAATTGAGCCTGACGGAAATTCTCGATGATCGGGACGCCAAATCGGGGAAACTCGCTCTCGAGATCAAGGCGACGGGACACGGGATCATTCCGGACCTCGCCGACCTGGTGACCCTCCAGCTTCCGGGCTTGACCGTACAGAAGACCAACGATCATGGACTGGCATTGAACAAATTGGACATCGAGGGTGATTCCATCGCCCCGGTGTGCGAGCGAAGCTGGGTGTTGGATCTGGTTCGCGCGGACCGATCGAGCGCTCCCGCTGCGTTTCAATTTCCGAGGCCGGCCGTTCCCACCGAGGAGATCGCCTACAAACATTATTCAGATGCGGATTTGGTATCCGTTCATGAAACCCTCGCGCTGGCGGGGATGCCATTGCAGCCGGCGAATCCGTGGCGTTGGGTGGTTACCGGGGGACTCCTGCTGGTTTGTGGGGCGGGGCTTTGGGCGCTTCTTCGGCCGGTCCCGGGCGCGGCAGCGCTAGCGCCCGCGGTTTATAACCTGCCGGCGCATGTGACCCCTTTCAGTGTGTTGGGGTTGTTGAGGGCGATCGAGCAGGACGCCCGTCTCCGGCTGCCGGAGGACCTGCGGTCGGAATTGTCGCGTGCGATCCTGGAGCTCGAGCGGCGTCATTTTGGGCCGGGAGCCGATGCGGATGGCCAGGCGGACCTGGAACGGCTGGCCCAATCCTGGATTGGTCGGGCTTCGTGAGGCGAATGGACGCCAAACTTTTCATGAAAATCATGCATGGCATCGGTTTGCCGGGGGTGGGCGCGGCTCAAGGTGTGATCGCAGCGCATTCGTGATCGGGCCGGCAACCCCGATCGTCACCCAAACGACGCTTGAGAGGTGCACTCAGGGGTTGTAATCTGGCTGCGACCTGCTAAAGCTTGTTGGAGTGTTCCGGCAATAAAGAGTTAGCAACAATCCATGACTGGTATTTGCAAATTCACCACGCGGCGCGCGGGGTTCAGCTCCCGCGGCTTCACACTGATCGAACTGCTGGTGGTGATCGCCATCATCGCAATTCTCGCCGGTCTCCTGTTGCCGGCGCTGGCCCGGGCCAAGGAAAAGGCGCGCGTGACCGCCTGCTTGAGCGGCCTCAAACAGTGGTCCCTGGCCTTCACGATGTACGCCCAGGACAATGACGATGCGGTCCCCGAGGAGGGCAACACAGTCATCCCGATTAACAACGTCCAGAACGTCGACGCGTGGTACAACACCATCGCGGCCGGGATCGATCAGACATCGCTCGTCAATCTCTATGGCACCGGTAACATTCCCCTTCCGGGCGCTCGCTCCATTTTTGCCTGCCCGACCGCTCCCAAGCCGTCGTTCAATCCCTCCTTCGCCAAGGCGTATTTCATGTATGGCATGAACGGACGCCTCTGCATCAACCGCTCGACACGCGCCGGCCCCCCGGCCATCGGCAACACGCGGCTCACCGGCATCCTCAATCCCTCCGACACGATTTTTGTCGCCGAAGCCGACGGCAATAATGCCACTGCCGGGGCGGCGCAATCGAACGTGACGGGCCAGTATGCGGTGGCGAGGCATGACGGCCGGGGGGAATTTGCAATGTGCGACGGCAGCGCCCGGGCCATCAAACGGGTCGACTTCATCCGCACGGCGGCGGAGTCCAACGATGCGGCGACGGAATGGGCGATGCATCGCGAGGTCTATTGGTATCCGACCCCCACCACGCCTAATTAGGCGCCTGGACAGGCAGTGTTGGCATTGTTGTATTTTTGCATTGTTGCCTTGTTGTTTTGCGAAAGGATTGTGAAGTCCCCGCGAAGCCGAAATTTGAAAAGTGCGTCAAACCTGAAGAAGTAAGAAGTAAGAAAGTTCCACGTATGAAGAAGTACCTGTTTCCCCTCATCGCCGGGCTGGGCCTGGCCGTCAACGCGCGTTCCGCGGTAATCTTGAGTGATACGTTTACCTATGCCGACGGTGCTCTCACCTCTGTGTCTACTATTTGGACCAATCACAGCGGCACGGTGGGCCAAGTGGATGTGACAGCCGGACGCGTCAACATCAGTCAAGCCGAGGGTGAGGACGTGAATTCGGGGCTTGCTGGCGCGCCCTATGCCAGCGGCAATCTTTATGCAAGTTTCATTGTCAATTTTTCGGCCTTGCCGTTGGGTAATGGAGGCTACTTTGCGCATTTCAAGGATCTGGGCACGGCAAACTTCAAGGCACGTATCACCGTTACCACCACAAATGTCACTGCCGGATTCTTTCGTATCGGCATCGCCAACAACGGCGCCGCGGCGACTTTTATCGCAAAGGATCTCTCGCTGAATACGGATTACCTCATCGTGGTGCGATATAATACAGCAGGGGGCACCGCTGCTTCCACCATTTGGATCAATCCTTCCTCTGAAGGCTCTGCCGCGGATCGTGCAGACGCCTCGGATGCCAACGCGGCTGTTCCCATCTCGACCTTTGCACTCCGCCAATCGACTGCCAGCGGGGCGGGAATGGGCGTGCTGAGATTGGATGACCTGAAGGTTGGAACCGCATTTTCCGACGTCACAGCCGGCGGCAGTTCCACTTTAAATCCCCCCTTTCTAAGTAATATCCCCAATCAGTACATCCCGCGCGATGCCGCATCACCAGCTGTTCCCTTTTACGTCACCGATGGGGAGACGGCTAACGGAAGCCTGACCTTGTCCGCGGTCTCCTCCAATCCTGCGGTCGTTCCCGATGCAGGGGTTGTCTTTGCGAATACCAGCGGTGACTCCAACCGCACTGTTACCGTTACTCCCGCCGGCGGCCAGCAAGGCGTGTCTGAAATCACCGTCCAAGTCACTGATGGCGACAATAATTCCACAACCCGCAAGTTTCTTGTCATCGTCGGGGCTCCCACCATCTCGACTTTCACGAATCTCGTGACACCAAAAGACACTGCGACTGCGGCCATTCCCTTCACAGTGGGCGATGCCGAGGGTGATTCGCTGACATTAAGCGCTGCATCGACGAACGAGACGGTTGTGCCGGTCAGCGGCATTGTGTTCGGCGGCTCGGGCGCGAATCGAACCATCACCATTACCCCCGCGGCGGGAGCCAATGGTCTCAGCCGGGTCACCGTGTTTGTCTCCGACGGTTTCAACACGGCCAGCAACAGTTTTGTCATCACGGTTTTTCCATCGTTCCATGTCGTGCTTTGCGACGGGTTCGATTATCCGGATGGAGTGCTCACAACTGTTAGTTCCATCTGGGGCAGTCACAGTGGCACCCCCGGCGAGGTTCGGGTGACGGGCGGCAAGATTCTCATCAGCTCAACGAACACCGAAGATGTCAGTGCCACATTCACTAATCCACCGTCGTTCACCGCCGTCTCATTTCTCCCGAGCGAAGGTTGGATTCTTTACTCTCGTTTCACCGTCAATTTCCTGGTGCGTCCCACGGGGTCCGGAGGCGATTATTTTGCGCATTTCCGGAATTCAGGGACCGGGTCCAGCTTTGGTGGCAAAGTGTTCGCCGCCACCAACGGTGCCGCGCCCGGCAAACTGCGGCTCGGCGTTTCGAACAGCGCCAACGCGCCGGCGAACGTCGTCTTCCCCCAAGATTTGGACCTCGGCACCACCTATACCGTCGTCACCCGTTACAACGTCGGGATGGGCCTGACCACCCTATGGCTCAATCCCACCAGCGAAAGCAGCCAGTCCATCACGGCGAGTGATGGCGCATTTCCGTTCACCACCGAGACCTATTCCTTCCGGGAATCGGGCGGCATCGGGACGATGACCATTGACGACGTGAAGGTCAGCACATCGTTTTCGGATTTGGTCAGTGTCGCTCCGTCGCTCACCATCAGTGCCGTCGGGAACAACGTCACGATCTCGTGGCCGAGCTCCGCATCGGGTTACGTTCTCCGCTACACCGATACACTTCCCCTGGGCTGGGCGGATTTTAGCGACCAGGGCACCGTGCAGGGCAACGTCAAGGTGGTCACGCTTAGCGGCGTCACCGGCAACCGATTCTTCGAGTTGCAGAAGCCCTGACGGCTAATCATTCTCGCGCATCCAGCCCGCGATCCGTCGCGGGCTGGATTTTTTTTGCCCTTTGATTCCCGGTGTTCGTGCTCTTTGATGGACCGATGAAACCCGCCGTGTTCCTCGATCGCGATGGCACGATCAATGTCGAAAAGGAATACTTAAGCGACCCCGCCCGGCTCGAGATTTTTCCCGGCACCGGTGCCGCGCTCCGACAGCTCATGGACGCCGGCTTTCTACTTCTCGTCGTCACTAACCAATCCGGCATTGGGCGCGGTCTTTATACCCTGGCCGACATGCACGCCGTGAACGAACGGCTTTGCCGGGAGCTGGCAAAGGAGGGAGTGACATTCGAGAAAATTTATTTCTCGCCCGAACATCCCGCACAGCCGGGACGCGGACGCAAGCCCAGCCCCGAATTCCTCTTCGATGCGCGTGATGAATTCAACATCGACCTGGCGCGCAGTTACATGATTGGCGACAAGTGGATCGATGTGCTCTGCGGCCGTCGAGCAGGTGTCAAACAAAGCATCCTCGTGCGCACGGGCTACGGTGCCCGGACCGAGCAGGAGTCAGCCACCGACCTGGCCGGTGCCTGGATTGTGGAGGATCTCCCTTCGGCGACAGCCGCGATCCTCCGCGATGCCAGCCTGAACCCGGCCTGCTGAACACTACAACTCATCCTCGCGTTCCGTGAAAAAGAGCCGGTAAGCCCGGTCGTAATCCGTTTCGTCGACGAGCACCCGGGCAGGACGGCTCAAGTCGCCATCGTCGGGCAGTGCGGGATCCTCAAACTCCTGGGTGGCAACGATGCCGTGCTTGTCCAGCATCACTACGAGCATCTCTGTGTTCACAACGGGTCCGGCATAAAGCAGCTTCACGTGCCATCTCTCCTTGTAAAAATTGCCACCGAAGAAATTCCTCCGGCTGCCGTGGTAAAGCAAGCTGACGATCGCTCGGTTTTAATCTGGTCAGGAAGTCCTCCGCCCCCGACCGGCGAGGGCAGAGGGCCCTCCTATGGCCACGGCCGGCGCCAGAAAAGAACCGGCCGCAAAAAATCTTAAGCTCAGCTCGCCCTCCGCCGGTGCGGGAGGACGCAACATCCCCACCTAGGCGGTGAACCGGCGCGTCCGACCGCCTGCGCGACCTTGCGACAGCCGTGACGGCGCGGCCTCGATTCGGCGGGAATGTTGCGTGGAGGATCCCCGCACCCGCAGGAACGGAGGCAGGGCCGGTCTGAAGAGGGATTTGAGTGACATGGTTGTTTTAGTTGGTTTTAGGTACGGATAGCATTCGCGGTGCCGCGCAGGACGCCCTCATGGGAACACTGTGGGGAAGGCGCCCGCTGCCACTTCTCACGCATGTGTGAGGTGGAATTCACTCAGTTCGCGTGAGCACCGCGCTACAGACGCCCGCGTAAAATCGATGCCAGCAGGGGAGCGCGGCATTGATGCCGCCTCAAGGTGCCCTGGAGAGAGAGCCCCATCCCTGCCCAGTTACCGCGAACAGAAACGTCTCCTCTCCCCTGCCGGCCCGCGGCTGCCGTTTTCCGGCTTTCCTCCCTGTCCCCCTGTGTTAGAGTCCATGTCACGCCACACGCTGGAAGTTGAAAGCACTCATCGAGACATTTCGCCGCACCCCTGAACGGGTTTTCCTGATCGGGGTCGAGCTCAAGGAACGCACAGCGTTGGACCTCCAGGATTCCCTCGCCGAACTGGGTGAGCTCGCGGCCACAGCCGGAGGACATATCATCGGCACCGGCATCCAGAAGCTCGACGCCGTTGTCGCCCGAACCTTCATCGGCAGCGGCAAAGCGGTTGAATTCGCCGCAACGTGCAAAGCCGCGAAGGTGGACACCGTTATTTTCGACGACGAGCTTTCCCCTGCGCAAAGCCGCAACCTCGAAAAGGTGTTCGAATGCAAAATCCTCGATCGCACCTCGTTGATTCTCGACATCTTTGGCCAGCGCGCGCGCACCCGCGAGGGCAAACTGCAGGTTGAACTGGCGCAGCTCCAACATTTGTTGCCGCGACTGACCCGCTTCTGGGGCCACTTGTCACGACAGTCCGGCGGCATCGGCATGCGCGGCGGCGAAGGCGAATCGCAGCTGGAATCCGATCGGCGCCGCGTCCAGGAACGCATCGACAAAATTCGTGGCGAGCTGGCGATCGTGGGACGGCAGCGCCAGACGCAGCGCGAAGGCCGGCAGCGACATCAATGGCCCCTGGCCTCGATCGTCGGCTACACCAACGCCGGAAAATCAACCCTGTTAAACGCGCTTACCGGCTCAAGCGCCCTCGCCGAGGACATCCTGTTTGCCACACTCGATCCGACCACGCGCCGATTGCGTCTGCCGACCAACCAAAACGTGCTGCTGACCGACACGGTCGGCTTCATTCGCAAGCTGCCACATCGCCTGGTGGAATCCTTCAAGGCGACGCTCGAGGAAGTCGTGCAGGCCGAGTTGCTGTTGCACGTCGTGGACGCGACTCATCCGAAGGCGGAGGAACAAATCCTCGCGGTGAATGGCGTGCTCGAGGAGATCGGGGCGGCGGGCAAGCCGACGTTGATGGTGTTCAATAAAATCGATCGGTTCGAGCAGCGCGAGTTGTTGCGATTGTTTCTCGATCGCTTTCCCGGGTCCGTCGGCATTTCGGCCCGAACCGGTGAGGGAGTGCCGGAACTCCTGGGTGAACTAGGGACGATGTTGCGGCCGGTGCGCGAATTCGTCGAGCTGCGCATCCCGCACGAAGCGTCACCCATCATCGCCCGCCTCCACGAGGTCGGGCAGGTGATTGAACGCGATTACGCCGGAGAAATGGCGTGCTTTAAGGCGCGCATCCCGCCAAATTTTCGCCGCGAATTCGCCGAGTTCATCGTGCCGTCACCCAACGGCAAGGTGTGGGACAGTGCTGATTAATTGTTGCCCGCCACCTCCTCTCCCGCCCTTCGGGCACCCTCTCTTCCATTTCCGAAATGGAGGAGAGATCCCCCGGACCGTTGTGCGCGCTTTGTGCCCCGTAACGCCCGTCGGGAGGGATGCTCCTCCTCTCCCGCCCTTCGGGCACCCTCTCCTCCATTTCGGAAATGGAGGAGAGGGAGGGGGAGAGGAGGCGTTTCTGTTCGGCGGTTACTGGGCAGGGAGGGGAGAGGAGGCCCGGGGATTGAAGCGGGATTTGGGCTTCACCCATCCGCGGTTCTCCTTTATCATTAGCATGTGAATCTCGCCATAGCCTTCGCCGCCAGCGCAGAACGGAACGCGCGCAAGACCGCCATTTTTTGGGGCGACCAGGAACATTGCTACGAATTGCTCCATGCCCAGGCTTGTCATGTGGGTGCCGTGCTCCGCGAGCGAATGGGCGTCCGGCCGGGCGACCGTGTCGGCCTGTGGCTCAGGAATTGTCCCGAATTTGTTCCCGCCCTCTTCGGTGTCTTCATCGCCGGGGCCGTCGTCGTTCCCATCAGCAATTTTCTCAAGCCGGACGAGATAGGCTATATCCTGGCGGATGCGGACATCGATGTGCTCATCACCGACGCCTCGATGGCGGAGCATGAATCCGCGTTATCCGCCGCGCGTCCGCAGTTGCGATTCTGGCGTGTCGAGGAATTGGCGCAACCGGAGCATCAGGCCGCGGCCCTGTTGGCGAACCGGCCGGAGGGGATTCCCGAGGCACAGTCCGAGGATCTCGCGCTGATCATTTACACGAGCGGCACGACAGGCCGTCCGAAGGGCGCCATGCTCACCCATGGCAACCTGCTTCACAACGTCGAGAGCTGCCGGCAGGTGTTGAAGGCGGTCACTCACGATCGTTTCGTTGTTTTGCTGCCGATGTTTCACAGTTTCATGATGACGGTTGGCGTATTGCTTCCTTTGCTCGTCGGCGGGTCGATCGTGCTCATCCGCTCCCTGCACCCTGCCAAGGCGATCCTCCATGAGATTCTGTCGCGCGAAGCGACGATCCTGCCCGCGGTGCCCTCGTTCTTTCGGACGCTCGCATCCATCCCCTTGCCGCCGGGGATTCCGCTGCGTCTCTGCGTCAGCGGCGGCGCGCCGTTGCCCGTGGAAATTTTGCGCGAGTTCAATCGCACGATGCCGATCCCGCTCATCGAAGGGTACGGCCTGAGCGAAGCCAGCCCCGTCGTGAGCTTGAATCCAATCAGCGGCCCGTGGAAGGAAGGATCCATCGGACTGCCCATTCCCGAGGTCGAGGTCGCGGTGCAGGACGACAACGGCCTGGAGCTTCCTGTGGGAATCGCGGGAGAAATTTGCGTGCGCGGCGGGAATGTGATGCGCGGCTATTGGAACCGGCCCGACGAAACCGCCACGACCCTTCGCAATGGCTGGCTGCTCACGGGCGACATCGGCCATCGCGATGCGGATGGTTACCTATTCATCACCGATCGCAAAAAGGACATGCTCATCGTCAATGGCATTAATGTTTACCCCCGCGAGATCGAGGAGGTGCTTTACCAAATCCCGGGCGTGAAGGAGGCCGCCGTGGTGGGCATGCCCGATGCGCGAAAGGGCGAGCACGCGGTCGCATTTGTGGCGGCCAAGGAGGGAGCGACCCTGGATGAAAAAGCGATCCTACAGTTCATTCGCCAGCGTCTGGCCGACTACAAGGTGCCCAGGAAAGTGACCTTCATGCTGGCCCTCCCCCGCAATGCCACCGGCAAGGTGTTGAAACGGGAATTGCGCCTGCAGTCCTAGCGCGGCTGGCCGGCGCCATCAACGGACCGCGGCATTCATGCCGCTTCGCAAACAACTCCATGCGGATCTCCGTTCTGCAATTCGTGCGAGCCTAAAAAATCCGAACCGGTTGCCGAGCTGACGTGAAGCGGCATAAATGCCGCGCCCCGCCCCATCCATGCCCTTGGGAGGGATTGAACAGCGCAGAGCATTTGGACCTTGGACTGCGGTGGCATGACACCGCTTTGGCTGCACGCTTCGGCCATGCTCCCCCAATGACAGGCGCAGGAAAAGCGGGGACATGTCCCCGCAGTCCACAAAAAATCAGCGTTGCGCTTCCGGAACGCCCCCCGGCATCGACGGCGCGTAACGACGGAGATATTTAATTGCGACCGTCAGGTCTTTTGGCCACGGAGCGGTGATTTTGATTTCGGCGCCGGTCACAGGATGCTCAATGGCGAGTTCCTCGACATGCATCGAAAACGCGCCGAGTAATGGTCGCTCGTCGTGACCCGGTTTTAATCGAAAACTGCGCTTGAGCTGGGACAGCAACAAGGGATAGCCGCCATAGATGCGATCGCCGGCGATCGGAAGCTGGACGTGGCGCAGGTGGGCGCGGATCTGATGCGGACGCTGCGTCGCGGGGCGGCATTGAAGCAGGGTCCAACCCGCGAACCGTTCGCGGACCTCGAAGACCGTGCGCGCCCGTTTTCCGTGTTCGTTGTCCACCCGCATCATGCCGGGGCGGCCGGGATGCGGCGCGATCCGGGCTTCCACGGAAAACGAATCCTCAGAGGGGGCATCCTGGACGAGGGCGACGCAGGTCTGGCGCGGTTTTTCCGCCCCGAAAAAATTTGCCAGCGTGATCAGCGCAGGCTTCGTCTTTGCAAACAGCATCACTCCGCTGCACTCGAAATCGAGCCGATGCGCATTGGCCAGGTAATGAAGATTCCGCGAGCGCGCCCACGGTTTGCCCTCCGCGATCCCCGAATGCAACAGGGTGATGAGATTCGGACGGGCCGGATCATCGCGATCCGGCGAGGTCAGCAGTCCAGCCGGTTTGTCGAGCGCCAGCAGGGTCTCGTCTTCGACGAGCACAGGGATTTCCCAGAACTCCCGCGTGGCGGGTGAGGAAAGTTTGATGGTGTCGGCCACAAACGCCAGTCTTTGCCGGGTCGCGCTGGGTTGTCACGAGGAACTTGCGAAGGGCGCCTCTGACGATTCGACCCAGCCGCCAGATCTCAACGTGTCTCCAAGGGCGTACTCAATTGACAGCGGCTCACCGGCTCCCCTAGTTTCCGCCGAACCAGTTCAGGTCAAAGGCATGTTAACGAAGAACAAGGCCGAAGTCTGCCAGCCAGCCAGCTCCATTCAGCCCTGCGTGTGACCGCCGCCCTTTATAACTACCGGACCGAACAACAAAAATTATGGGAATGATCAAAGAGTTCAAGGAATTCGCAGTGCGCGGCAATGTCATCGACCTGGCCGTGGCTGTCATCATCGGCGGTGCCTTTGGCAAGATAGTAGCGTCGGCGATCGACGATTTGGTCATGCCGCTGGTGGGCAAGGCGCTGGGCAACGCCGATTTCAGCAATCTCTACGTTCCCCTCTCGGATAAAATCGTCAAAGTGAACGATCAATTGCCGGCGCTGGCGGACGCCAGGAAGCTCGGGCCCGTCTTCGCCTACGGCAATTTCATTACGGTGCTGCTCAATTTCCTTATTCTGGCCTTCTGTGTTTTCATGATGGTGAAGGCGATGAACGCAATGAAAAAGCGCATGGAGAAACCCTCGCCCACCTCCGCTCCGACAGCCAAGGAATGTCCCGAATGCTCCATGACCATTCCCGTCAAGGCGCGTCGCTGTCCGCATTGCACCGCGCAACTGGGCTGAAGGGCAGGCGGAAGTCCCCATGCTGGTGGGCAACGAGAATGCCGGACGGGCGCAGTTTCTCCTTTCATCGGACTCCCATTTCGCGATCATTCCGGCCTGATTTTATGAAGATTATTCTCGCGTATTCGGGCGGTCTGGACACGTCGGTATTGCTCTCCTGGATTAAAGACGCCTACAACGCCGAAGTGATCGCGTTTTGCGCGAACATCGGCCAGGAGGAGGAGCTGAAAGGCCTGGAAGCCAAGGCGCGCAAGACCGGCGCCTCGGGCATTTACATCGATGATCTCCAGGAGGAATTCGCCCGGGATTTCATCTTCCCGATGATCCAGGCCAACGCCATTTACGAAGGTCAATATTTTTTGGGAACCAGCATCGCCCGTCCGCTCATCGCCAAGCGCATGGTGGAGATTGCGAAGGCCGAAAAGGCGGACGCGATTGGGCATGGCGCGACCGGCAAGGGAAATGACCAGGTCCGTTTCGAGCTGACCGCTGCCGCCCTGGCGCCCCAGCTGCAAATCATCGCTCCCTGGCGTGACGAACGTTTCCGCAGGGATTTCCCCGGCCGCCAGGCGATGATCGATTATTGCGCGGCGAAAAAAATCCCCGTCCATGCCTCGGCCAAAAAGCCGTTCTCGATGGATCGGAATCTCCTGCACATCTCCTACGAGGCCGGCATTCTGGAGGATCCGTGGTTCGATGCCGGGGATCTCAAGTATCGGGATTATTTCACCACGCTATCGGTCTTTCCGGAGGACGCCCCGGACAAGCCGGAGTTTGTGACCGTGGATTTCGTGAAGGGCAACGCGGTGGCGGTGAATGGAAAAAAACTCAACCCGCTCGGGGTGATGCAAACCCTCAACAAGCTGGGCGGCAAACATGGTGTGGGCCGGGTGGACATGGTGGAGAACCGCTTCGTCGGGATGAAAAGCCGCGGCGTCTACGAAACCCCCGGAGGCGCGATTCTTCATTTTGCGCATCGACAGGTGGAATCACTGACGATGGATCGGGAGGTGATGCACCTGCGCGATTCGCTCATCCCGAAATATGCAGAGCTGGTGTATTACGGGTTTTGGTTTGCCCCCGAGCGCCTGGCATTGCAGGCGTTGATTAGCGAGAGCCAGAAAAACGTGACCGGCACCGCGCGGGTGAAACTTTACAAGGGTGGCCTTCATGCCGCCGGCCGCAAGTCATCCGTGAGCCTCTACAATCCGCACATCGCAACGATGGAAGCCGATCCGACCAAGGCGTACAACCAGGACGACGCGACCGGCTTCATCCGCCTCAACGGCCTCCGTCTGAAAGTAGCTGCAAGGGTGCACGGCACAAAAAAGAAGTGACGAACCGCGACCGCCCGCCGGCTCCAAAAATCGCCAAGCCCCCCCCCCAAGGGGTCAGTTCTTCATAATGTACAATTTATGTCGATTTCCTGCGCAGATAAAGGAGGTAATTCCCGGCGCGGTCAGGTAGGCCCGCCAACTCCACAATTCCTCAACGGGGTGTCCGCTGTTAATAGCCGGGCCCGGACTGGATTTAAACGCACGTAATTACAAACGCTTTTGAGATAACCGCGCCGAAAAAACAATGAGGGCTGAAAGCCCGACCTATCCGTGTCGCCATGCCCTTACGGCAGTTTTATCGCGGGGCGATGGGAAACCCGAAGGTTGCGACCCCAACTCCACTTGAATGCCGCGCTTCTGCGGTTCAAGGCTGGCGCGCGGAAACAGCGTTGCTTTCGCACTCTTCGGCGTCGCCTTTGTATTCCTTCAACTTGTTGCGGAGGGTTCGGATGCTGATGCCGAGGCGATCCGCTGCATTGCCACGATTCCATTTGCACCGTTCCAACACCGCAAAAATATGGCGCTTTTCCATCTCGGTCAGCGGCTCAACAAAATCCTTGTCGGTTACGACCACGCGGGATCCTGGAGTCGAAGCGAATCCGAGATGCGCCGGCTCGATCACACTGCCCGCGGTGCTGGTGACCATGGCGAGTTCAATCCGTTGTTGAAGTTCGCGCACATTGCCGGGCCACGTGTGCGCCTCGAGCGCGCTCCACGACGCCGGTGAGAACGGCGGCGCGTCGATGCCCTGTCGCTGCGCGCATGCGGTGCGGAAGTGATTGGCGAGGATGACGATGTCCTCGTGGCGCTCGCGCAAGGGCGGCACCAGAACCGGCACGATGTTCAAGCGGAGAAACAAATCCTCGCGAAACTCGGCGCGCTGAACCTTGCCTTCGAGATCCCGGTTGGTGGTTGCCAGGATGCGGACATCGGATTGAAGGGAACCCCGACGACCGGATCGTTCGAAAGTGCCATCCTGCAACAGGCGCAGCAGCCTGGCTTGAACGGCAGGCGACAGCTCGCCCACCTCCTCCAACAGGAGTGTTCCTCCCCGGGCGCGCTCGAGAAGGCCCGGATGAAGGTCGGCGGCATCGGAATCCGCGATCGGTTCCCTTCCAAAAAGTTGATGCTCCAACGCGCCGCCGGTGCATGCGGCGCAATCCAGCCGGAAAAATGGCTGCTCGGCCCTGGGGCTTTGGAGTTGCAGCGCCTCGGCGACGAGACGTTTGCCGGTGCCAAACTCGCCCCGAATCAGGAGGGTGGCCTGCGTGCGGGCCACTTTCCGGATGAGCTGATGAAGCCGAGCCATCACCGGGCTGGCGCCCAGCAGGCCCGCCCCGGTAACCGGTTCAACCGACGAAAGAATTTTTTCGATGAACATGGAAAGGGAAATCAATGATGAGCGCTGCGCCGATAGAGTTCGGAGACGTAATGCGGACGCTGGCGCGACGCGGAGGGCAACTGGTTGGCGGGAAGCAGCCCTTGACGGAGGCGCGCCTGTTCGTTTTCGCGATCCAACAAAATCACTTTCATGATCATGTCCTGGTTGACTCGGATTAATCTTTCGACCTCGGGATTCTGACGGCGCGAGGCGGCATCGATTGATTGCCAGGTGGACCGGTGACTTTTCACGCGCGCCACGCGTTCCGCGAGGCGGGGCAGCAGATCTTTTCGTTGCTGTGAAAATTCGAAGGCGGTGGCGAATCCGGCGTCCCTCAAGGAATGGCTCTCGCGTTCCACCAGGAGCAACAGCTCCTCGCACAGCGCGAAATGCGCGCGCAAATCAGCGGCGATGGCAGCGATGTCACTCATTGAGGAGCCGAGGAGAGCGGCCGGGCATCGGCGCCGGAAGTGGAAGCCTGGGCTTGCCACCCCAAAAAGTTGGCGCGCCACCTGGCCATTTCGAGAACGGTTTTCAACCCCGGCGTCGCCGTAGCGGCCGGTTCCTTCTCGCGCCGGATCAGGCGGACATACGTTTCGACGGCTTTTTGCGGCTGCTGAAGGCGTTCATAAACGATGCCGATTTGATACCACACCGGCATCTGCCAGCCGGGCGAGGAATCGAGTTCGGCGAGCGCGGTGTAAACATCGAGAGCGCTGACAAAATTGCTTTCCTCATAAAACTGGTTCGCGATTTCGTTGCCCGCGCGTTGCTGCCAGTAAATCCAGTTCGCGCGGTTCTCGAGGTGCTGCTGGGATTTGAGCAGGGCGAGCACATGCTCAACGGCTTCCTCTTTTTGGCCCAAATGCTTCAGACAGCTCGCCAGCAAAAAACGCATCTCGGGTTGTTCCGCCGCCTCCGGATAACGCGCCAAAAAATCCTTCGACTGGGACGCCGCTTCAGGATACCGGGCCAGGCTGGAGAGACAACGGACCAGTTTATATTGGATGAGCGGCTTGTTCAGCTCGGCGGAATCGAGCTTGAGCAATCGCCCATAAAACTCCGCCGCCTCCTCGTGTTTGCCTTGCAGAAAATAAGTGTCCGCGATCTCAGTCTGCGCCAGCAGAACCAGCCGCTGGTACTGCGCGACATTGCCCGCCTTTGACGACAGTGAACTGGTCATGACCGCGTAAAACTTCGCCAGCGCCAGCGACGGCACTCCCATTTGGCGATACAGGAGTCCCTGGCGGAGGAAGATTTCGGGAACGCTGGGATCGTTGTGATACTGCTTTAAAAATTGCGCAAAAATCTGCTGCGCTTTGGCCGGCTCGCCCTGTTCCTGCGCCATCAACGCGAGTTGCATCAGCGCCGTCCGTTGCAAACTCTCGGGAGCGTCGCTCTCCAGGATCGTCACGAAATTTTTCCGTGCCTGGACGTAATTCTTTTGCTGCCGCAGATTCTGCCCCGTCTCGAACAGCATCTGGAAACGCGGCGGCTCGGGAGATGACCTGCCCGCCGGGCCAAACAAATTGGAACTCGAGATCCAGGAAGACCCCTCCGGTGCCGGCGAGTGGGAAGACAGCGAAATATTCGTGACGGGCGAGGTGGATGCCGCGTGGACCGGTGGCAAGGGGAGCTTCGGCATCCCGGCGTATTCCGTTCCAGGCGACCCGTGGGTTTGAGGCGCGTCGTTGCCGAGAGCGAAGCCGCCGGCTGCGATCAGGAGAGCCGGCGCCATCAGCCACCACGCTGAACGGCAGGAGGACTTTCGCAAGATCATCATGATGTTGGGGCCCCGGGCAAAAATGAACCGCGTCAGGGAGTGGTGAAAACCGCCTTGCTCGAAACGCGCGGGGCGGGCTGGGGAGGAACAAACATCATCGGCACAATCACGTCCGTCCCGAGATCATTCGTATCCCCGAATCGCTGGTGAAAAAACTGGAGCAACGTCTGGGGGGTGACGAGTTCGTTCCCGCTGGCAGGTTGCATTCTTGGAAAAAGGGATTCGATGATGTTGGTTTCCGCGCCGGGAACGCCGGGTGATTTCACGACGGTTGTCACGGGGCTGGACACATCGTTGGTCGACCCGGTCGCGTCATTTGCGGGCGGACTGCTGTCGTCGGGCGGCGGCGTCAACGGGCTCGCGACGGTTGCGGGCGTCGCCGACACGGCAAAACCTGCCGCAGGGAGAGGTTGAAAACGGAGCGGGCTGGGACCGATGATCGGCAGATAAGCGCCGCAAACCGGCAGAATTTTCCAGCCGAACAAAGCCAGCAACACAATGACACAACGCATCGGCGGTAGCTCAGCAAGATGACTGCCAACAAATTCCCGGTCAGCAATAGACCAACAGCGACTGTTTGATGGAATTAACGTTGCTATGGTTGCGCAATTTTTCGATGGAGAGATCGCTCAACACCTGCCCCTCGGGAACGAGGAGCAGGCCGTTGGCGCCGTAGATGCCTTTGGCGACGATCATGCCGGCGCGCAATTCGGCGAGCATCACCTGCTGTTCCTTGCGCGGCAGCACGGCGTGGGGACGGTGCCGCAACAGAACGCGGACCGCCTCGGGATCAAATGCGCGACCGCTCTCGCGTTGAATCGCATCGAGCCCGGCATAGGCATCGTCGCTTTCCGCGCAGGCGATGGCGACGGACAGCAGGCGGGCGAGCCACGGAATTTTTTGGCCGGCGAGACCGTCGGGATAACCGCGTCCATCGAATCGCTCGTGGTGCGCGCGAATGACTTTTCCGACTTCAGCAAGTTGATGAATAAAGGCTGCGAGCTCCTCGCCGAGGGCCGGGTGCTGTTGAACCAGGGCCAATTCCGCGGGGTTCAACGCTTGTGGAGTTTTCTGCCAGAGCCGGATGATCCGGCGCGGCACGCCGACCAGCCCGATGTCATGGAGCCAGGCGCTGATTTCCAACACCTGCCTTTCCTCCGGAGGCAACGCGAGGCCATCCGCGAGGGATCGGCAAAGTTCATGCACTCGGCGGGCCTGCGCGCCCAAGCCCGGGCAAAACGTCTGCATCGTGTGCAGACAAAGCTCGATGGAATATCGGAAATTTTGTTGCAACGCCTCGTTGAGATCGGCGAGGCGTTTGTTCTGGGCGGTCTCGCGTGTCACCTGCGCTTCGAGGGACCGGTTGAGCGCTGCCAGCTGCTCGTTCATCGCGAGTGTGGACACCTGCAACTGGGCATTGCGCTGGAGCAACTCGTGGCGCTGAACACCATTCTGGACCGTGACAACGAGTTCCTCGCGCAACCAGGGCTTGACGATGAACCGGTAAATCTCGCCGTGGTTGATGGCATTGACAACCGTGTCGAGGTTCAGGACGCCGGTCATCAGGATCCGGGTGGCGTCCGGCTGCAATTTGCGAGCCTCGGCCAAGAGCGCCAGCCCTTCCATTTCGGGCATGCGCTGATCGCTCAAAACAAGGGCGAAGGTCTCCTTCCCCAGGAGTTCGAGCGCGGTGCGCGCATCGAGCGCGGTAAAAACCTGGAAATTCTCACGGCTCAAAATCTCTCTCAGGCTCGCGACGATGATTTCCTCGTCATCAACGACGAGGATACGGCGCTGCGTGGATGTCACAATGACAGGTGGAAGGCTTTTCATTGACGGGGCAGGTCCGATGAAGCGCGCCTGGACATCGGGCCCGGGGGATTACGAATACGATTGCCAGAGCGGCTGGCGGCCGGGCGCGTAGGCCTGGTTCACCTGGCGCAACTGGCGGCTCGCCTGGTGAAGTTCTGTTCGCTGCTGGTCGGCGATTTCCAGCTGGGCCCCGAGAGTCTGCGCGTTTTCGCGCTCGTGAATGGCCAGTGACTCAAGCAGGGCGTCCAGCTCGCGATGCATGGCCGTCCGGGCGGGGCCTGCGGGAGGAAGAGTTTGCGCGAGTTCCTGGCGCGCCATGCCGATGGCAGTTTGCAGCCGGCTTTTTTCCTCCTGACATGCCGCAACCCGCGTCCAGTCGGCGGCGCGAATCCCGCGGCCTTCCTGTTCGGTGAGCGCCCGCCATTGCTCGAAGTATTTTCGGAGTTGGGCGAAGGGACGCATGATGAAATCCTAACCAATGGCGCAGAGGGAAGGGTGGATCGCGCCGGGTTCGGCGGTCGTACCCTGCTTGAGCATTTCGGCCCATGCATTGCGAAGGACGGTCAGGCGGCTGATCACTTCCTGGATGCCCTTCTCCTCCTTGCGCTGGTTGCTTTCCTGGAGGCGCCGGTCGAGGTAATCGTACAACCTGCGAAAATTGGAGGCGCAATCGCCGCCATTTTTCATGTCGAGATAAAGATTCAACTCGTTGATGATCGCCTGGGCTTTGATGACCTGGTTGTTGATCGTCTGGTTGAATTCCAGCGGGTCGTCATGGGCGAACCCCGCGCGGGCCTGCTCCAGAAAACGAATCGCCCCGTCGTAAAGCATCAGGACGAGCTGTCCGGGAGTGGCGGTGAGGGTCGCCACCTGCCGGTAAGACTGCCATGCGTTGGCGTTCTGCATGCCGGCAAATTATTCGCCGCCCGGCGGCCAGTTGGCAGCGAGCAGCCGGGAGATCCGTCGAATGCCATCCAGCGGCGGATACTGCGGGGAGCCGATGATCTGTTCACCGCGCGCCACAACTTCCGGGCGCGCATCCGGCACGTCGTTGAAGGCGTTCTCGATCGCGGCCGTCTGGTTGAAATTCGTCTGGTCGCCGCCCTGCGTTTCCACCCGGCGCGACGCGACAGCGGGCTCCCCTTGGACCCCGATGTCCGGTCTGATGTTGAAGTTTACTTGCATAAGATTCTCGTGCTTGAAAAGGACAACGCTGCGAATGGTGCGTCGTTGATCAAGTCATCGACACTTTTCCGCCCGGATTCACAGAATTATCGTTCCGGCAGCGTTGCGAGCAGATTATTGAGCGTGAACTGGCTGAACTGGCGTGGCGAAAGGAGGATCGAGCCTGAATCCGAGGAAAACCACGTCCGCCACCCGCTCCCATTCTCGAATCGTTTTGCCTGCGCGGCCGTCGGCGGTTGCGCCGCATCATAAGTCTCCTCGGCCGACCATAATATCGCCTGGCGCCGGACATCCACCAACTTGAGGTTCCATCCCAGGACCATCGGATGAAAGGCGTGGTAGGGGCGGAGGTGGCTGAACAGCACGCCGTCGCACTCCAGTTTCTCGCGCAATTTCGCGAGGAACAAGGCAGGCAGCTTTTCGTCCGCCTGCCACGAGCCTTTCCCGGTCCAAAGCTCGAGCTGCTGGGCCGTCACGATGATCAGCTCAAATTTTTTGACCCGGCCCAGCTCCTCGTGGAGCACCGGTTCGATTTGTTCCCGTCCGGCGTCGGCCTCCCAATCTCCTCGCTCCACCGTGATCGGCAACACCGCCACCCGCCGCAGATCCGGGGGAAGATACGGAGATGTTTTGTAAACATTGTCCGGCAGATGCACGTCGGCTGCCGTCGACCGATGGCGGGTGGCGCATGACGGAACCAGCAAAAGGATCAGCACGATCCAGACTCTTCGAAAAACGATCTGCGCGGAGCGTTGGACGATTTTCGGAAATGACTCCCGAGCGATGGAAACTTGGAGGCGTGTGCTCATCTAGTTGCCAAATCGTTGTTGGAGAAATTGCAGCTGCTGGCTGATCCGGGCCTGAGCGGATTCCATCGCGACGAAACTGTCGATCATCTGCTGGCGACGCCGCAGGACGAGCCGCTCGAGATCGGCCGCTTGGGTGTCGATTGCGGCGGATTGCCGGGTTAGGTTGCCCTGTTTGGAGACCAGCGATCCGCTGTCTCCTGCCGTCGCCTCCAGGTAGGTGCTGAGCTTCACTGCCAGCCCGCTCGTCGCATTGGAAAACAAATCCTGAACGCCGGACAGGTTTCCGGCCAGCGCCGCATCCAGCTTGGCGCCATCCTTCAGCGTGATCGTATCGTCGTTGCCGTTCGAATCGATTCCCAGCGCCGCCAGTTGCGTCAGCGTTCCCGTCAGGCCGGACGCCACCGAATTGACCAGGCTGCGGAGCTTCGACGAAATCTGGCCGGCGTCGCTCTCCCCCGCCAAAATGCCGGCGGTCACCTTGCCCTGCGCATCGGTCGTGCTCGCCGTCTGCGTGTTGATCAGGGTCTGGGTCTTGTTGTATTGCGCGATGAAATCCGTGATGGCCGTCCGGATTTTCGAGGTATCACTGCTGACGGTCACTGTCGTGGTGCCTTCGCCCAGCGCGGTGACGTCGAGTCCGGCGATGCCGGAGTCGGCGGCGGAGATGGTGTTGGATTGACCGGTCAGTTCCGCTCCTCCATCGACACTGTAAAGCAGGTTGTTTCCGCGCGACAACGTTCCGCCCGTCAGGCCGGTGGCGGCCAAAAAATTGCCCGTGACATCCTCCAGGGCGACCCCCAGGTCCCCAGTGGTCCTGTTCGTCAGGACGATTCGATCATTCACACCGTCGTAGGAAGCGGAAACGCCCGCTGCGGAATTGTTGATGCGGGCGAGCACGCTCGAAAGGGTGTCGGTGGAGGCGTTGAAGCTGAGGGACACGCCATTGACTTTGAACTGGCCGGCGCCGGCGCCGCCATCGGTGACGGCCGTTGCCAGGTTTGCCGTGGCCAGGCTGGACCCGGGCCGGATCACCCCGAGCGCAAATCCGCTTGAAATGGTTCCTGTCCCATTATTGTAAAGCCGGGCGGCGGCTAAAAAATTACTGGTGTCGCTCGCGCTGCCTAACACAATGGGGGATGCGCTCGCGAAGGTGATCTTGTCCGTGGTGCTGTCGTAGTTGCCGGTCACTGCGCCGCCGGTGGC
>JBEEGQ010000434.1:0-4398 GCA_041166945.1 Verrucomicrobiota bacterium
CATCGCTTATCATCCCGTCACGAATTGGATCGTGACCGGCGGTTACGAAGGGAAGCTCAGGGTTTTTGAAACGGCCAAAGGCACGCTGGTGCGGTCCTTTATCCCAGTCCCCATCTCATCCGCCAAATCGCAGCAGCAGGCGGCGAAGTGAGCCGGGGCCTGAATATTTTTCAAGAGCCCTTCCGGAGCCCGACTGGAGCCCCTCACGAGCCTTTTTCCAACTTCGCGAGCAATTCGTCGTTGGTTTTGTGCTTTTTGAGGGCGGCGAGGAGGGTTTCCATCGCTTCGACGGGGTTGAGATCCACCATCATCCGACGGAGTTTGCGCACGGCTTCGATTTGATTCTTTGGAAAGAGTTTTTCCTCCTTGCGCGTGCCGCTTTTTGGAATATCGATGGCGGGGAAGAGTCGGCGATCGGAAAGCTTGCGATCGAGGATGAGTTCCATGTTGCCGGTGCCTTTGAACTCCTGAAAAATCAACTCGTCCATCCGGGAGCCGGTATCGACCAGCACCGTGGCGAGGATCGTGAGCGAGCCGCCATTTTCAATTTTCCGCGCCGCCGCAAACATCTTGCGCGGAATCTCGAGGGCGCGTGCATCGACGCCGCCGGTCATGGTGCGTCCGGAACCGCCGTGCACCGAGTTGTAGGCGCGGGCCACGCGGGTGAGTGAATCGAGGAGAATGACGACATCCTTGCCTGACTCGACCATCCGGCGACAGCGTTCGATCATGAAACGGCTCAACCGGACATGGGTCTCGATGTCCTGGTCGTTCGAAGAGGCAACCACTTCAGCGCTCACGCTGCGCTGGAAATCGGTGACCTCCTCGGGACGCTCGTCGATGAGCAGCACGAGGACATGGACATCCGGATGATTGGTGGTGATGGAATTGGAGACCTGTTTGAGAATGGTGGTCTTGCCCGTGCGCGGCGGCGCGACGATCAACCCTCGGGTGCCTTTGCCGATGGGAGTCACCATGTCGATGACGCGCGCCTCGAGTTGATCGGGCGTCGTTTCGAGCCGGAATTTCTCGATGGGATCAATGCTGGTGAGATTCTCGAAGCGAACAGCCTTGGTGTAGTCGGCGAAGGCCATGTGATTCACGGCCTCGACAAACTTCAACTGGGGACTGTTGCCGCGATGTGGCGGTTGCAGGTGTCCGGCGACATGGCAGCCTTCGCGGAGAAAGCTCTTCTTGATGGTGTCCGGAGTGACGAAAATATCTGAAGGTTTGGGATTGAAATGGTTTTCTGGCGAACGAAGGAAGCCGAAGCCCTTTTCGGAGATTTCAAGATAGCCGGAGCCGGTTTCCAGTGCGGGACTGGTATGCGTCTGGCCGGGGTGATTGCTCATAATTTGTGCTTGTCTTTGTGTATTGAAGGCTGCTTTTGGTGCGATCCGAACCAAGAACTTTGAACTTTTGGAAACCGCTGCGCTGGATGGATTCCAATCCGCGCATTTAGCGGGTCAAGACCTTCAACGGCGACCACTACACTGAAAAGACACCGTGAAGGCAATAACTATTTTTCCTCTGCCGATCCTAACGCTTCATCAAAACTCGACCAACGGGATAACTCGACAAACGGGATCACCGAGCTCGGCCTGCTGGATTGGACAGCGTCGCTGGCGTGTTGTTCGACCGAATGACGTGTCCATAATTCATCCACTCGATTCGGCCGGTTTCACTTCAGAAAATGAGCGATGGATGACGCAAGTTGCGTTCCGGCTGGCACTTTTTCCTTGATTGCCCAGCTCGCGTCTGATATAACACGGACGATCCAACGACAATCTCCAGTACCTCGCACGTGGCGTTTTAACGGCCGTTGAGGATGAGTCGTAGCTTTTGGCGATTGTTGGTCGCTTCCGGGGAAAAGAACTGAATGACATCGCTATGAGCGAGCGCAACGAGACGGCCTCAATAGGGCAAGCCCGCTCTTATTTCCCGGATTTCAGCCGCCTGGCTCTCCGGTTTTCACCTTCATTCCTCCGAGGGATCGTTGGATTTCCGGCAGCCTATCCGAAAAAGTACCGTATCACATCATGCATGCATCCCGCCCCCTGAAGACCGCAATGGGTCGTCTTGATTCCAATACGGAAGGCGCGAATGTTCTATTTTCGCGGCCACTGACCAGACATTTATCCGCTGCCATGTTGATGCAACCTCGAATCCGAACCATTATGCGCGTCCAAATTCTGTCCCGCCCTGTCTTGTGGTCTGTTGTATCCATGGCGGGCCTCTGCCTGGGGTTGTGTTCGAGCGCCAGCGCTGCCGACACCACGCCGCCCGTGATCACCTGCCCGCCGGCTGTCTCAGTTCAATGCGACGCCAATGTGCCCCCTCCCAATTTCGCAGGCGGCACCGTGACCGATGACATGGATGCCAATCCGACGGTGACGCATGTTGGCGATTCCGCGATCGGGTCCTGCCCCAAAACGATCACGCGCACTTACAAGGCCATGGATGTCAGCGGGAACATGTCCACTTGCACCCAAACCATCACCGTCAACGACACCACCCCGCCTGTCATCACCTGTCCCGCGCCGCTCACGGTCAAGACGCCGAACACTGGCGGCACCACCGTCACCTTTGCGGCCACCGCCTCGGACAACTGCGACCCGAGCCCGGCCATTACCTGTGTTCCGGCGTCTGGAAGCGCTTTTGCGATCGGCACAACCCCGGTGACCTGCAAGGCGGTCGATGCTTGCAACAACACCAACACCTGCTCCTTCCCCGTCACAGTGCTTCTTCGCTCCACGACCAATTACGTGGTGGGCACCCAAATCCCCGACAACAACATCAACGGCCTGGCCAGCACCAAGACTTTTTCATCCTCCATTGGCATCGTGACAGACGTTAATGTCACCTTGAAGACGACAGGGGGCTACAACGGTGATTTGTATGTCTACCTCGTTCATGACTCGGGTTTTAGTGTGTTGCTCAATCGCGTGGGGCGGACCAGCACCGATTCCTTTGGTTACGGCGATGCGGGATTCAACATGACCCTCGATGACCAGGCGGCTTCGGACGTTCATCTCTATCGGTTTGCCTTGTTCGGAAACAACACGACGCCCTTGGGTGGCGCACTGACCAACAGTTGGAAACCTGACGGCCGCGGCGTGGATCCGTTTACGGTGGTTGACACTGATCCCCGCACCGAACTGCTCAGCGCATTCAATGGTTTGAATCCGAATGGTTCATGGACCCTGTTTGCTGCGGACCTTTCCGCCGTGGACGCCGCGACGCTCGATAGCTGGGGCCTGGATATCTGCGGCCTCCTGCCAATACCTGCCTCCATTTCCACTCAGCCGGGCAACCTGACAGTCGAGTGCAGCAGCAATCGCACACTCACCGTCACGACGGGCGGCACGGGCCCTTTGACCAACCAATGGTATTACAACGGCGGCGCCATCGCCGGCGCGACCAATACAACGCTGCAATTGGTCAATCTTCATCCTGCCGATTCCGGAACCAACACTTTCGTCGTCTGTAATATGTCCGGATGCGCGACCAGCGCGCCCATCGTCACCACCGTGACAGACACGCTTCCGCCGACGGTCACCTGTCCGGCGAACATCACGGGGACAACCGATGCCAACCAATGCAACAAGGCCAATGTACTGTTTACAGCCACCGGCGCGGATGCGTGTTCTGCCGTGAACGTGGTTTGCACCCCTGCGTCCGGATCGACCTTTGCCAAGGGGATAACGACCGTCAACTGCATCGGCACCGATGCGTCGGGCAATACCAACGCCTGCACGTTCACAGTGACTATTGCCGATGCTCAAGCGCCTTCCATCACTTGTCCTGCAAACATCATCGCGACAACCGACGCCGGTTTGTGCACCAAGGCAAACGTGACCTATGCGCCGACAGCTTCGGATAACTGCCCCGGCGTCACTGCGGCATGCGTTCCCGTGAGTGGATCCACATTTGTGAAAGGTGTCACCATCGTCACCTGCACCGCGACCGATGCCGCTGGAACCACGAATGCCTGCACCTTTACGGTAACCATCAATGATACACAGCTTCCCACGATTACCTGTCCGGCGAATATCACCACCAACCTGACCACCGGCTGCAGCACGACTGTGGGTTTCACCAATCCCGTTGTCAGCGATAATTGCCCGGGCTCGACCTTCGTCTGCGTTCCCGCTTCCGGTTCCACATTTTCATTGGGAGCCACCACGGTGGCCTGCACCCCCACCGATGCGTCGGGCAATGTCGGCGCCAATTGCAGTTTCACGGTGACCATTACCGCGGCGGCCCCCAGCATTTCGATACAACCCGCGGGGCAGGTGACGCCGATGGGGAATGGGGCGGTGTTTGGGGTGACGGCAGCGGGGACGGGGCCGTTGGGGTATCAGTGGCGTTCCAACGGGGTGAACATTGCTGGTGGGA
>JBEEGQ010000435.1:0-9408 GCA_041166945.1 Verrucomicrobiota bacterium
CGGCTGGAAGAAGGTATCGGTGACCTTATCCTTCAGGTTTAAAGCGAGGTTGGCGTTCGCGGAATTTCGGGCCAGGCACCCTGTCAAAAACGCACCCATCGTTCCGCCGACCGCGTGCACTCCGAACGTGTCCAGGGCATCGTCATATCCCAGCTTCGCCTTCAGATAAGCGCAGGCCAGGAACGGCACAATACCCGCCGCAATGCCGATGATAATGGCCCCGCTGACCGTGACGAAACCGCAGGCGGGCGTGATGACGACCAGTCCAGCGACGGCGCCGGAGCAAAAACCGAGAATGCTTGGTTTCCCCTTGATCAACCATTCCATCATCGGCCACACGAAGGAAGCGACAGCCGTCGCCATCGTAGTGGTCATGAATGCGTTGGCGGCGACGCCGTCAGCGGCGCCTGCCGACCCGGCGTTGAACCCGTACCAACCGACCCAGAGCATGCCGGTGCCGACCATGCAAAGCACCATGCTGTGAGGCGGCATGGGATATTTTCCAAAACCCAGGCGCTTGCCGAGAATGATGCAAAGAATCAGCGCGGACCAACCCGAGCTCATATGCACCACGGTGCCGCCGGCGAAATCGATCGCCTTGATCTTCGCGGCCGCATTCCAGACGCCGTTCATCGAGCCGGTCGCACCCCAGACCCAGTGGGCGAGCGGGAAGTAAACCACCACCATCCAAAGCGCGACGAACAGGAGGATGGCCGAGAATTTCATGCGCTCGGCGATGGCCCCGATGATCAAAGCGGGCGTGATGATCGCGAACATCATCTGGTACATCGAGAAGACATTGTGGGAAACCCAGGTGGCGTAGGCGGGGTTCGTGGTCGAGTCGACGCCGTTTAGAAACGCGAATTTTTTGAAGTCGCCTATCCACGCGCCGGCGGCATCGCCGTCCGCGAAAACGAAGCTGTAGCCGAAGAGCCACCAGAGGAGGGCCACCAGGCCGGTGATCCCGAGGCATTGGCCGAGAACGGACAGCACATTTTTACGCCGGACCAGGCCGCCGTAAAAAAGAGCGAGGCCCGGGAGGGTCATGAACAGCACGAGCGCCGCGCTGGTCATCATCCAGGCGTTGTGGCCCGGGCCCGGATTGGTGGTATAGGTCCCTGCCTTCTCGTCATAGGTGCCGAGTTTGGAACTGACGTTGTTGGTGCCATCGGCAACGCGCGCCGTGTTGTTCACGTAAGCTTCGAGGTCGGCAAGTCGCTGCTCGACGTTGGGGTCGGCCCGCTTGGGCGCGGGAGCGTCCGCGGCACGCGCGACGCCGTGTCCGGCAAACAGCCCGGCGGTCAGACAAAGGAGAAACAGAAGTTTTTTCATCGTGGGTAAGGGTGGTGGATTGGGTCGGTTGGGGGTCGTCTCGGGTGTCAGTGTCAAACAGCGGCTTCGCCTTTCTCTTCCGTGCGAATGCGAATGGCCTGTTCAACCGGGGAAACAAAAATCTTGCCGTCCCCGATCTTGCCGGTCTTGGCCGCCTTGATGATTGCCGTCACGGCGGTTTCCACGCTGCCGTCCGGGACCACGAGTTCGATTTTGATCTTGGGCAGGAAATCGACCGTATACTCGCTGCCGCGATAAATCTCCGTGTGGCCTTTCTGGCGTCCGAAGCCCTTGACTTCGGTAACGGTCATTCCTTCGATGCCGACTTCGCCAAGGGCGTCTTTAACTTCCTCGAGCTTGAAGGGTTTGATGATGGCTTCGACTTTCTTCATATCAGTTCATGGCGTGTTGCGTTGGTGGATTGAGGTGCGCATGCGCACGGGCCGCCTTTAGCAGCGGGGGTGCCATGCGATACAAGGAAGGGATGAAACTTATCGGGGAACCCGACTTGAAGGCTGATTCTAAAGGAGTTTTTTGCCTCGAACAAAAATCAGCCACTCCGCGGCGCATGTGGCGATTTGCCCATCATGGCGCTTGTTGGCCAGCAGGCTCGGTGAAGGAACACGGCCCCACCAACACTCATTGCTTCACAACCGCGCGGTAAAACCTGGAGGTCAGTGGCGCCGACACATCCTCGAAACTCAACGCGCCCGTCGCGTCCGCCGTCGCGGTGCCAATCTCGACCCACCCATCAAAATTCGCCGTCGTTTCAATCGCGTACGTCGCCAGTGCCGTGGCTTGCAACTGTAAGAGCACGTGCCCGTTTCCCGACGGAACCAACCCCAGAAAATGGGCCGCCGCTGCCTGCTGTTTCACAAACAATGGCACAATCCGCGAGTCCATCCCCGCATCGTCATCGCGCAGATCGAGGCGAATCGTCAAATTCGTGTTGCCGATCGCATACACGTGATTCTCGTTGAACGAGGTGGTTCCCGCAGGATAATTGAAGTTTTGCACCAGCGATCCGTCGCCCCAATTCACGGCGAGCACGAAAAAATCCAGCACGCCCGCATCGAAGATCGACCCCGACAAAACGGCGTTGCTGCCCACGAAAACTGGGGAGGTCACCACGACGTCAAGCAGCTTCGGCGGCGCGTTGCTCACCACCACCCATGCATTGCTCGAACCTGACTCCCCATGACTGTCCGTCGCCGTCACATCGATTGTAAACCGATTCATCCCCGTCGGAACGGAGGTGTCGTCCAGATACTGGTGATCGATCGAAAACGTGTTCAGGCCGGCTCCTCCAAAATTCAACACGTTGCTTTTCCCGTCGCCCCAGCGAATCGCCACCGAGACGGCATCGCCCAAATCCGGATCAAAAACCCTGCCGGAAAGGCTCGCCGTGCCGCCTTCGAAAAGTGCCGGCGTCACGCTCAGTGACGGCAATGAGGGTGCCGTGTTCAGCCCGGAGGCGTTCGCCAGGCAATTCCTGGAAATCGAGAGGAGATAATCGCCCGCCCCCGCGAGGCCGGAACTCGTCGTCCCGATGCTGACTCGCACAAAGTAATTGCCCTCCGCACAGCGATAAACGAGCGCCTCGCCGGGAAAATCGGGGTTGCCGGCCGAAAGATTGTTCGTCGTGCGGCTGCTGTCGGAACTGGCGCGGCCGTCATTCACGAGGATGAGCGAATTGCCAAATTCATCCAGAAGTTCCAGCTGCGCATTCACCGCCGTCCCATCCCGCGTCGGATCTCCGTCCAGGCTCACGAACAACAAATCGCCGTCCGCCGCCGTAAATCCATAAATATCCTGATCCGTGGAGGGAGCCGGGCCGGCAAGCCTGCCGTAGACGTAGTAATTGTTGGGATTCGCCTGGGCGCTGGCGAGGGTGTCATTGGGCTCGACCTCGATCGCGGCAGAATTGGTCGGCGGCTGCACAACGGCGTAAAGCCGGTAGGGCTCCAGTTGCCCCGCCCCATTCACCCGGATGAACACCGGGGCACCCGGCAGCGGCGTCCCTGCGATGTTCGGCGACGTTTGTCCGAAAAGCGGGTCGTTGTCATTGTCGTCGTACTCCAGCGTGTCGTCGAAAGTCGTCACGCGCATCTGGAAATCGGGCGGCGTGTTCGCCGCGTCCCCCACCACCATCGCAAAAAGCCGTGACCCGGCCGGGAACGTTCCCACCGAATAATAATCGGTGTCGCCCGCCGGGAAAATCGAGCCTTCCACCCCGGAGGAGAATCGCGAAGCCAGCGCCGGTGTGTCGTTGGGCTCGGTCTCCCGAAGGCAATGCGACACCTCGAGAATAAAGGTGCTCCCCCGGTTGAAATTCGTGTCATCCACATACACGTACATCACCTGGTTGTTCGACATCGGCACGCAGGCAACCTCCTCGGCCGTTCCCACATGATTCCGGTTGGCCGCCGCGATCACGTTGGTCAACATCTGGGGACCGACGCCCGGCGCGCAGAACCCTCCGACATACAGCATCAAATCAAATTGTGCATCATCCCGATACGCAGAGGCCTTGAAGGAATAATTCCCCGCCTCCGGCGCCGTGAAATAATAAACCACATCGCGGCCCATGCCCATCGCTGTGCGCGTTTGGCCCACGCCCGCGAACGCATTCGTCCCCGGCAGCCGGTAATCGTTGCTGGCGAGCACCGTCGAACCCTGGACGGGCGTGTTGAGAAAAATCGGCAACGCTGACAGGCACGTGTCATTGGGCGGCGGATTTTCCCGCGTCACCAAAATCTGCACCTTCGACTTTCCCGAGGCCGGCGTCGCCGTCCCATACAGCCACGCGACGATGTAATAGTCCGTGTCCGCCAGCAAAAACACGGTCGAGGAAGAGAGATAATTGCAGATGCCCAACGCATCGTCATTGCAGTCCACTCCCGTGAAAGGTCCGCCACAGCCTCCCGTCGAAGTGAAAATTCCCAGCACGGTGTCGTCCACAGTCGTCCCCGGCGCGCAGGTCGTCACGGTGTACAATCCGCCGATCGCCGGCCGATACTTGTACCAGATGCCGCGCGACACCGACGGCGGATCCGTCGGGGAACACAAGAGGGTCGTCAATAACAACTCATCGCCCGAGGTCGCCGAGGCGACATCCACGACCGGGCAATAAAAGGGAAACGCCGCGTTGCCGGGAATGATAAAGGCATTGAGGCAATTGTCATTGGCAGGCGCGGCAGCCAACGCGCTCTCATACGAGCAGGCGCCAAGCACGATAAATATCCAGGCCGCCAAGCCGGATGACATGCGGTTCCGGCCCGTAGAGTGTCTGGATGCCATAAAACTGAACCGTGCCGTTGGATTGCTGATCGATCAAAGCACGCAAGCACAACGTAGCTTGTCCAAGCTTCGAGCTGTGGAAACCGTCTGGGTACAGCTTCAGCAGAACATAATCCTGCATCCTTGTCAAAGCTGGATCATCGACCTCCCGTTTCGCGCGCCCGCGCGAAGCGGACCACGGTACTCATGCCGCTTCAGCAAGCTGCGCTGCCCACCGCCCGAAGAAAGTCGACGGCCTAATCCCTGTCCACCTTGATGCGGCATAAATGCCGCGCGCGGTTCCACACTCTCCCCCTCAGCACGCACGACGCTGAATGATGTGCAACCTCCCCATGCAAAGCCGCTTCCGGAGGTTCGGGCCTTTTTCCGTTGACACCGCAAGGGCCGTTTGGGTGTCATGTCGCGCATCGCCGTTCCCGTAATCGTTGTCCGCAGCGACCTTTTGCATGGCGACCACGGCTTTTCAAACATGAGTAAACGGAAGATCAACATCGCCATCGTCGGCCTCGGCTTCGGAGCGGAATTCATCCCCATTTACCAGCGGCATCCGAACGCCAACATGTACGGAATCTGCCAACGCAATCCCAGGAAACTGAAGGCCATCGGCGATGCCTTCGACATCGCGGCGCGTTACACCGATTTTCAGGAGGTTCTCAAAGACCCTCTCGTGGATGCCGTCCACATCAATTCCCCCATCCCGGACCACGGCTGGATGTCCATCGCGGCGCTGGAGGCCGGCAAACACGTCAGTTGCACGGTGCCCATGGCGACGAGCATCGCCGACTGCCGCCGCATCGTTGAGCTGGTCCGGAAAACAGGCCTCAAATATATGATGGCCGAGACGGTTGTTTACGCCCGCGAGTATCTGTTCATGAAAGAGATGCTCGATGCCGGCAAGCTCGGTAAACTGCAATTCGTCCAGGCCAGCCATCAGCAGGACATGGACGGCTGGCCCAACTATTGGCCTGGGCTCCCCCCCATGTGGTACGCCACTCATTGCGTCGGTCCGGTCGCCGGACTGGTCGGGAAACCTGCGGAATACGTCAGCTGCTTCGGCTCCGGCGCGATTCGCAAGGAACTTGCCAGGAATTACGGGTCCCCTTTCGCCGTCGAATCCGCCCACATCAAATTCAAGGGAACCGACGTCAACGCCCGCATCATCCGCAGCCTGTTCGACACGGCCCGCCAATATCGCGAGAGCATCGATGTCTATGGCTCGAAAGCCTCCATCGAATGGCCGCTGGTCGAACATGAGCCTCTGGTGATGCACACCGCAAAACTTCCCGAGCAAAAGATTCCGCGCCCGGTAAAATCCCCGGATTACGCCAAGCGTCTGCCGAAAGCGATCCAGCCTTTCACGACGAAAGGGGTTTACGATCTGGGAAAGAAGACGCATTTGTCGTTCACACAGGGCGCCGGTCATGGCGGATCGCACCCGCATCTGGCGAACGAATTTGTGATGGCCCTCACCGAGCGGCGCGATCCATTCCCGAATGCCCGTCAATCCGCCAACTGGACCTGCGTCGGCCTTTGCGCCCACGACTCCGCGCTCAAAGGCGGCGCGATTGTGAAGCTGCCGGCATTCACGCTTTGACCCACTCCTCACCCACATCCCACAACCCACCCATTATGAGCAACGCCCCCGTTAGCAACGAAGCCATTGCCCCCAACGCCAAGCGGCTGTTATGGGCCGGATTTTTCGCGATCCTCGCGGCAGGCGTCGGCGCCGCCATTCGCGGTGGCATCCTCGACAATTGGGGCCGTGAATTCGGATTCACCAGCAGCCAGCTCGGCGACATCACGGGCGCGGGCTTCACCGGCTTCTGCTTCGGCATCATCATCGGGGGCGTCGTTTGTGACAAAATCGGCTACGGCAAGCTCGTCATCGCCGCCTTCGCGCTCCACGCGCTCTCCGCGGTGGTGACATTTACCGCGAAGGGCGACACTGCTTATCAAAGTCTTTACTGGGGCATGTTCATCTTCGCTTATGCCAACGGAACCCTGGAAGCCGTGGCGAATCCCCTGGTGGCGACGCTCTTACCAAATAACAGGACGCATTTTCTCAACATCCTTCACCCCAGCTGGCCGGCAGGACTGGTCATCGGAAGCGCATTAGGCTGGCTCTTGGATGACAAGCTCAACTGGAGCTGGCAGCTGCAACTCTCCCTCTACCTCATCCCTGTCGTCGGCTACGGTTTCATGTTCTTCGGACAGCACATGCCGAAATCCGAAGCTTCCACGAAGGGTCTCAAGCTGGGAGAGATGTTCAAGGATGTCGGTATGCTCGGCGCCTTGATCGTCTGCTTCCTGCTGGCGCTCTTTTTCAGTGGAGTCCTCACGCCATTGTTCGCCTCGAGTGCTGCCACCCCCGATGCCGCCGCCCATACGGCGAGAATGGTCGGCTACGGCATCGGAGGCACCTTGCTAATCACCGTCGGAATTCTTACCCGGTTTTCAATCGGTTCCCTTCTTCTCTTCGTCCTGTTCATCACTCACGCCCTCGTGGGCGCGGTGGAACTGGGCACGGACGGCTGGATTCAAAACATCACCGGCAACCTGTTCACCTCCGAGCAGGGCAAGTACCTGTTCATGTGGACCTCCGCGATCATGTTCAGTCTCCGTTTCTGCGCCAATTTCATCGAGAAGCGCATGGGCCTTTCGCCCATCGGCATCCTGGTCATCTGCGCCAGCCTCGCCTGCGTCGGCCTGCTCCTCGCCAGCAACATCACCACCATCGGAGTCGCATTCTTTGCGCTCGCCGTTTATGCCATTGGCAAAACTTTTTTTTGGCCCACCATGCTCGCTGTCGCCTCTGACCGCTTTCCCCGCACTGGCGCCATCGCGATCAGCATCATGGGCGGCATCGGCATGATGTCAGCCGGCTTGATCGGATCGCCGGGATTGGGCTATGCCAAGGACCGATTCGCCGGAGAAGCACTCCGGGAGGTCAACCCTGCAATCTTCGAGTCCTACAAATCCCCCGAATCCAAAGGATTCCTGTTCTTCAAGGATGTCTATGGTTTTGATGGCACCAAACTGGGAGCGGCGCAGGCTGCCGCGCAACGCAGCGCCGAACAACAGGCAGTCGTCACAGCCAGCATCGCCGGCGATCGTAAAACGCTGAAATCGGATGCCTTTATTCCGGCCACGATGGCGGCCATTTACCTGCTCCTGTTGCTCTACTTCAAGGCGATTGGCGGCTACAAACCCGTTCACATCGTGCCGGTGGAACAACAGGCCCGACAGGCCACCCAGGCGTAGAGCTTGTTTGCTCCGGACGCGGGGTCACCGCGGGGAATGGCGATCCTCCTCGATGGAGCGGAAGACGCGTTCGGAGAATGTGCGGTTATTCCTGCTCCCATCGTGGCGCGATTCACTTTTCATTCTGCCAATTTGAATTTTGAATTTCCCGCGGCGCGGTGTTCAATTCGCCGCGATGCAAACCCGCGCGCTCGGCAAAACCGGTCTCCACCTGCCCATCCTCAGTTTCGGCGCATCGTCAGTCGGACAGGAATTCCGTTCTGTCACCCTCGATGAGGCCATCCAATCCGTTCACGTCGCGCTGGAGTGCGGACTGAATTTCATCGACACCTCCCCGTTCTACGGTCGCGGCATGAGCGAGGTTCTCCTCGGCGTCGCGCTGCGCGGCATTCCACGCGACCGTTATATCCTCGGCACCAAACTCGGCCGTTACGATCTCGAACACTTCGACTTTTCGGCCCGGCGCGTCGCCGAAAGCGTCGACATCAGCCTGCATCGCCTCGGCACCGACCACCTCGATATCGTTCTGTGCCACGACATCGAGTTCGTCGACATGCAGCAGATCGTCGATGAAACCCTGCCGGCGCTTCGAAAAATCCAGCAGTCCGGCAAGGTCCGCTTCATCGGCATCAGTGGTTATCCGCAAAAGATTTTCCGTTTCATCGCCGATCAATCGCCGGTGGACTGCATGTTGAGCTACAATCAATACACCCTTCAAAACACGCGGTTCGCCGACGAGACCGTTCCCTGGTTGAAAACAAAGGGCATCGGCGCGATGAACGCCGGCCCGTTCAGCGCGCGGTTGCTCACCAACGCGCCTCTCCCGAAGTGGCTCAAGGAACCCGAGAACGTCAAGAGCGCCGCCCGTCGCGCCGCCGAACATTGCGCGAAACACGGTGTGGACATCGCCAAACTCGCCCTCCAATTTTCCATTGCCAACCCCGACATCACCACGACGATCGCCGGCAGCGCCAACCCCGGGAACATTCGCAAATGGGCGCAATGGGCAGCCGAACCGTTGGATTCAAAACTCCTGTCCGAAGTGCTCGATATTTTCAAACCGGTTAAAAATCTCGGCCACACTGAGGGGCTGGAAAGGAATAACTAAGTGTCGCTGGCCCGTGTTCCTCTCCGGACCATCCTGTCCCAGCCCGACCGGATTCAGCAGCAGATCGAATTTATATTGTAGGCGGAGATTTTTCTTCATCACGCTCCTCCCGTCCCGCAAGCTGACCGCATGAAACCGCTTGCCGCGGAGGAAATTCGCCGCGCCGTCCAAGCCGCCCTGTCCGAGGATATCGGCACCGGTGACGTGACGACCCAGGCCACGATACCCGAGCAATCCACGGCAACTGCGCTCATGGTGGCGCGTGAAAGCCTGGTCGTCGCCGGTGTGGCGTTTGCCATGGAAAGCTTCACCCAGCGTTCCCCCGCAGTTCGCTTCGAACGCTTTGCCGAGGACGGTCAACATATCGGACAAGACGACCCAATCCTGCGCGTCACGGGTTCGGCCCG
>JBEEGQ010000436.1:0-13974 GCA_041166945.1 Verrucomicrobiota bacterium
GCTTGCCAGCAGGGAACGAGCGCGGGATTCGTAAAGAAACTGGTACATCCATACCAACGCCACAAGAAGCAGCATCAGCGCGGGAATTTTCGGATCCTGCCAGGCCCCATTAAACAGGCGGCCGACAATCAGCAGCGCATCCTGCAGCGAGTTGGCCCGGAAAAAAATCCAGGCGAAACAAACGAATAGAAAGACAGCGATTTGTTTCAGTGGCTTGGGAACGTGTTCCCGATAGAAACCCGATCGTTCGAGGGCCCTTGTTATCATCGTGCCGACGGCGTGCAAAATTCCCCAGATGACAAAGGTCCATGCCGCGCCGTGCCAGATGCCGGAGACGAGAAACGCGATAAACAGGTTCCTGTAGGTCTTGAACGCGCCCTCCTTGTTGCCGCCCAGCGGAATGTAAACATAATCCCGAAACCACGTGGACAAGCTGATGTGCCAGCGCGACCAAAAATCGCCGAGCCCGGTCGCCAGGTACGGGTTGTTAAAATTCAGGATCAGGTTGAAACCCATCAGCCTCGCAACGCCGCGCGCCATGTCTGTGTAGCCGCTGAAGTCGAAAAAAATCTGCCAGGCAAATGCAAAGGTCGCCATCATCAGGGCGGGCGCGCCAAAGCCGCGCGGATTGTCATAGACGCGTTCGACGTAAAACGACAGGTAGTTTGCCAATGCCAGTTTTTTAAACAGGCCCACCAGAAAGAGCGAAGCGCCGTCGGTGAAGTTCTGAAAGCGGACGGGTGGAAATTGGTGGAACTGTGGCAAGAGATGCCGGGCGCGTTCGATGGGTCCGGCCATCAATTGGGGAAAGAAGCAGACGAATGTCGCGAAGCGAAGAAAATTGCGCTCCCTCCGGCCGGTTCCATTGTAAAAATCGATCGTGTAGCTCAATGATTGAAACGTAAAAAATGAAATGCCCACCGGCAGCAGGTATTCGAATCCCAATGGCATCAGCGTCGCCGGATCCGGCAGCCGCACCGCGCTGTGCATCGAGGAAAAGGCGGCATTCAGATTCTCCACGAGAAATCTCGCGTATTTAAAAAAGAGCAGCAGCGCGAGATTGTTAATGATGCTGATGACCAGCCACATCTTGCGGCTGCTGAAGAGGGCTCCGAGCGCCATCAACAGCAGGATAATGCCCAGCGCCGCCATGGTCGCGCGAAGCGTGGGCAGGCCCGCACAAGCCATCGCCCCGCAGGCGAGCGCCGATATGGAACAAAAAAGAAAGACGCGTTTGAGCAGCAAATCGTCAAAGCGCAGGCGCGTGAGCCGCGTTCGCACATCCACCTTGGTCCCGGTGGCCGGACATCTATCCATCAATGCAACCAGGCAAAAATCGAGCAGGGTCGAATAGATAACCAGGAATAGATAATAGGGATTCCACCACCCATAGAAGAAATAGGACGCGATAGTCAGCCAGGGCAGCCACAGCGGAGTTTTCTTTAATGCGAAGAAAACAGGCAGGACCACCAGCAGGAAGATCAGGAAAGGCCAGGTATGAAAAAGCATGGGCGCCTGGGTCCAATCAATGCCGGCCGTGACTCATCATCCGGGTCTGTTCGTTGCCGGTGCCGATGGCGCTACGCCGGCGCGGCGCACACAGCGGAAACCGCAGTAATCCGTGGAAAAACAGGCGTCACTGTCGCCCGTAACCTCGCCCTGTCGGGCCTGCGCGCGACAGGCTGCCGCCGAGGATTTCCAACTCCCGCCGCGGATGACACGCTTGAGGTCCTTTCCCGAACCGGCGGGGCCGCGAGGATCCTGCGCCGAGGCGCTGCGGTAGTAGCCGGGGTCATAGACATCCTCGCACCATTCGGAAACATTTCCGTGCATGTCGAATAAACCCCAACCATTCGGTTTCTTTTGGCCGACCGGATGAGTTTTCTGATCAGCGTTGCCGGCGAACCAGCCATACTGCCGCAATCGGTCTGGTGTCAGGACATTGTTCGCCGTATCTCCGCCGCCTCCCGCCGCATATTCCCATTCAGCCTCGGTGGGGAGGCGATAGCCATCCGCCGCGTAATCACAATTCCAATCCATGGATTTCTCGTCGTAACAGGGTTTGAGGCCCTCCAGCAGCGAGCGTTCATTGCAATACTGTTTGGCATCCCGCCAGCGCACCCGCTCGATCGGTTTTCCAGCGGCATCCTGCCAGCGCGATGGATTGGGCAATTGCGCCTTTTTGAATAACTCGTGCGTGACCTCGAACTTGTCGATTTGGAATGCGCTCACCCGCACCTTGTGAAGCGGCGCCTCATCGGCTTCCCCCATCTCACTGCCCATCGTGAATTCACCGTCGGGGAGCTGAACCATTTCAACACCGGAACTCGTCACGATCGAAATCCCGCGGGTTCCATCGGAGCGGGAGGATGAAGGTGTTGCCGGTTGTTTGTTGGACTCTGAAGAAACCGGAGCGGCCGGGCCGCAGCCCGTCAGCAGGGCGGCGCCCATCATGGTCAGCCAGCAGCTCGCGAGTCGGCTCATCCGTTTCCTCCAGCTAGCGCGCGGGCCGGAACCAGGCTGATTCCTTGTTGCTCAATCCGTTCGTGGTCAATGCCAGAAAATCCGCATCCGTCGCCTGGTTCAGATCCACGATTCCTTCGCGCCCGGCGGGCACCAAACACAAGTTCCAGCCCGGCGCATAAACGCCGACAATCTCGCACGCCGCCTGAAACGTCCCCGCTTTTGTGGGATCCCCCTTGCTGGCCGGTCCGCGGCTCAAGCTCAAATACCGGCTGTCGGGCGACCAATCCACATGATAGGTCTCGTTTGTCTTGTCCCGAATTCGCAGACGCCATCGGCCCACAGTGGGAGTGTCGGATTCGAGATCGATGGGGGCAGCCACGATTTCGTGATCGCCCGAGCCCCAGGCGAGTTGCGTGCCGTCAGGACTTAAACACGGGCGGCACCCGGGTATCTTGAGATTGATGATGCGGGTGCCGCGCGCTTCTATCGCCAGAATGGCGTGCTCGAAACCCATCCCGGCATGGACGGTTGAGACGATCCATTTTCCGTTTCGCGAAAATCCCGGGTTGTAGAGGTGAAAAAGATTGGTGCTGTTTGGATGGGGTTCAATCCTGCCGGTGGCCAGTTCGTAAAAACTCATCCCCTTCGTGTAATAATCCATGACATTAAACTTGGAAAATTCCTGGGGCAGAAACCCGATGACTTTTCCATCCGGACTCCAGAAAGGTTCCCTGGCGCCTTCCACCAATTTCTTCCGGTTGCCGCCGTCGGCATCCATCACATAAAGGCTGCGCACCGCATTGCGGCCTTCGCCGGCATCCACTGAAAAACAGATCTGCCGGCCGTTGGGGGAAACTTGGGGATAATGTTCGTGCTCCGTGGGGGATTGGGTGAGGTTTACAGGCTTCGATCCGTCGGCGTTCATCACGAAAATTTCCCAGTTGCCCGCCACATAACATTCGTAGGCGATCTTGAATGGGGACTGTTTCAATTCCTCCTTCAGCGAGTTCTGAGCCCGGCCTGTTGAAGGCATCAGCACGGCCCCGGCGAGAAAAACCGTTGCCAGCGACCGGTATCGGGGGATGAAGCTTAAAGAAGGATTTTTGCGCGGCATCTGCGGAGATTAATTTCAGCTCCACCGTCTCTCAAGCGCAAAGCACCGCAGTAGCGCCGACTTGCCGAACGATTTCTCCCCGCTACACTCCGCCGCATGAACTCGCCGCTCCTCGCCCGGAACCCGCGTGGTTGCATGGCGGGTGGGCGTGTTGTGTTGCGCGCTTTTATCGGGTTGTCCGTCCAGGCCGCCTTCCACTCGAAGCCGGTCCCTGGAAATATGACGACCCGGTGGGATCGACGTCCTCTCCCGCTCCGCTCATGAGCGAACCCGTTCTCAAGGTTCGGGACCTGGTGAAAACCTTCGGGCCGGTCAAGGCGCTCGATGGCGCGGGCATCACTCTTCGAGCCGGGGAAATTCATTCGTTGATGGGCGAAAATGGCGCCGGCAAATCGACTCTTATAAAGGTTCTCACCGGCGTGCATTCCCCCGATGGCGGCATCATGGAATTGGATGGACGAACAATTCAACCCAGGTCCACCCGCGACGCCGAGGCGCTCGGCATCAGCACCGTTTACCAGGAGGTCAATCTCATCCCGACCCTGTCAATCGCCGACAACATTCTCCTCGGGCGCCAGCCCACTCGATGCGGTTTTCTGCAAAAAAAACGGATGCGGCAGCGGGCTCAAACCGCGCTGGGACGCCTGGGTTTGATTCTCGACGTGCGCCGGCCCGTGGGCTCGTGCTCGATGGCCGAGCAGCAACTGGTGGCTATTTCACGGGCTCTCGACATCCAGGCCCGGGTATTGATCCTCGATGAGCCGACATCGAGCCTGGACGAACGGGAGGTGGAATTCCTTTTTAAAATTCTTCGCCGGCTTCGCGACGACGGCATGGCCCTCCTCCTCGTCACGCATTTCATCGATCAGGTTTACACGGTTTCAGATCGGATCAGCGTCCTGCGCAATGGCGCGTTCGTGGGTGAATATCGGGCCGCCGAACTTCCCCGTCTCGAACTCATCAGCGCCATGCTCGGACGCGCGTTCGAAGATGTTCAACAATTGCGCGCCGACGCCGCCGAGCTTGAGCCTGCAAAGACCGGCGCCTTTCTCGATGCGGTCGGGATCGGAAAACGCGGCGTGCTCGCTCCGATGGATATCTCCATCGCCGCAGGTGAAGTCGCCGGTCTGGCCGGCTTGCTCGGGTCCGGCCGCACCGAGACGGCCCGGATCCTGTTTGGCATTGAGCCTGCCGATTCCGGAACGCTGAAAATCTCCGGCCAGCCTGTTTCCATTCGATCCCCGTTACAGGCCATGAAACAGGGCCTCGCTTTTTGTCCGGAAGATCGCAAAAGCGAAGGCATCATCCCCCATCTCTCGGTTCGCGAGAATATCATCCTTGCCATTCAGGCCACGCGCGGCCCCTTGAAATTGTTGCCGCGCGCCGAGCAGGAAACACTGGCCGCCCATTACGTCCGGACGCTCAATATCCGGACGGCTGACGCCGAAACTCCCGTGATGAACCTGTCGGGTGGCAACCAACAAAAGGTGCTGCTCGCCCGCTGGCTGCTGACCCAACCGCGTCTCATCATCCTGGACGAGCCGACCCGTGGCATTGATGTCGGGGCGAAAGCGGAGATCGAAAAATTGGTCCAGACGCTGCGGCAACAAGGCATGGCGGTTCTCTTCATCTCGTCGGACATCGAGGAAATGGTGCGCACCTGCCAGCGGGTCGTCGTCCTGCGCGATCGCCGCAAAATCGGGGAACTCTCCGGAACCGACGTCCAGCCCGATCGCATCATGAACGTGATTGCCCACCATGAAGGGTGACAGGGTCGTCGGAATGCCAGCGCGCTCGCGGGGTATCTCCCTGCTCTGGCCGTTGCTGGGCTTGGCGGCGCTCCTGGTTTTCAACCTCATTTTCACCCCGTCATTCTTCCACCTCGAAATGCGCGACGGACATCTTTACGGAACGCTCGTCGACATCCTGAACCAGGGCGCCAAGGTCACGCTGCTCGCTCTGGGCATGACTCTCGTCATCGCCACCGGCGGGATCGATCTCTCCGTCGGATCTTTGATGGCCATCGCCGGCGCGGTGGCCGCCCTGTTGGTGACGCAGACAAACCTTCCTTTTGTGGCGGTCGTCGGTGCCACGCTCGCTCTCACCATCGTTGCCGGTCTGGTCAACGGCTTGCTCGTGGCCGCCGCGGGGATTCAGCCGATCATCGCCACGCTGATCCTCATGGTCGCCGGACGCGGGATTGCGATGTGGATCACTCACGGACAAATCATCACGTTCGAACGCGCCTCTTTTGTGTTTGTGAGCAATGGCCATTTCTTCGTGCTGCCATTCACGGTGATCATTGTCCTGACGCTGCTATGCCTCACAGTGTTCGTGACCCGAAGGACGGCCATCGGTCTCTTCGTGGAATCGGTCGGTGACAACGAAACAGCCGCGCGCTTTTGTGGCATCCCCGCTTCGTTGGTAAAGTTCCTGGTCTATGGCTACAGCGGGTTGTGCGCAGGGATCGCCGGGCTGATCGCCGCGTCAAACATTAAGGCAGCGGACTCGAGCCGGGTGGGTGAGATGATGGAGCTCGATGCGATTTTCGCAGTGGTCGTGGGGGGAACCGCATTGACGGGCGGCCGCTTCACACTGGTGGGTTCGGTCATCGGCGCTCTCCTTATTCAAACGCTCACCACCACCATGTATAACCTCGGTGTCCCGCCGGCCATCGCCCCGGTTCCAAAGGCCATCGTGATCGTATCGGTGTGCCTGCTGCAGTCCGAACGGTTTCGGAGCCACGCCAGGGGCATTTTTTTGTGCCGAGCCCGATGAAGTTTTCTTCGCGCACAACCCGGCTTCCGCTGATCGCCACCGCGATTGTGCTCGTGGCGCTTTTCACTGTGGCGTCGATCCTTTACGAGGGCTTTTTCTCATGGCGCGTCGTCGCCAACCTTTTCGGCGACAACGCCGCGCTGGGGATCGCCGCGGTGGGAATGACGTTTGTGATCCTCTCGGGCGGGATCGATTTGTCCGTCGGCGCGGTCCTGGCATTCACGACGATTTTCGTCGCGACCCTGGTGCAAAACCGGGGGGTGCATCCCACGGTGGCGATACCGTTGGCGCTGCTGGTGGGAACTGCATTGGGAACGGGGATGGGGCTGCTGATTCATCGCTATGAACTGCCGGCGTTTCTGGTGACGCTGGGTGGCATGTTCTTTGCCCGCGGCATGGCATTTGTCATCAGCAGCGAGTCGGTGGGGATCACGCATCCGCTTTATATCCGGGTGCTCGAATTCGGTCTGCCACCGGGAGCTGCGACGCCATTGTCGTCGACGGCGCTGGCGTTCCTCGCCTTGCTCGCGGCGGGCACGCTGACCGTGCATGGGACGCGTTTCGGACGGAATATCCTCGCGCTGGGCGGCAGTGAATCGTCGGCGCGATTGATGGGTGTGCCAGTGGGTTCGACGAAGGTCGCGGTGTACGCGGTGAGCGGCTTTTGCTCCGCGTTCGCGGGCATCGTCTCGACGTTTTACAAAAGTTCCGGCAACCCCGCCGACGGAGTGGGCTTCGAGTTGGACGTGATAGCGTCGGTGGTGATTGGCGGCACGCTGCTCACGGGAGGCGTCGGCACGATGGCCGGGACGCTGACAGGGGTATTAATCTTCGGGACGATCCAAACCGCTCTGACCTTCGATGGCCGCCTGGATTCGTCGTGGCTGCGCATTGCGATGGGAGCGCTGTTATTGATTTTCATTCTCTTCCAACGCCTCCTCACGCGCGCCCGCACGTAGGATGTTTAAGGCACAACTACCTCGTTCGCCGTGCGCCCGGTGTCCCGCTCAAAGTAGGTCTAGATAAACTCAAGATCGTGGAAGACCTCCTGCGCGCGAAAATTGAGGCTCTCGATGATTCTCGGCGGGAAGCTTGATTTCGCGCTTTGCGAAAATCGTTCGTAACCCGGCTCAACGATCCCTTTCCACCACATAAGCCACCATCAAGTTGTTCCGGTCCGCCCTGTTAATGTCATTCCACGTCGCTGCTGGCGTCCGCGGAATCCCGCTGTAGAACATGAGTCGATCCTCCGTTCCTTCGCGTGTCTTTCCGTTGTTCGGTTCCCCGGGTTTCCAATTGTTGTATGTCCACGGCTCCCCGCTCAGCCAGCACCATCCGCCCGCCGGCTCCATGGACCCATCCTGCTGAAAGCCGCCCAATGCCGGACCCGCCCCGTGTTCCTCATTGAAAAACTCCGGCGCATTCACCAGTCCGAAGACAAACTCATTTTCCGCCGCCGAAGTGATCGTGGCCAAATATCCTCCCTGTTCCCGCGCCAGCGCCTCCGCCTCCGACCAGGTGACCGCCGCGCCCACTGTCACCGCCTTGTAGGAATGTCCGTTGCCGCCGGCTGATTTCTCCCAGCGCGTCCAACCCGCTGATGCTCCCTCCGTCACGCGCCCGTGCAAATAGAGGAACACCGCCGCCGCCGTGGACACGACCGTCGTCACGGTGGCCCCGATGGCCCACACCAGGAGCAACACCCGTTTCGACGCCTGCTCCGGCGCTGGCTGCGGTTCAGGCGAAGACGTCATGGCATCAAGTTTCGGACTGGCGCTGGCGTCAGTTGTCACACAACTGCGAGAAGGCTGTAAAATATTTGTGCACACCGCGCTTGCGTCGCCAACTGGTATCACCGTTCCACCGCCCGCCCGCTACAACCCCGTTGGGGTTGATGGCATTTTTTTCCGTTCACCCAGGGTAGCCTCGCGGACTCGGCAACCCTGGGCTGAAGGCCATTACCCCGTTGGGGTAATCCCAACGGGATTGCGTCCTCCAGTCCAGGGTTGCGACGAACGAGCTACCCTGGGTCATACGTGCCATTTTTTTCCCAACCCCAACGGGGTTGTATCACCGATTCACCGCCCGTCCGCTGCAACCCCCGTTGGGGTTGATGGCATTTTTTCCCGTTCACCCAGGGTAGCCTCGCGGACTCGGCAACCCTGGGCTGAAGGCCGTTACCCCGTTGGGGTAATGGCCCCTTATTCCGCAGGTGTTTTGTGAAGTTTGGCGGAGAGAGGGGGATTCGAACCCCCGATACCCGGTAAAGGGTATAGCGGTTTAGCAAACCGCCGCTTTCGGCCACTCAGCCATCTCTCCAGTTTTTTCCCGCCGCGGCGCTCCCGGTGTTCTCCCCGGTGCGCTCGCACGGGACTCGTCGAGCCCATTCGAAGAGTCAGGACGTTACCCACGTTTATCGCGCGAGACAACTGTTTTTGAAATCTCGGCAAGGCCAGCTGCATTGCGCGGGATCACCCCGTGACAGAAGAAAGGTGAGAGCCATGCAGTGAATTCGCCAGGTGCAAAAGGTGGCTTGTGAACATCGGACCGCGAAGCGGCTTGAAAGCCGCGCTCCGGGATGCTGACGCCGGGACTATTCGTAGCGGAGGGCCTGGATGGGATCCAACTGCGCCGCCTTGAGCGCCGGGATAATGCCCGCGGTGATCCCCACCAGCGCGCTGAATCCAAATGCAACAAGACCCGCCATCGGCGTGATTACCGGGGTATTGTCCGTCGGCGAAATGGCGACCAAAATCTGCACAAATCCATACGACGCCACGATGCCTGCGATGCCGCCCAACAGCGCGATCACCGTGCTCTCGACCAGAATCTGGATGAAAATATTTGGATTCGACGCCCCGACGGCTTTGCGGATGCCGATCTCGCGGATGCGTTCGGTGATGCTCGCCAGCATGATGTTCATGATGCCGATGCCGCCCACCAAAAGACTGATGATCGCGATCAAACCGCCCGACAGGCGGGCATTGCGAATCGCCGTTGAAATCCCCTCGCTCATGTTCTCCTGGGTCATGAACGAAAAATCCTCGATGCCCTTGTGGCTGTGCATCAAAACGTTTTTAGCCTGCTGAAGCGCCGAGTTCATCGTGTCCACATCAGCGACACGAATGTTGATCACGTCCAGGCGCGGGTCCGGCGCGCTGTTGGTTCCCACGGCGGATTTAAATTTGAGATACATCGTGTTGAGCGGGATGTACACCGTCGAGTTCTTCATGCGAAAAATGAAGTCGCCGCCGCGTCCGCGTCCACCCCACCCCCGGCTCCGGGCCGGACCCGTCTGCTGGGCCACCGGATGTTCCTTGAGGTATTGGCGCCTTTTCTTTTCCGTCTCGCTCTCATAACGCTCGAACATCCCGATGATCACGAACGGCTCGCCGCCAATGTTCAGCGTCTGTCCCAGCGGGATAATGGGTGGCCGGCCGGAGTCCTCTTCGTCGCCGAAAAGTTGATCGCGGATGTTGGTGCCGATGACGCACACGTTGCGGGCGTAATCGTCATCGACCTGGTTGAACATGCGACCGTGCTCGACGGTATGCTGGTTGAGGTCGACGGCGGCAGGCCAGGTGCCGACCACGTTCGCCCAGTCGGTGGGGCGGCTGTTTTTTGTGACGCGCGTATTGCGCGGGGCGCGCATTTCGGGAGCAGCCTCGGTGACCAGTGGAGCGCTGGCACGGAGCGCATACAAGTCGTGAACGGTGAGTCCGACCGCCTGATCGGCCAGGTGCTGTTGCTCGGGCGGAATGTCCTGCTGCTCGATGCGAACCTTTTCCAGCCCGCCAATCGCGATGAGCGCCTCGCGCATCCCATTTTCCATCCCTTTGACCAGGGCGCTCATCGCGACGAGGCTCGATACGCCGAGGATGATGCCGAGCATCGTCAGGATGGACCGGAATTTATGAGCCCAGATTTCCTTGAAGCCGACCGTGATCGCATTGCCCAGGTTCAGGCCGGGAACCACCAGGGCCGAACCGAGTTCGGCGAGGGTGCGGACGGGCGGTTTGACGGGCTCGATGGGCATTGAAACAATCGATTAGGAAATCAGTGTGAGTCTGGAGGGCGAATGCATTTAATTCCTGACAAGCCCCGCAAGGCGCGCGTCCACGTTCTTCGCGATTTGGCCGTCACGGATCTCGATGCGGCGCGGAGTGCGCGCGGCGATCTCGGGATCGTGAGTGACGAGGACGATGGTGCGGCCCTCCTGGCTGAGTTTGCTGAACAGGGCGAGGATGGTTTCGCCCGTGTGCGAATCGAGGTTGCCGGTGGGTTCATCGGCGAAGACGATTTTGGGGCTGTTGACCAGCGCGCGCGCGATGGCGGCGCGTTGTTGTTGGCCGCCGGAAAGCTGGAGCGGCCGGTGTTTTGCGCGGTTTTCCATGTCCATCATCTGGAGGGCGGTGATGGCCCGCTCGCGGCGTTCCCGCCCGGAGATGCCGCTGTAAATCATGGGCAGCTCGACATTTTGGAGCACGGTGAGTTTGGGAAGCAAATTAAAGAACTGGAAAACAAAACCGATTTTCCGATTTCGGATGACCGCCAGTTCGGCGCGGGATGCGCCGTGAATATCGATCCCATCGAGCTTGATGCTGCCGCGCGTGGGGGTGTCCAGGCACCCCAGGATATGCATCAGCGTGCTCTTCCCGCTGCCGCTGGGCCCGATGATCGAGATGAATTCGCCGCCGGCGATGTCGAGCGACACATTATCGAGCGCGCGGATTTCCTCGCCGCCGAGATGATAAATCTTGCTGACGTTGCGGAGTTCGACAAGGGGCATGAAAACAAAATGCGGCAACCGATAGTGGCAGGGCTTTCGTTGCCTGTTTCAGGAGCCGCCGGTGCGGGGGCGCGAACCGCCTGAGCCGCCCGAAGGGCCGCCGCCCTCGCGACGTCCGCCACCACCTCCGCCGCCGCCGCCGGGACTTCCTGACGTGCCCGCTTCAGCACGGGATCGGCGGCCGCCGCTTCCTGGGGAACCGCCGCCGCCCGGGTTTTGTGACGCCTTGGGCCCGGCGCTGTTCATCGATTGGTCGAGCGAAACGACCTCGCCCGCGCTGAGGCCCTTGAGGACTTCGGCGTAGGCATAATCCGTGACACCGATCAAGATGGACCGGCGCTCGTACTTCTCATCGGTCTTCACAAAAACAAAGCGATCCCCGTTCTCGCTGAACACGGCCGCGAGCGGCACGGAGAGCACGTTGTCCGCGGTGGAAACAGGAATGCTCAACACAGCGGTCATGCCCGGGCGGACCCGTGGATCGATGTCCTTGATTAAAATGCGGGCGGAAAATCCCTTGATGCCATTCTTGATGACGGCCTGTGGCGCGATGCGCTCGACGATGCCCTTCATCCGGACGCCGGGAACAGATTCCGCCTGTATATCGACGTCCCTGCCCTGTTTGAGGCGGATGACATCGGCCTGGTTGACATGGGCATTGACGATCATGTCATTGAGGTTGGCGATGGTGAGGATCTCGGTGCCGCTGTTGAACCCAGCCGAGCCGCTGACCGTCTGGCCGAGGGAAACGGGCCGGGTGAGCACGGTGCAATCGAAAGGCGCTTCGATGTGGGTCTTGCGCAGGCGATCTTCAACGAGCCGCAGGTTCTGCTGAGCGCGCTCGAGGGAATTCGTGGCGAGATCAAATTCGGTGCGCGCGTCGTCGTAAAGTTCCTGCGAGATGAGTTTGCTGGCGTACAAACCCTCCTGCCGGCTGAAAGTGCGCCGGGACTTCTGCAAACTCAGCCGCGCGCCATCGATCTCGATCATGCGTTGGGAACGCTCGATCTGAAGGTCCTTGTCATCGAGCCGGCAGAGCAGTGCGCCCTTCTTGATTTCATCGCCGATATCGACGGGCAATTCTTCGATCCGTCCGTTGACTTCGGGCCGGACCGAAACTTGATCGGCGGGCCCGATGTCGCCGGCGGCGCTGATTTCAAAGTGGATATCGCGCGCCTCGATGGTGGCGGTGGTGGGACGCGATTTCGTGGTGGCAGCGCTGGCCTTTCCCTGGTTTTGCCGGTAGAAATAATAGCCGCCTGCCCCGAGGACTACGACGACGGCCAGCGTGATAAAAAGCTTCATTCGATGAATTCCCAAGCCGGCAATTGAAGTTCTGCGCCACCGCACCGGGGTCAGATAGCTTCTCAACGGGAACGCTACATTGCAACGCAATTGACCGGCTGCCTTGCGGGGTCGCAAAGTGAGATGGGTGCCGCCGAAGTGGTATTCAGAAAAGTTTGCAGAAGACGGCGCCGTGACCTGCGCCGACTGGCTGCTGCGGCGAGCGCGGGCTCACTCCGAGCGCTTCGCGAGTTGGTCAGTCACATCGTCACCGTCTCCAAAGCCCCTTTGGGACCTTGGCTGAATCCCAAAGGGATTACGTCATATAGCCCAAGGTTGCGAGTCCACGAGGTACCTTGGGTGAAACGAGCCATAGGCCTCAACCCCGATGGGGTTGCGGACTTCCTGGAACTCTTCTCCCAAGGTAGCCCGTCGGCCGGGCAACCTTGGACTAACAGACTAAATCCTTTTGGGATTTCTCAAAGCGCTTGGGCCACAGCCGCCGATCTCGCAAACCCCGGGGACGCTCCTCCTTACCCACAAGAATGGGCTCCTGGAGGCTTTCCATCCTCCGGCGTGTCCTGTAAATCTCCCGGGCACTTTTATGCCCCGCAAATTCAGTTCGATCGCGCCGGCGTGGTGGGATTACACCACGTTGGATGATGCAATCCTCCAGGCCGCCGCGCGGTTGACGCCGGAGAAAATGCTCAAACTTTCCCGGCCAGGATTCCGCGTCGTTTTTTATGACACGCTCGAGGAATTTTATCTCGCGGAAGCGCTGGAGTATATCCACGCGTGGCGACAATCGACTCCTGACAATCCGGTGGGCATTTGCGGTCCGGTGGGTCCCACCGAACAGCTGCCGTTGGTGGCGCGGCTCGTGAACGATTTGGATCTCGACGTGAGATCGGGACACTTTTGGGGAATGGACGAATGGTTCGACGCGAGGACCCAGCGCGAAGTGCCACCCACCCATCCGCTCTCGTTCGAACGCTGCGATCGGACGCTCTGTTTCGATCGGATCCGGCGCGGGCTGCGGATGCCGGAGGCGCAGCTTCATTTTCCCCGGGCCGACACCACCGCCTATCGTCGATCCTGGGATGCCGGTGTGCGTTGCGCCGTCATGCAGGGCGGCCAGGGCGATGTCAAACACTGGGCTTTTAACGATCCCTTGCCCCGTCGCGGCCGGTTCCAGAACGCGCCCCCGTCACCTGCCGAGTATCGAAAGCTGACGACCCGGGTGGTGGATCTGCATCCGCTGACCATTGCGCAAAACGCCCGCACATCGGGCGGCGGCAACATTGCAATGGTCCCCGCCAAGGCGATCAGTGTCGGGCCGGTGGAGACCTGGCAGGCGGAGAAGGTTTCGATCTGGCACGCGGGGATGCACGACAATCCGTTTGGCCAGCGGCTGACCACGTACATGATTTCCAGGAAGCTGGCGGACTCGGCGGTACCGATGTCGCTGCTGGCCGATCATCCGAACGTGCAATTCAACTTTTATCGGCCAGGCATCGGCACTTGCGAGGTCGAGATGCATTGA
>JBEEGQ010000437.1:0-7724 GCA_041166945.1 Verrucomicrobiota bacterium
CTCGGCTGAGGTGGATGGGCACGAGGCCGTGGAGGCGTCGTTCAATATTTTCATCACGACGGGAAGTCCTTCAAAGACCTTCGCTCGACTCCGGCCGTTATTGTCCGAGCGCAGTTTGATGGAGCAGGTGACCGCTGCGTACCGGCATGTGGATGAGGATCAATACAAAGTGATCTGGCCCAAGGAACCGTTAAGGCCGGTCGTGGCTCCGTAAGTAAGGTCGAGTTCGCAATAGAAGTTTAGGAGTTTGGGGAGGCTGAGCCTGCTGTTGCGGACGAAGCAAATCAGGAGATGGACCATGACCCCGCTTGACCTCACTGTGGGGCGATGTCATTCTTGGGGAGTTCCGTTCTGGGGGCGTACTGGTTTCGACCATGCGAACACGACAGAGGCGGCATGCCGAGGACGATGCGTTGGCCTCGTAAATCACTCGCATCAAAAAACAGCTAACACTGAATTAGCTCTCGCGGCCTAAGCGGTTGCGACGTTCGCCGGTGGACACCTGCTACGCTGGACGAACGCTATAGCAGGCATGGCTGAAGACGGAGACCGCGCGTCATCAGCCGAGAAAATTCCATGCGGACTAAGCAGCAGGATTCGAGTTCGGGCGCCATCCTGTAGCCGACAAATTTTCCCGGACTAAGCATGTAGTCGCGGCTGACGGGTCTGCTTGGGACGCGGGTTCAACTCCCGCCGCCTCCACCAGCTTTCCCTTGAAGCGCAGCGCAGAGCGAAGGCTGCCGCGCCGCAGCAATCGCCGGGATTGCGTCGCGAACGCCAACGGCGTTTCGTGATTCACCCCAGGGTTGGAGCGAGGGAGGAGCGACTACCCTGGGATTGCCTGTCCGACAAAAGCGCGGGGTGTCGTTGGTCCAAAATGGCTCTTCAAAACGGCAATCTTCGCTCAAAGCGCTGCGCAGAGCGCAGGCTGCCGTCGCGAACGCCAACGGCGTTCCATCATTCAGCCCAGGGTTGGCGCGAGGGAGGAGCGACTACCCTAGGATTGCCCGAAATAGACCCTCAACCCCAACGGGGGTTGCGCAACGACAAACGCTCAGCGACCCGGCCCGAGAAGCCGCTGGATTGCGGTGTGGGACGCACCGATTGCAACCGCGACGCTCCCGCCGGGTTAGATGGCGCTGCAGCGCATGGTTCGCCAGCGAGTAACAACTTCTTTCGTCAAAATGCATTCTACTTCTTTCCACTCGATCCTAGCAGCCCACGCAAGAATTGAATTACACCGCCTATTACTGCTCCGTAAGCGATGATGTAGACGCCACCTTTTTCCGAGGCGCGCGCAATCATGTACGTCACAACGCTGACCAAGATCCCGCCAAGCAGCCAATAAAGACCATGCCGCATGTCCATCTCGCTTTTCTCTGCCAGGGCTTCGGGTGTCTTTCCTTCTACTTGGATCATGATTTCCTTAATCAGATCCTGGTCGACTCCGCCTTTGGAGAGTTCGGTTTCAATCTCTCCGTAGCTTGCGCCTTTCGCGCGCGCGGTCATGGCGATGGCGGAAGCCTTCCGCTTCAAGACGCGCCGCTGGACGTCAGATTCGTTGCGAAGATCGGTGCTACAGGCTGGACAGATGCCGTTCGTCGTCAAAACCCGCCTCTCGCATATCGGGCAATCAAGCATTCCCGTCGATACCCTAACATGTTCTCCTACGCCATCCACCGCGACAAAAAACTGAATTTGTTAGGCAGCGCGATCACACGATCACCAACCTCGCTTCGATTTACGGGCTCGCATAAACCGGACGAGGAAACCCAGTGCGCTCAGCCCGGCCAGTGCAAGCGCGGAAGGCTCTGGAACGGGTGTCAAATTGGCTTGGAAATCATCGAACTGGTATGACCAACTCGGATGTCCCGAGGCAGTTATTACGGCGAAATCCAGCAAAGTGATCGGATGACCACCGGATCCTGAATAGACCTGCGCGCCGTCGATGGTGATGGCCAGTGAGTCGAGCCGGGAATCGACGCCAAACTGATGCCATCCCGGCATCCGGTTTATTGGCGACGAAACCACAGGTGCGTTTGAAGAGCTACCCGGGGCGAAGGGAATGTTAAACTGGTACTGTCCGACGTCCGGGATGAGTGGGTTTCGGATGGTCCCCAGGAGTATGCCGCCGAAATTCAGACTAAAGTAGCTTCCAGTGGTTAAGTCGGCCCCCGTATCGTACACCCAGAGCGAAGCTTGTCCGTAGCTGGGTGAAATGGAGTGTGCCAGATGCGCTACTCCATCTTCCAATCCACGCATGTCTATCGACTGAAGTCCGCTGTGAGCCTGCGTTGTGTAGGGGAATGTGGCCAGTCCGCGGTTGAAGCTCAAACTCCAGAACGGGGCGAGAGTGCTGCCCTCGAAATTGTCTGCGTAACTGACCTGGCCGTTTGTTGTGCCGGCGAGCAAGCTCGCTGAGGCCAGCGCGAAAAGGATGCGTGTGACTTTCGTGAATGTCGGCATCGATCTGATTATTGCTGTCTTCATAGTGTTGGCTTTCTGGCCCTGAAATGCGCGTTTGTGCGGCCTAGTCAGTATGGCTGGCGATGAAAGCAAACGCGGTGTCTGTTTCCCGTGATAAACGTGGGTTGCCAGCCGTGATGCGGCCGGCCTTGCCACACGTTGGAGAACTCGCATCCCGAACAATACAAAAACGAAAAACAGATATCATGAAAGATGACATACTCCGCACCGATGCAGCCGTCGAGCCGCAAATGACCCCAACCTCGCCACGCCCCGGGTATTGGCGACAGGCGTAGAACCGGGTCCGACGCGTCCCTGCGGGGCTTTCCAAGCAGAGTCCAAACCTCAGACTGCCACATCAACCACCCATGCTCAGCGACCCAGCTCACGAGGGCGTTCGATTGCAACCTGGATGCGCTGCAGCGTTAGGCCGCTGCTTTCTCGCTCCTAGTCATGGTGAAACGCGCCGAAAGCCCAGTACATGGAATACGGTTGTGCCGCGCTCCTGCCGCAGGCGAATCAACAATCCCTCTCCGGCATCGTTGGTGAGCACCAGCCTGCTGTCCGCACGCCCATCGCCAATGGGCCTCGGGTCGTCGCCTGGCAATACGGTGCAAACGCGGGTGGTGGTGCTCAACAGGCCGGACAATCGAGCCCGCAAATCTGTGCCGATATGGACCAAGCGCGGGGAATTAGTGGAAGTGATCAGTTCGCGGCCAATCCCACCTGAAGCCACTCTGATCGCATGACGGCGTTGATTGGCCATGGCGTAATGGCCAGCTATGGGCACGGCAATGAAAAGGACAACTGCCATTGCGACGATGGGGCAAATGATCTGCCATTTGTTCATAGTGCGGTCGAGCGACCCAAACTCAGCGACTCGGGGGCTCGGGACGCAACGATGGCAAGCGCGACGCTCCCGCCGGGTTGTCTGGAGCGCATGTTTAGCCGCGTTTTCATCTGCTGAACTGTGGAAAGTTCGTGCCTGCACTCTGCCGCTGTCGCGCTTCATGAGCAGCAAAATAATCTGCGACAACTACAGAGAAACAGAAGCACACAAAGACTGACAAAAAGCCGAAGCCGACATGGCGACGATCAGAAGAGAGCTTCCATATCGACCAGCCAAGGAGGACTACGGCAAGCACAAGTCCAGTGATGGCAAACGCGGCAGCAACTGAGACGCTGTGAACGAATATCGGACGAACCAACGCGAACGCGACCGGAGCAGCGATACAAAGTGCGATGAAGAGTTTTTTGGTCATGCGCGTGAAGCAGCCTAAAAGATCCGTGAGCCGCAAAAGTCGGTGCTTATGGATATTGACCTCATTCCGGTGAAAAAGCTTCTTGCTTCGTTTCGGGAAATATCTCCGGAACGTGGTCTGCCAGTCAAAGCCCCTACATTCTGAGCGCCGACTGCCCACCGGCACGACGAACGCGACGCGGTTCTATCGGGCGCGATGACTGCGAACCGGATTAAGGAACAACTGCTCGATAAAAGCGCCTGTTACCGTTCGTCCCCAATGGGTCATTAAACTGCTGAATCCAGAAAGTATTCGTCACCGTTCCGAGCCTTATCCAGTCCATCGCTCCAGTCGAAAGACTCGTCGTGGCTTCGAGCCCATAGGAATCCCCGATATTTCCTGTGAGCAACAACTGGAATTCCTCGCCGTTCCCGACACTCCCGCACAACACCGCTTCCAACCGTGGACGCTTGGTGAAATTCGCCGTAATGACTTTGCTTTGGGTCATCGTTACCACCATCGGATTGCCTGATCCAGAAGCGTCGCCAGCCCAACCCAGGAAGCTCTGCCCCGATTCTGCGACGGCGGTGAGCGTCAGGATCGTGCCCGCGCCGTAACGATTGGCGCGCGGGCTGTTTGTAACCAGGCCCAATCCATTTGGAATGACCGTCAGTGCCCATGCGGCGGTGCCACTCAACGACGCGAATACGGCCGTTAAGATCGGATTCGCGTTCGTGATCGTAAAGCTCAAGGGATTGTTAGTGCCGGTGGCAGCGTTGCCCCAAAACGCAAAATAGTTGCCTGTGTGCGGTACAGCCGTCAGCCAGACCTTCGCTCCATACGGATACAAATTACCCGGCGGGTTTATAATGATGGAGCCGCTGCCCACTACAAAATTGCTCAGTCCGGTTCCGAAAACCGCTCGCGCGCGCTTGTCCCGGGTCATGTTGATGTGGGCAACGGGGTTGGGCCCGCTGGCATCGCCAAGCCATTGCAGAAACGTCCACCCTGGCAACGGAGTTGCCGTCGCTGTCGCAGTCTCGTTGCTGAAGTAGGCCCCGAAAGGCGGCTCGATCGATATTGTTCCGCCTCCTTCCGTGCTGCCGGTCAGCGTGGGAAGAATGGTGATTTCGATAGCGTCGCATTGCGCAGAATCCGAGAAGTCTGAACTGTAAGCGATGGCGCGGAGTTTGGTGGATTGACGAACCGTGAATTCCTTTTCATAGAGCCGTGCTGACAATCCCGGATCGGAACCGTCCTGAGTGAACAGAAACGTGGCGTTTGGAAAAGTGCTGGAAAGCGAAACTGTCGCCTGCCCGCGCGTGCTGATGTTGGACCCGAAGACGCACGTGCCGTTGACAAAAACCACCGGTGTCCCCACCGGTGCCACCCGCACCACGCCTCCACACTCGAGAGTTTCGAAAGTACGTGATGCGATGAAAGTGGCCGTAAAGTTCACGTTGGAATCGACAGCAATCAGCCGGGGATTGGCTGTATCCCCGTCGTTCCAATGCTGGAACAGATGCCACCGGGCGGGAATGGCAGAAAGTTGAACGAGATCGCCTGGTGAGTAGAACGGTTTGAGAGGATTCAACGTGACGGAACCATTTCCATCCGAAAAGGCCGCAACGCTATAAATATGGGCCGTGTCATCATTGATGATGGTCCCCTCCGCGCGGGTCGTGAAGATGACTCCGTTAACAGGATTGGTGAGGTTAATGAACAGAGTTTCATTCGGTTCGATCAGCGTGTCACCAAACACCGTGACTGTGACAAGCTTGTTGGTCTCGCCCTGGGCGAATGTGATGGTTCCCGAGGCCGCGGCCGAATAGTCCTGACCGGCCATGGCCGTTCCCGGCGTGATGTAATAATCCACCTCGGTGGGTTCACAGTTTAATCCCGAGAGGCTCACCTGGAAGACTAAATTGATCGTGCCGCTGTTGCCCTCCACCACCGACCGGTTTGCCACGGAAATAACCGGAATAGGCGTCAACAGATGACGGACAAAACCGGTGTATTCAACGGAACCCTGGGAAAAATTATAGAACCCAAATTTCCCGCTCGTATAGGTGCTGTCATTGATCGGGATTGTGGCCAGCACCGTCGCCCCGCGCGTCACCGTGATGGTAAATCGACCAGGCGCAAATTGAAGCGAGAACTGGTAATCGGTCCTGTCAGCCCACGGAATCAAGTTGTGATAAAGCGACCGGGCCCGGGTGCCGTCGGGCGGAGTGGTTGCCCCATAATCCATCCGGGTCAGGGGCGAGTTGGCGGTCATCACCTTCACGCTCATGCCCCGCTCGGCAAAGCCCCAGTCGGGATCGGACTGATCGGCGCCTTTCCAGTCGAACAAATAAAAATGGCCATCATCCTGATAGCCGAAAACGAACCCCATGAAGTCGTCGTCCTGCCGGACGTTGACTCGCCAGCTGCCCTCGATTTGGTCATTTTGAAGGATGAATGGGCTGAGAAAAATGGAAGCGTCGGCATTGACCGACTGGAGAGCCACCGTGTTGCCCGTGGAAACAGTCCATGAGGCCGGTCCTTGGCCATTGGGATAAGGACCGAATTGCACCGTCGACCAGGTGCTGAGATCGACAACGGTGGTCTGGTTGGTGGCACAAGCATGAACGCTGATGCTCACAGGGGCTGAAGTTGCACGGAGGCCTTCGTTGTCAGTGGCGATGGCGGTGATCACGTAGGAACCCGTGACGCTATTCGTCCAAAGCACTATGAATGGTGAATTCGTCGCGGAAATCACAAACTGGCCGCTGGAAAAAAAGTCTACGCGCTGAACAAAGCCGTCGGTGTCGGATGCATCTGCTTCGATGACAATCAGGCCGGGCGAGGTTGGGAATGTCGATTCCGTGCGGGGGCGCGATATGCGTACGGCGGGGGGTTGGTTGTAGTCATCATTGAGAATCGTTCCGAGCGCGTGCGTCCGACCGAGCGTCCCGTTTACGGGATTGGAAAGAGCGATGGAAAGTGTTTCATCCGCTTCCCGCAGCGTTTCCCCTACAACCGGCACCTCGATCAACCTGTTTGTTTCCCCGGGCGAAAACTCCACTGTGCCGAAACCCTCCGTGATGTAATCCACCCCCGTCGAGGCGGTTCCTCCAGTGATGAGAAAATCGACCCAGACCGCCACGCTACTGGTGCATGACAGGCTCACTACGAAGACGAGGTCTATCATGCCCATATTGCCTTCCACGACGGAGCTGTCTTCCACTGAAATGATGGGAGAGGCGTCCGTGAGGCAGACCGTCCGTCCGCGCGATTCGGCGCCTGTCAACCAGAGGAAAAAGCTGATTCCAAAAACAAGGGGACATAACGAGGTGTGGAGACGTGGCGAAAAAGGGCCTGAACGGAATCGTGCTGTGATGCTCATCGGGATCGTCTCGCGCAGGAGGGAACCAGAACGACAGCGCAATGGCGAGCGGATATCGTTCACAAGGAACGACGACACGAACACTCCGAAAAGTCTTGGTCGAGTTGGGCTGCCCGCAGCCCCATTTGGAAATGAAGCCGTTAAAGATAGCTGGCTGGCAGCCTAGGAGAAGCCGTTGGAAGGCACATCTTCTCATCCCCTCTCTGGCGCGGAGAAAGAGTGAAATTTGAGCCGGAGGAAAATGTGGTGTCAATTTTTCGGTGGACGGGCGTGCTAGGATTGTCACATGAAAAGTTCGAGCGCGAATTTGACGGCTTCCGAAATGATCGCTGCCTGGAAAAAGCGCGATGCCAGTTATGATGGAATTTTCTTTTTCGGCGTGAAAACCACCGGCATTTTTTGCCGGCCTTCGTGCCCGTCCCAACCCAGGCCCGAGCATCTCGAGTTTTTTCACACCGGCGGCGAAGCGGTCCGCGCGGGGTATCGTCCGTGCAAAAGGTGCCGTCCCGAGAACGCCAATGGCCGGCCGCCCGAGTGGGCGGCCCGGCTCATGGACCAGGCGGCGAAATTTCCTGACGCAAAAATTTCCGCCCGCGATCTGCAGTCTGTGGGGGTTGCGCCCGAACGCG
>JBEEGQ010000438.1:0-12370 GCA_041166945.1 Verrucomicrobiota bacterium
TATCCCCTGCCCTGCCGGCGGACCGTGAAGAGTCCTGTCGCAAAATTGGTCCGCAAAGCGCGTCTGTCCATCGGCGCGCCGGATTCAGGTCGCGCGAAATCGCCTAGCCGTGGCAATGCCTTTCACCCTGACCTTCCTCGGCACCGGCACTTCGCAAGGCGTGCCGGTCATTGGCCGGGAATACCCGGAGGAGTTTCTCGCCAATCCCAGAAATCATCGCACGCGACCCTCCATCTACGTCGCCACTCCCGATGTCAAACTCGTCGTGGACACCACTCCCGAGTTTCGGCTGCAAATGTTGCGTGAAAAAATCCGGTGGCTCGATGCGGTGCTGTTCACCCACGCCCATGCGGATCACATCATGGGGCTCGACGATTGCCGGCGGTTTTGCGACCTGCGCGATCATGCGCCGCTGCCGATTTATGCCAGCGAGCCAACGATGAAAGCGTTGCGCCAGATTTTTGCATACGCATTTCACGACGGTCCCTGGCCGAGGGGTTACCTGGTTCCCGATCCGCGCATCGTCAAAGGGCCATTCGAACTGGGCGACTTGAGCGTCACTCCCTTCGATCTGCCGCACGGCAGGGTGACCACCACCGGTTATCTTTTTACCCAGGCGGGCAGGAAAAGGCTGGCTTACCTGAGCGATTGCAAGGAAGTGCCCGAGCTCGCACTGGAAGCCGTGCGGGGGGTCGAAGTCGCCGTCCTCGATGCGCTCCGCCCGGCGCCGCATCCCACCCACATGTGTCTCGATGAAGCGCTCACCGCCGCGCGGCGGATTGGCGCCGGCCGGACGTATTTCACCCATCTCACACACGACTACGATCACGACAAGGCCCAGGCTGAACTTCCGTCGGACGTCTGGTTCGCTTACGACGGGTTGCGCGTCGAGATCCCATGATATTCCCCATGATGAAACGATTCCTGCCGCTCGTTTTTGTCACTCTCGCGCTCTCCTCAGCAGCCATGGCGCAAAGCCCCGAGGTCGTCGTGGTTTACAATTCGGGAATGCCCGAATCGAAGGAGGTCGCCGAATATTATGCAAAACGCCGCAGCGTGCCGCCCAACCAGGTGGTCGGCCTCGACCTGCCTCGCGGCGAAGCGATGACGCGCCAGGAATTCATCGATAAACTTCAAAAACCGCTTCGCCAGCATCTCGAACGGCACAAGCTGTTCATCTACGGACTCGCGACGAACCTGTTCCCGAACGCGAGTCCGGACGACAAGCCGTTCAGGGTGATCACCGAAGCGCGCATCCGGTATGCAGCCCTCTGTTATGGCGTTCCGGTAAAGATCCTGCGCGACACGCATTTCGTCGAGGCGCGCACCGACAAATTGCCGGCCGAATTGCGGCGTAACGAGGCGGCCGTCGATACGCAACTGGCGTGCCTGCTCGACTGGGAGGGAGTGTTCCCCTGGACCGGACCGATGGAGAATCCCTTTTATGGCGCGACGAACTTCGTTCTGCATCCGACCAACGGCCTGTTGTTGGTGACGCGCCTCGACGGCCCGTCGGCTTCCATCGCGCGGGGCCTGGTCGACAAGGCGATGGAGGCGGAAACCAACGGCTTGTTGGGACGCGTCTATGTCGATTCACGTGGATTGACCAATGGAAATTACAAGGCCGGCGACGACTGGATGCGACAGGCGGCGGCGGCATTGCGGCAGGCGGGATACGAAACCGTGCTGGACGAAAAACCGGAAACCTTTTCGCCGGGCTATCCGATGAGCCAGATCGCGTTTTACCTGGGCTGGTATGATCAACAGGTGTCGGGCCCATTCACACGGCCCACGGTCGAGTTCATGCCGGGCGCGTTTGCCTATCATCTTTATTCGTTCAGCGCGCAATCCATTCGCGCGCCCAACAGCGGATGGGTCGCCGCCCTGCTGCAGAAGGGCGCCACATGCACCATGGGAATGGTCGATGAACCCTATCTTCAATACACGCCCGACATTTATTTTTGTTGCGCCGCTCTCGGGGTTTTTGGCTATTCCTTCGGTGAAGCCGCCTACGCCAGCCAGACGGCGCTTTCGTGGCAGACCACGATCATCGGCGATCCGTTGTATCGTCCGCGGGTTCGGTCCGAAGCGGAATTGCGCGCCGACCTCCAGCAGCGCGGCAGTCCCCGGATGGAATGGATCCAACTTATGGCGGCCAACCGAAAGCTCGCCGCCGGCGCCGGAATCCCTGTCGCCCTGGATTCGCTGGAAACCGATCCGCTGACGCGCCGCAGCGCGGTGTTGACGGAAAAAGTCGGGGATCTTTATTGGGGACAAACGCGGGTGCCCGATGCCATCGACGCTTATGAAGCGGCGCTGAAACGGGGGCCCAGCCCCATGCAACGCCTGCGCCTGCTGCTATCGATTGCCGAAAAGCGCGCTGTTTATGGACCTGATGAAAAGGCGCTCGGTTGGTACGAAACCGTCCTGAAGGAATACCCGGATTACCCGGAGCCATTGTGGTTGCATCAGCAAATCCTGCCCCTGGCCAAACGCCTCGGGCGCACCAACGTGGTCGACCGCTGCGAGAAGGAGATCCGGCGATTGGCCGCCGCAACGAACGGAACCAGGAAACCCTGAACTCGTACCGGAGGGAGCAGTCGGAACGCAAAGAACGCTGCTGACTCACACCACATATCCAGGCTCGAACACCTGTGCCGCGCCGTGCTTCCGCAAAAGGTCGATGAATTTGGATAAACCCCGCTTTTCGTCCTCGCCCAGGTGATAGTGGATGTTCCATCCGAGATAATCGCGGCGGAATTCCAGATCGTATTCCCGCCGGCTCTGGATGATGTCATCGAGCGTCTCCAATCCAAACGTCCTGGCCTCCCGCAAAATATGGCGCAGCGCCCCGGTCTCCACGCCGCGTCGCAGCGCCCAGACGGCATAGACAAACGGCAGCCGCGTCAGCTCGTTCCACGCAACGCCCAGGTCCCAGATCGTGTGCCCATGCGACGCCCGTAGGAAATCGATCGCCGGATCGCCAATCAACAGCACGGCGTCCTGGCCCGCCGCATCGGCGTAATCCCGCAACGGAACCAATTCCGGCGTCAATCCGCGCTCGGCCATCAGCACCTTCAACAGGTTCACACTCGTCAACGAGGCGGTGTCGCAGAAAACCTGTCGAATTTGATCGAGGGCCACACGATGGGCCAGGAAGACGCTTCGCACTTCGCCGAGGGAAGCCACCGCGATCCCATCCAGCACGTCGTAACAATCGTTGAACAGCACTTCCGTCACGCTGACGAGCGCCGCGTCCAGGTCCCCGGCGCGTAACATCGCCGCAAGCTCCGACGGTGTCGCGAAAACGATTTGGTCCTCGAGCCCGCGCGTCAACGGCACCGCGTTGAGATATTTCACCGAGCCCACGCGGCGGGGCGGCAGAACGGCCTCCTCCAGTTCCCGCTCATGCTGCCGCGACGTCGCCAGCCTGTCGCGCGCAATGCGCCGCGCCAGGTCCTCCGCGGACTCGGCCTTCGCGAGGCGCAGATTCGAGAGATCATCGAGGCTCATGCGGTGGCCAGATTTTCCTCGAGCAGTTTCGAGCGGGAGGGATCCTCCGGCCCCGGGCCCGCTGTCGCTCCGCCCCAGATCTTGAGCGGTTCATAAAAGGTGTTTCGTTGGACCGGTTCCCGGCCCGCCTCGCGAATCGCTTTCACCATGTCGCGCTCGGTCTGGAGCTGTGGCGTCTGGCTTCCCGCCATGTGGAAAATGTGTTCCTCGATGATGGTGCCATGCAGATCATCCGCGCCGTAGCTGAGCGCCACCTGTGCAAGTTTCATCCCCAATCCCACCCAATATGCCGTGATATGGTCGAAATTATCGAGGTATGCCCGGCTCACAGCGATGGTTCGCAGAGAATCGAATCCGGTCGGAGCGTGATCGACGGGAATCCGGTTGTTGTCGGGTTGATAAGGCAATGGCACAAAACCAACGAAGCCGCCCGTTTCATCCTGAAGCTCTCGAAGCTGTCGCAGATGATCCACGCGATCGGCCGTGGACTCGACATGCCCGTACAGCATCGTGCAGGTGCTGCGGCCGCCCATGCGATGCCAGGCGCGATGAACGTCGAGGTATTCCGCGGCGCTCTCCTTGCCGCGCGCAATCTGGCTCCGCACCTCCTTCCGAAAAATCTCCGCCCCGCCGCCGGTGAGCGAATCGAGCCCCGCCGCCTTGAACTCCGTCAGTACATCCAGGAACGGCTTCTTCGCAACCCACGCCAGGTGCAGGATCTCGATGGCAGTGAAACATTTCAATTGCAGCCGGGTATCAAGAGCCTTCAGAGACCGCACCATGTCCAGGTAATAGCTGAATGGCAGCGTCGGATGCAGGCCGCCCACGATGTGCAATTCGGTGATCCCGATCTGGAGCGCCTCGCGGGCCTTTTCCAGCATCGCCGGAATCGTCAATTCGAAGCCGTCGGAATCCCGTTTCTTGCGCGCAAAGGAACAAAACTGGCACGACAGGATGCAGTAATTCGAGTAATTGAGATATCGATTGATGATGTAGCTGGCGCGATTTCCATTTTTCCGGACACGCACCACGTCGGCGATGGCGCCGACGGCATTGATGTCCTTGCTTTCGAAAAGCCGCAACGCGTCCTCATCGGACAGCCGCCGGCCGTCCGTCACTTTCTGGTGGAGGTCGCGCAGGGGACTGTTCTGAACAAGGAAATTCATGAGTTCACGGTAGGACACAGCCGCTCCAGGCATTTCAACGCATCACGCGAAACCCCGGGAATGCCACTTCCGCGACGGTTACGGCGAGGAACGTCATGCTGACGACGGCGTTGAGTTTGAAAAATGCGGTCTGGATCCATTTGAGCTTCCGGCGTCGGGCTAGCCAGTGTTCCATCACCAGGCAGCCCAGGATAAAAATCAAGCCGGTGAAATATGCCATCCGGAACCGGCAAAGCAATCCGAACGCCGCGAGGAGACCCCACATGAACATGTGCGAGAGGAATGCAGCGGAGAGGGCATTGCCCGGCCCCCACGCCACGACGAGCGAATGCAGGCCGCTCCGCTTGTCAAATTCGTAATCCTGCAGGGCATAAATGATGTCGAAGCCCACCAGCCAAAACACCACGCAGAAAGCCATCAGGATCGGGATCAACGCCGTTCGCGCGCCCAGGATCGGCACGAACGAGAATCCGCCCGTCACCGCCAGCCATGCCCCCAGCGGCGCCAGCGCCAGCGCCATTCCCAGGTAAACATGCGTGTAATCCGTGAACCGTTTGGTGACCGAATAAAAACAGACGATGAACAACGCCAGCGGCGAGAGAAAAAAACAGACCGGGTTCAACAGCCAGCTGGCGACAACCAGTCCGAGCGCGCTCCATCCCCAGAGCAGCCACGCCGCCGTCAGTGTGATCCGTCCAGCCGGCAGATGACGGGTCGCCGTGCGCGGATTGGCCGCGTCAAATTTCCTGTCCAGGATCCGGTTGAACGCCATGGCGCACGTCCGCGCGGAAACCATCGCGAACAGGATCAGCAGGAATATCCTCAGCCCCGGCCAGCCCCGGTTTTCCCGCGAGGCGATGGCCATCGACGCGAGAGCAAACGGCAGCGCAAAAACGGTGTGGGAAATTTTAACGAACTCGCCCCACATGCGGATCGTGGCGAACACCAGTCCGTTATCGGGCCGCGCGCTCCCCGGCGTCAACGCGCAACGCTTCAATCCCGATTCCCAATCCCGCGCGCGATCGCGGCATTCAGCCGATCGATGCTGCCAATTCCTCCTCGAGGATCCGGAGCAGCCGCCTTTGAATCCCGGCCTCCTTTACAGCAACCCGCAAGATGCGTTCGCCAAGGTGCGCTCCCATCGCTGAGGCGTTGCGAAGAAAAAGGCCGCGCGCGCGGCATCGGCGCACCACTTCAGCCGCATCCGGCCCGTTGCCCGGCAATTCGCAGAGCAGGAAATTGGCGATGCCAGGATAAATGGCCCAACCCAATTTCCGCAGTTCCTCTGACAACTCCGTCCGCAACCGGGCCGTCTCGTGATAACAGCCGGCGTAATAATCCGGGTCCTGCAACGCGCGCACCGCCGCCACCTGCGCCGGAAGGCCGACGACCCACGGCGGCGTTATGGCGCGCAACGCCTCGAGTTGATGGGGCCCCGCGCACAGATACGCCACTCTCGCGCCGCTCAGCGCATAAACCTTCGACATCGATTTGCAGACCACGACATTTTCTGAACGGGCGGCGAAGCGCTCCATCGATTCGCCGGGGCCCGCATATTCCACATACGTTTCATCGATCCAAACCCGGGTGCGGCCCGGAAGCTCCCCGAGCAATGATTCCAATTTATTCCGGGGGATATGCCGGCCTGTCGGGCTGTTCGGATTCACGAGAACCACAAGGTCATACTCGTCCTGAAGCACGGCCCTTAGCCGATCCAAATCCACGATAAAACCGTTCTCCCGATCCAGCCCCAGGCGGTCCACGGTGCAGCCGATCACATTTTCGAGCACATGACTGTATTCGCCATAGGTGGGATCCAGAATGCAAACGTGGGATTTGGCATCGAGCCAGTGGCGCAACGATCGGAAGATGAGATCGGAGGAACCAGCTCCAGGCAGAATATTTGACGGCTGCACGCCGCGGGCCCGGGCGATGGCCTTGATGAGGCCCGCGCCGCTGGTGGGTGGTGAAGTTCGAAGAAGCCACGGAAGGTGATCCGCCAGGGTGGCGAGGACGCCCGGCGCAGGCGGGTACCACGCATCGAGCACGTCGGCATTGATAATATCCCGGGATCGTTCCAAACGATCGAACTCCTCGCCTATCGCCTCAAAAAATGCCCCGCCGTGAAAACAGGAGGCCGGTTTGAAAAAGGGAAAGGAGAGGCGCCAGCTCGTTTTCTCCTCGAGACGCGCGAGCAAGCCTGAGAATCCGGAGATGCCATCCCGCAATTCCGCCACGGTGGCATGAAGCAATTCGTAAGAGACAGCGCCTGAGTTTATCCGGAGGCCCATCGGCTGGAGGCCGGCTTTCAAATAGAACTCGAGAATTTCGACGCGCCCGATCGCGGCCACATGGGTGCCATTGTGCGCCTCCACCCAGCGCAGGGCCGCATACATCAGGAGCACGGCAAGCTCCCGGCCGCGATGCGCCTTCAGCACCGTGAGAAGGCGGACTTCGAAGAACCCTTCATCCACCGGGAATGGCAGCGCGGCGCGCCCGAGATATTTGTCGATGGAATACGACGGCGCCCCGGGAGGGGTGATGCTGACAAACGCGGCGATTTCTCCTGCGATTTTCGCCACGAGATAAGTATTAAAGTCATCCAGGGAATCCCGCAGCGAATGGCCGTGATTGGACGGGTGTTGACGCAACTCGCGCGCATATACCTCATGGCGCGCGCGACAAATACCCTCCCGGTCGGCAGGAGTGGCAAGGCAAAGGGTAAAGGCGCAGGGAGCAGGAGGCGCTCGATCGGGACGTGTCGAGGTGGGAGACAACCCGCGGTTCATCGCATTCAGCGTAATGCCACAAAAACCCGGCGTTAATAAAAATCGGCGCGCTGTTCCGGACTGTAAACAAAAAAGCCACCCTCGGACGGGTGGCGGGAAAACGGAAAAAAAGGCAATTAAGCCTTCGCAGGCTTGGCTGCCTTTTTGGTTTTGGCAGCCACAGTCTTGCGTTTGATATAACGCTCGCGACGATGCCGCTTTTCCACTTTGTTGCTTTGTTGGCCCATAAGACTCTTTACTTTGACGGACTGTTTCGGATTCTTGGGTTCGCAATATGCTGATTTCATCCCGCCGCATCAACCTCTATTTGATCGCCCTGCTGGCGGCCGGCCTCCTCGGCGCCGGGTGCGACACCTTGCAAAAGAAAGGCAAGGCCGAGGAGGCGTCGCTTCGTTTGCACCTTGAAGTGAACGCCGCGGGAGGCGCTCAAGGCACAAATGTCGTCGTCGGACGCTCATCGCCCTTCCCCCTCAACATCGACCGCGAGCCGTTTCTCTCCGAGTTCAACATGGAATCCGCCAAGGTCATCGACGCGCTCGGGGGGTTTTCCATTCTGATCCAGTTCAATGCCGAGGGGACCATCCTGCTGGAACAGTACACCACCAATTATCGGGGCCGGCATGCCGCCATCCTCGCGGAGTTCGGACAGGTGCGCTGGATCGCCGCCCCCGTCATGCAGCATCGCATCACCAACGGTCAATTCGTCTTCACCCCCGATGCCACGCGCGAAGAAGCGGATAAAATCGTCCGCGGCTTGAACCGCGTCGCCGAGCTCGTTCGCAAGGGACGCAAGTGAAGCCGGCGCAGCTCTCGATGCACATCAACGACGCAAGACCGCCGCGTTCCATGGTGAAACGTATGCGCACGATTTCCTGGTTGTTCTCGATGCTTGCCGGCGGAATGCTGCTGGCGATCCCACACGCCAACGCGCAGCCGTTTCATCTCCCCACCGCCAATCGCGCACTTTTCGAGCCGGGCGGAGAGGAACGATTTTTCGTTGGCACGGTGGGAAAGCCCTGGATGAGCGGCACGTTCGGCTGTGTGCGTTCCGATGGCCACCAATTGCACGAGGGACTCGACATTCGATGCCTTCAACGCGACAAGCGCGGCGAGCCCCTCGACCCGGTTCTGGCAACTGCCGATGGCACGGTCGCCTATCTCAACACCCGGCCGTCCCTTTCCAATTACGGCAATTACATTGTTCTCCGGCATCAAGTCGAGGGCATCGAAATTTGCTCCCTCTACGCGCACCTTCACGAAATCCGTCCGGGCCTCAAGTCGGGCCAGGCGGTGAAAAGCGGCGAGACCATCGCGGTCATGGGACGCACCACGAACACCCGCGAGGGCATTTCACGCGAACGCGCCCATGTTCATTTCGAGCTGGACCTGGTGGCCGGCGAGCGGTTTCCCGATTGGTATCGCAAAACTTTTCCTTCTCAACGCAACGATCACGGTGCGTGGAATGGCCAAAACTTGATTGGCCTCGATCCCCGGTTGCTGCTGCTGGCCCAGCACAAGGACGCCTCAAAATTCACACTCGCCGATTTTCTGCGCAACGAGACCGCCCTATGCCGGGTGGTGGTTCGTGGCGCGCACCTCGCCTGGGCGCGCCGGCATCCGATGCTGGTGAAGCCCAATCCGCTAGCGCAAAAGGAGGGTGTGGCCGGATACGAACTCGCGCTGAACTACAATGGTCTTCCCTTCGAGTTGATACCGCGCGCCGCATCCGAGCTGAAATCGAACTCCAAATTCATCCTCCTGTCGGTCGACGCCGCCGAGCAGCAGGCGCATCCCTGCCGCAAACTTGTGTCAAAGGACAAAGCCGGCCGCTGGCAACTCGCCACGCACGGACAGCAGCTCCTGGATCTCCTCTCTTACTGAGCGGCAGTTATTTCTCCTTCGGCCAGTGTTCGAGCACGGGGCCCACGATGCTGCGCCACAATTCGTAGCCTTTCGCGTTCATGTGAAGGCGATCCGCCACATAAATCTCGGGCAGCGGCTCGCCGTTCGCACCGAGCATCTTTGTGAATACATCGATGAACGCGAGATTCGCATCCGTCCGGGTGTGCGCCTCGATCAGGGCGTTGGCGGCGCGCACGCGCTCGACCTGCTCCCACCGCGCGGGATTGGGGGCGATTGAAATATAAGCAATCGGAGTGTCCGGCAATTCGCCACGCACCCGCGTCACGAAACGGCGGTAATCATTGAACACCTGCGCCGCTGTTTTGCCGGCATTGATGTCATTCCCTCCCGCATAGAGCACGATGAGCCGGGGCTTGTAGGGAATGACAATCCGCTTGGCATAGCGCACCGAATCGATGATCTGCGAGCCGCCAAAACCCCGATTGATAACGCGCTGTTTCGGGAAATCGGCCGCCAAAGTTTTCCACAATCGGATGCTCGAGCTGCCGATAAAAAGAACGGCTCCCGGCGGAGGAGGATTTGTAGCATCGGCCGCTTCGAACGCCTGAATTTCCTTCTCGAACACCAGCGCGTTGGTTGCCGCCGCTGGCAGTGCGGGCACGGGCGGCAACACCGGGGCAATCCGCGCCCTGGTCGTACCCTCGGCGCCGTGCAGGCCGCCGGCCACCATCAACCAAAGCGCCGTTAACCCGGCGCAGCGCGCGCGAAATGTCCCTGGAACGATGAGTTGCATCCTCCATCCATCGCGGATTCACCCCTTTCTTGCAATCCTTCAGTCAAGGCCTCTTGCGGCGGGACGCCGCCAGAACTCGCAGGCGAAGACGCCTGCGCTACGCGCCAAACACCGCTGCGCGGTGGACGCCGATTGGCCTCCGGTGCCGTTGAAAGGAACGGGTCACCGTCCAACAGATCGACCGGAATCACGCTTGGATCCGCGGAGTGTGCAGGAGATATCGAGCGACGCTTTGGAAGTTTCCCGTGAACGTTTGAGCACCAGCGCCTGCCGGCGCACATAACGCCGCGCCGACTCCGCTTTTTCGCGGACCAATTCCGGCAGCACCAACAGGGGAAATGCGGTGGTCCAGGCAAGCGCCGCCGCGTCGCTGGCCGCGCGGCGCAGTGAGGCGTTCAACTTGGGATCCGGAGCCCCGGCGAGCAACTCGCGAAGCAACTGGCCTTTGAGCTGTTCGAGATCCGTTTCAAGGGCGCCCCGGAACGGAGCCGCGGGCGCCGCCGGCAATTCAAAACGGGCTGACGCCGCATATCGCGTGCGGGTCTTGCGCTGAGTTCTATTTTCGATTCGTTTCATTTGTAAATTTTTTTGAGTGAAGACGTCGCGGATTTCTCTCGAACGCCCCCGCAACCAGAAATAAAAAACCCACGATTGCCGGGGCAATCGTGGGTTTCTGAAAATCTGGCTGATTGGCCTAGAACTGAACCTCCACGCTGCCCCCCGGCGGATGCCCGGGCCGCCATACGGCGGGACGCATCGACGCGCCGTGCCGGGTGGCTTTGCAATTTTGATTCAGCGTTTTCATGCCAACGAGCGGCTATAAAAGCTCACATCTTCCATCTTGTCAACCGCCTGCTACGCCGCCTGTTTTTTCTGAGCGAGCCGCCCGCGGAGAACGTGGGTCAGCGCTTTCACCGACAATTCGATGAACATGAACGGCTTCGCAATCAGGTCCGTGCCGCCGCTCAGGCTCGATTTGGCCCGGCTTTTGAAATCTGTCAGGCTCGTGACAAAGATTACCGGCGTCGTCCGGTTCAATGCGGTGGCGCGAACGCGGGTGCACAACTCGAAGCCATCCATCCCCGGCATCTGGACATCGAGGAAAAACAGGTCATACCGGTGTTCCGTCGCCAGGTTGAGCGCGACGGACGGATCTTCCACGCTCACCGATTTCAGCGCCGCTTTTTCCAGGGCATACGTGATGGCGCGGCGGGAAAGAATTTCGTCATCGACGACCAAAATATTGCTCGGAGGCGGCTCGCCCGGGTCTGGCTCGTTCGTCGCGAACAGCTCGGAAATGAAATCCACCGAATGCGCCACCGTGCGGGTGGTCGAGGCATTGATGTTTTTAGGCTTCTCGTGAAGTTCCTTGAGCAGGACCTCGAGCGCGGCGGCCATCTGCGCGATGCTCGTGAAGCCCGCGATGCCCGCGCTGCCGGTCAGTGAATGGACCTTTCGATATAATTCGAGCAAATGAGGCAGGCGGGTCGCATCATCCTGGGCCTTGCTGAAATCCTGCAGCGCTTTGCGAACGGCGGTCAGCGTCTCGTGCTTCGATTCCAGGAATGCCTCGGTCAATTCCAACTGAAAGCCAGCGTCGTCAGAAGCCGCGGAGGACGCCGCTGGGTTTCCGCCGGCTCCAGCGAAGCCACCGCCGGAGGGACGCTGGGACGGAGGCTGGGGTTGTCGCGACGAGTGGGAGGTGTAGGACGAACGCTGATGAAAGGGGGCCTCGGTGGCGGCGTTGCCGGAATCAGACCGGGAATCATGCGAACGGTTATCCGGCTCCGGGGCTCCCTCTCCACCGTCAGGTCCGTCGGCGTAGCCCGGGACAACGAGGGTGAACAGGGCATCGAGGATTTGGCGCGGCGTGAGGGTGGCCTTGTTGAACACCTGCGAGGCGCCGGCAGAAAACGCCTCCTGGATCATGTTCGGCACATACGCGTTGGTGAAAACGATGATGGGCAGGCGGCCAAATTGCGGCTGGGCGCGAAGCTTCTTGAGGATCTCGATGCCATTCATCTTCGGCAACATCAGGTCCAGCAGCACGACCTCGGGATGAAACTCGTGCGTGCGGTAGAACCCGGCCTGGCCGTCGGTGCAGACTTCAATTTCAAACCCCTCCTTTTCGAGACGGGTTTTGTAAATATGGCCGACGATCGGGTCGTCTTCGATAATCAATACTTTCTTCATAAGGCAGTGCAGGTTCAGCCGGCGAGGGCAATCGGTTTCTGTGTCTGTATATA
>JBEEGQ010000439.1:0-10343 GCA_041166945.1 Verrucomicrobiota bacterium
TCCTCCACGCGCGCGGCCCTCGATCAACCGCCGAACAGAAGCGCCTCCTCTCCCCTCCCTCTCCTCCATTTCCGAAATGGAGGAGAGGGTGCCCGAAGGGCGGGAGAGGAGGAGCGTCCCTCCAGAACCCCGCCCGCCTCAGGTTCCGCTGGCGATCTGCCGATTCTTCTCTCTACAACCGGCTCGCCATTGACGGCCAGCGGGCCGGTACTATATTGCAGCCAGGCACATGCAATTTAGTGACAGCTTAATAGAGAGAGTGGCCGGCGGTGGTCTGCTAGGGTTCAGCCTTATTGGCTGATCTGGATGTGCCTCGTCCTAGCCTTCCGTCGCCGCAGGCGGCGGAAATGATTGCACAGGATACAATTCGAAATTTTCGGGGGGAATGGCCGCTCTCGGCAGGTGCTTCCTCGCGCATTCCCATTGTAACCGCCCCGCGTCCCGATCGGATCATCGCGATCGTGGCATTGTCGGAGCGAATCCCCGACCGCTTCATCGCAGGGGCGCTGGCACAGTCCCTTCACGCGGAGACCGGCGGCACCGCATTGCTCGTCCATTTCGAACGGCCCGGCGCAGGCCCATCCCTCCCGGTCTGCACACGCGTCCGTCCCGCGTTGAACGGCGAGTTCGCGCTCGCCCGTCATGTGGAACAAACGGAGGGCGGCATCAATGTGCTTCGGGTGCCCGTCCCGGATGAGGGTCCTCAAGCAGGCTGGGTCGAATCGTTGCTGGACCATTGCGCGCAACATTTCCATTTTGTGATTTTGCGGGTGAGCCTGGACGTGCAAATGCCGGTGCTCCTGGGGTGCTTCGCCCATTCCGACCGGGTGTTTCTGTTGCTGCGCCCATCGGCGGATGATTTTTATCAACGGGACCTGTTGCTTCGGGAGGTGCGCCTGCATCCGTTGGTGGGCCAGTTCAATCTTCGGAGCATCGTCTGCCGCGAGCGCGGCGAGGAACGGTTCAATGAATTGCTGAGGACCCACACGCGGTCCATCCACGGATTTCTCCACGATTGCCCGTCGCTCCTCGCGGCCGACGGACTGCGCCACTGGCCCGAACGCGATTTCAATTCGGACCTGCGCCGGCTGGCGCGGGAGATCAGCCGGCGCCGCGTCGGTGTCGCCCTTTCCTCGGGTGGCGCGCGCGGGCTGGCGCACGTCGGCATTCTTCAAGTGCTCGAGGAAAATGGCATCGAGATCGACGTCATCGCCGGCTGCAGCATGGGCGCGTATGTGGGGTCGGTGTGGGCTTACGGCTACGATGGCGCCGCGATGGAACGCCTGGCGCGAGAGGTCGAACACAAGTGGGGCCTTTTTGAATTGATCGATCCCTTCCTGCTCCCCCGCCGGGGATTTTTGCGCGGTGAAAAAATCAAGCGCCGCCTCAAACGTTCGATCGGCGAGGCGCACTTTGCGGAGCTGGTCCGCCCTCTCCGCATCGTCGCCACCCATCTCCACACGCTGGAGCGAATCGTCTTTTCAAGCGGCGAGGTCGCGGAAGCCGTCCATGCCAGCAGCGCGATTCCCGGCGCCTGCGTGCCGGTGACCATCGATGGCGAATTGTTCATCGACGGCGGCATTGCCGATCCATTGCCGGTGGATGTGCTCGAGGAGATGGGCATCGAACGGATCGTGGCCGTGAACACGATACCGCCCGCGGACTTTTTGCGCGCTCATCTGCAGGTCGAGCGCGAACGCACGGAACGCCTCGGGCGCCGCGGCAACAAGCTGAAGATGTTCCTGCACCGTCATCTGAATTATTTCGCGCCGGGCAACGTGCTCGACACGCTCCTGCGGAGTTTCAACGGAGCGCAAATGCGCGTGGCGGAATACTCGTGCCTCTCCGCCGACCTCGTTCTGCGCCCGCTCTCCTACGACGGCCGATGGCACGATTTTCGGCGTCCCGGCAAATACATCGCCATTGGCCGCCGCGAGGCGGAGGAACACCTCGACGAAATCAAAGCCCTGATCAACCGCAAAGAACCGCTCCATGAACTCCCGCTTGCTCACCACTCATTGGCACCGGCTACCTAGGGACACCGTCCGCCAGCTCCAGGTTGCGAAGCTTCGTCGCTACCTGCGCGACGTCGTGGTGCCGTTCTCGGCGCATTACCGCGAAATCTTTGGGACTCGCGGGCTCACTTCTGATTCGTTCCGATCGGTGCGCGATCTCGAGCAATTGCCGTTCACGAGCAAGGTCGACCTGGTCAACAGCCCCGAGCATCCACAGCGCACGAAGGATTTCGTGCTGATCCCGGATGAACGCGTCCTGACGCGGCGCGCCTCCACGGTGTTGCGCGCCCTCCTTCATGGACGCCAGTCGGTCAAACGCGGCTTCGAAGTGGAATTCCGTCCCATTTTCATGACCAGCACGACGGGTCGCTCGGCCGATCCGGTCCCGTTCCTCTACACGCAGCACGACCTCGATGTCCTCAGCATCACCGGGGATCGGATCATGCAGGTCTGCGGAGCGCGAACGGATTTCCGGCTGGTCAACATGTTCCCATACGCGCCGCACCTCGCATTCTGGCAGACCCATTACGCGTCCACCGCCTTCGGCATATTCACCGTCGGCACAGGCGGCGGCAAGGTGCTGGGAACCGATGGCAACCTCCGATTGATCCAAAAAATCCAGCCCGATGTCCTTATCGGCATGCCGACGTTCCTCTATCACGTCCTTCAATACGCCGTTGAACAGGGAATGCGGTGCACGAACTTGAAGCGACTGGTGCTCGGCGGTGAAAAGGCGGCGGATGGCATTCGGCGAAAGCTGCGCAACCTCGCGGCAAAACTCGGCTCCCCCGAGGTCGATGTGCTCGCCACCTACGGATTCACCGAGGCCAAGATGGCCTTCGCCGAATGTCCCTTCCCTGCCGAGGCGACGCCGTCCGGATACCATCTCTATCCGGATATGGGCATCGTCGAAATCGTCGATCCGCGCACCGGCGTGGTGCTGCCGGAGGGCCAGCCCGGCGAGATAGTTTTCACGCCCCTCGAAGCCCGGGGCAGTGTCATCCTGCGTTACCGCACCGGCGACCTAATCGAAGGCGGATTGGTCTATGAACCGTGTCCGCACTGCGGCCGTTCCATGCCGCGGCTGCTGGGAAAAATTTCCCGCAGCTCGGAATTCAAATCCATGCAGCTCGACAAAATCAAAGGGACGCTCGTCGACTTCAACCAGCTCGAAACGGTCCTGGACGACGCGCCCAGTGTCATCTCCTGGCAGCTCGAGCTGCGAAAGGCGAACGATGATCCCATGGAACTGGATGAACTCATCCTGCACGTCCGCAAAAATCCCGCAGTGGCCGATGACAAGGTCATCCGGGAATTGAACAGCCGCTGCCTCGAACGCCTCGAGATCCGTCCCAACCGTTTTGTTTTCCATGACGCGGACGAGATGACCGAGTTGCTCGGCATCGGCAGGCTGTTGAAGGAACAAAAGGTGGTGGACCACCGTCCAAAACGCACCGCCACCGAGTCCAGTGTCTCGGCAACCACGCCGGCGGCAGTCGCATCCGTCGACGCGAGCGGCACAAAAAGCTCCAAGACCAACATTGAGGTGAAATCATGAATGCCCCCCTTCCCCGCCTGGTGATCATCGATGGTGTTCGCACGCCATTTTGCAAAATGGGCACCGACCTGGCCCGCCTCGGCGCCGACGAACTCGGACGCATCGCCACGCAATCCCTCCTGGCCCGCACCGGGATCAATCCGGCCATCATCGACGAAGTCATCTTTGGATGCGTCGGTCAGCCGGCCGAAGCGGCGAACGTCGCGCGGGTTATCGCCCTTCGCGCCGGCATTCCCGAAAATGTCCCGGCCATCACCGTCCACCGGAATTGCGCCTCGGGTCTGGAGGCCTTCACGCAGGCGTATGAGAAGATGTGCGCGGGGTGCGGCGAGGTGTTCCTGGTCGGCGGCACAGAGAGCATGTCGAAGTATCCGTTGCAATATTCGGATGCCGCCGCCGCCAAATTCGCGAAGCTGGCCCGCGCGAAAACTTTCACCCAGCGCGCCGGCGCCTTCCTGAAATTTCGAGCCAGGGATCTCCTGGCGCCGCGCATCACCCTGATGCTGGGGCTCACCGATCCTGTTTGCGCCCTGAACATGGGCGAGACCGCCGAGATCCTCGCGCGCGAATACGAAATCACCCGCTCCAATCAGGATGCCTTCGCCGTCGAGTCACACGTGCGCGCCCTCGCCGCGAGCGAGAAACTCGCTGCGGAAATTTGTCCGGTGTATCCACCGCTGACCCGGGAGGTTGTCACACGCGATAACGGCCCGCGAAAAGATTCCAGCCTCGAAGCCCTCGCCAAATTGCGGCCCGTTTTCGACAAGCGCCATGGAACAGTCACCGCCGGCAATTCGTCCCAGATCACCGACGGCGCCGTCGCGTTACTGGTGATGACGGAAACAAAAGCGGCCGAGCTCGGTCTCACTCCCCTGGGTGCGCTCACCGGATACGCGTATGCGGGCTGCGATCCGCAGCGAATGGGACTGGGCCCGGTTTACGCCATCGCCAAGGCCGAGCAGCAGTTGGGAATCACCCTCGAACATGCCGATCTCGTGGAGATCAACGAAGCCTTTGCGGCCCAGGTGCTGGCATGCCTGCGCTGCCTCAAATCCGAGGAGTTCGCGCGCCAGTTCCTCGGACGCGATCGGCCGCTGGGCAAGATCGAAAAGGATCGTTTAAACGTCAACGGCGGCTCCATCGCCCTCGGTCATCCGGTCGGAGCCACCGGCGCCCGCTTGATTTTGACAAGCCTCAAGGAACTCGCGCGCCGCGGCCAAAAACGGGCGCTCGTCAGCGTTTGCGTCGGGGGCGGCCAGGGTGCCGCTGTGTGGCTTGAAAGAATGTAAAATTTACTCTATGAGCTCTCCTCGAAAAACGGCTCCCGTCACGCGCCTCTCCCCGCCCCAGGCGCGAGTTCGGCGCTTCACTCACCGACATTTTGTCCTTCTCCTTCCATGACCACCATTCAAACCCCCAAAACTCCGGCTCGCCCCGATGCTACATCTGCTGTATCCAGTTCTCCCATGACCGAACGGATTCGTCGTCATGTTACCGAAGAGAATATTTGCGTCCTGACATTTGATCGTCCGGATTCCGCCGCGAACATTTTCGATCGGGGGACGCTGGAGGAACTCAACCGCCATCTCGACGTCATTGCGGCGAGTCCGAACCTGAAGGGTCTCATTCTCACGAGCGCCAAGCCGTCGATTTTCATCGCCGGCGCCGACATCGGCTCCTTTTCGCAAGCCGCGCGTCCGGAGGCCCTCGCGGATCTCATTCAACTGGGCCAAAATATTTTCAATCGCATCAGCGCGCTCTCCATCCCGTCGGTGGCGGCGATTCATGGCGCGTGCGTCGGAGGCGGCTACGAAATCTGTCTGGCTTGTGACGCGCGGATTGCGTCGCCGGACAAGTCGACAAAGATCGGGCTCCCGGAAACGATGCTCGGCATTTTACCCGGCTGGGGCGGCTCGACCCGGCTGCCTCGGCTCATCGGTGTTCCCAAAGCCCTCGACATCATTCTTGCCGGCAAAACCCTTGCCGCAAAACCGGCGCTGAAATGCGGGATGATCGATGAAATCGTCCCGCGCGAATACCTGGTGCCAACGGCCGCCCGCATGATCCTGTTCCGGGGACTCGGCCTGCGCCGGCGCCGGAGCAGCTTCTTCCAGTCGTTGACAAAGCTAGGTTTCGTCGCCCGTTTGATCGCGTGGAAGGCGGAGAAGCAGCTTTTCAAAAAAACGAGGGGCCATTATCCCGCGCCGGTCAAGGCACTCGAGGTCGTTACCCGTGGCATATCGCGTTCCGTCGAGGATTCCCTGGCGATGGAACGGGATGCCATCGTCGAGCTCGGCCGGACCGAGATCGCCCGAAACCTGATCCGCATTTTCTTTCTCCAGGAACGGGCCCGGAAACTTACCGGCGTGGCCGGTGACGACAAAATTAAAGTGCCCAAGGTCCGCCAGGTCGCCGTAATCGGCGCCGGCGTCATGGGCGCCGGGATCGCGCAATGGGCCAGCTCCCGCGATCTCCAGGTCATCCTGCGGGATATAAACCAGGAAGCGGTCGCAAAGGGACTTGCAGGCATCGGGAAATTATACGACGCCGGGGTGAAGCGCCATGCGTTGACCAAAACGGAAGCCCGCGCCGGCATGGATCGAATCGCTCCCAGCGCTGTGGATGTTCCACTGACCACGACGGACATCGTAATCGAGGCGGCGGTCGAGAGGATGGATTTGAAGCGTCAATTGTTTGCGCGGCTGGATGAGCTGGCCGGTCCGAACTCCATTCTTGCCACCAACACCTCCGCATTGAGCGTGAGCGAGATCGCATCGGCGACGCGGCACCCGGAGCGCGTCATCGGCATTCATTTTTTCAACCCGGTCCACAAGATGCAGCTGGTGGAGATCGTGGTGGGCCAGCAGACCTCCCCGGAGGTCGTTCGTCGCGCGGTGAAGTTCGTGCAACAGATCGGCAAGCTCCCGGTGGTGTGCAAGGACAGCCCCGGATTTCTCGTCAATCGCATCCTGATGCCGTACCTGATCGAGGCCGGGCACCTGTTCGAATGCGGCGCCCGCATCGAGGACATCGACGAGTGCATGCTCGATTTTGGCATGCCGATGGGGCCGCTCCGACTCATCGATGAGGTCGGGCTCGATGTCGCCAGCCATGTCGCCACGGATCTCTCCAACAAATTCAGCGATCGCATGCAGGCGCCCACGGTGCTCACCGCGATGATCGCCGACAAGCTCCTCGGAAAAAAGAATGGACGCGGATTTTACATTCACGCAAAGGGCGCCAGCGAACCGGATGTGAACCCGGACATCGACAAGTATCATCACGACACCGGCTGCGCGAAATTGTCTCGCGATGAATTGCGCACGCGCATGGTGCTGCTGATGGTCAACGAATCGGCACGCTGCCTGGAGGAGGAGATCGTCGCGGAACCCGCAGACGTCGATTTTGGAATGATCATGGGCACCGGTTTCGCCCCCTTCCTGGGCGGCCCGCTGCGTTTCGCCGATTTTGCGGGAATCCATCAACTGGTCGACGAGATGAAGAAATTGGCCGGAAAGGGCGAAGTGCGGTTCACCCCCTGCAAGCTCCTTCAAACAATGGCCGGCACCGGCCGCAAGTTTTACGAGGCCTGACTTTTTGCCGATACCAAAGACGACCATGAGCACGTACAAATCCGCGCCACCCGAACCCGACCTGAAACAAGCCGCTGAAGAGACGGCATCCGTCATCGATACCTCGAAGATGAACGAGGGCCAGCGCGCGGCGCTGGAGATGACCGAGGCCGCGCGCGAAACCCCGCAGGCGCGCCAGAGTTTTGCCGCCGGCCTTTACATGGGCCATTGCGATTTCAAGAGCGTCTTTCCCTTTCCGGAGCAGACCCCGACCGACAAGGACCAGGGGGACGCCTTCCTGGAACGGCTCGAAAAGTTCCTGGTGGAAAAAGTGGACCCCGACGCCATCGATCGCACGGGCGAAATCCCCGACGACGTCCTGGCGGAACTCGGCCGGATGGGGGCATTCGGCATCAAGGTTGCCACCCAATACGGAGGCCTTGGATTGTCGCAAACCAATTACTCGCGCGCGGCGATGTTGCTCGGCAGTTACGACGCCAACCTCACCGCATTGATCTCCGCTCATCAATCCATCGGCGTGCCGCAACCCCTCATCCTGTTTGGCACCGAGGAACAAAAGAAGAAGTTCCTGCCTCGCGTCGCAAAGGGTGAAATATCCGCCTTCGCCCTCACCGAGCAGGGAGTCGGTTCCGACCCCGCCACCATGACCACCCGCGGAGAACCCACCGCAGACGGCAAATATTTTACGATCAATGGCGAGAAACTCTGGTGCACCAACGGCGTCAAGGCCGGCGTGATCGTCGTGATGGCCCAGACGCCCCCCAAAACCGTCAATGGAAAGGAAAAGAAACAGGTCACGGCGTTCATCGTCGAGATGGACACTCCCGGAGTGGAAGTGACGCACCGGTGCCATTTCATGGGATTGCGCGCGCTCTACAACGGAGTGGTGCGGTTCACGAATGTCGTGGTGCCCCGGGAGAACATCGTGTGGGGCGAGGGCAAGGGCCTGCGGGTGGCCCTGAGCACGTTGAACACCGGCCGGCTCACCCTCCCCGCCGCATGCGCCGGCGCTTCGAAAATGTGCCTGCGCATCGTTAAAAAATGGGCCAACGCACGGGTCCAATGGGGAGCGCCCATCGGAAAGCACGCCGCCATCGCGGATAAGATCGCCCGCATCGCCGCCAACACCTTCGCGATGGAAGCCATGACGCTGCTCGTCGCCAGCATGGTGGACAAGGACAAGAAAGCCGACATCCGCCTCGAAGCCGCCATCGCCAAGATGTGGGGCACCGAGGAGGCCTGGCGGATCGTGGACGAAACGATGCAGATCCGCGGGGGACGCGGCTACGAAACCGCGGATTCCTTGAAGGCTCGCGGAGAGGAACCGATCGCCGTCGAACGGTTCATGCGCGATTGCCGCATTAACACCATCTTTGAAGGCAGCAGCGAAATCATGCGGCTGTTCATCGCCCGCGAAATGCTCGATCCCCACCTCAAGGTGAGCGGCGCGATTTTTGATTCCCGAAAACCGCTCGGTGAACGCCTCAAAGTCGCAATGAAAGCGGCCGGATTCTATGCCGGCTGGTATCCCCGCCAATGGCTGCCGTTCGGCTCGGGCATCCCCGCTGGCGTCCACCCCACACTCGCCCGTCATCTCCGGTACGCCGCAAAGACCAGCCGCCGCCTCGCGCGCCGGCTTTTTCACGCGATGGTCCAGCATGGGCCCAAACTGGAACGCGAACAGGTGTTGCTCGGACGCTTCGTCGATATCGGCGCGGAAATTTTTGCCATCACCGCCACCTGCTCCCGCGCCAACAGCGTGGTCCAGCAGGACAAGGATGCCGAAGCCGGCACCCTTGAGCTGGCAGATTATTTTTGCGAAGCCGCCCGGCTGCGCGTAGCCCGGTATTTCGACGGCTTGTCCGACAATACCGACCATCAAGGCTACAAGGTGGCTCAGACGGTTCTGAAAACTTCGATTAAAGAACTCGAGGACGGAATCGTCGGCAGCTGAAGAATAAAATTAACTGAAGACGCCCTTGCGCGATTCCTTTTCGACCTTGAGATCGTTCTCCTCCCAGGCCTCGAACCCGCCGTCCATCTCCATCACGGAATAACCTTTCAGCGCGAAATCATGCGCAGCCCGGGCCCCCAGATGGCACGTGGCACTGTAGCAATAGAGGATGTTCGTCACATCTTTTCGCAGGCCCTTTTCGTTGGTCCATTGGCTTTCCGGAATGTTGATCGCGCCCGGGATGTGTCCCTTCGCATAATCCTCCTCGTCCCGCACATCGATGAGCACCATTTTCTCCCCCTCCTCAATGTAATGACTGACTTCAATCGGGCCCGTGGTGAACGCCATTTTTTTTCCAAAGTAATCGGCGGCAGACGCCGGGTTTTGCATCGGGATCATAATATTCCTTTCAGGTTAAGTGTTCGGGGTGTGGCCCGGTTAGGGATTCGCTTTGACGTCCAGTTGATCGTCGACGTTTGCATCGCCTGCTATGCCTTTTGCGATGGCCACGATGCCTGTTTTCTCGGCATCCGTCTTCACAGGACCGCGCAGGGTGACCTTGCCGTTGACGGTGATGATTTTGATGTTCTTCGCGGTGGTCGAATAGCCGCTGGAATCAATAACCAGGGCCTTGCGGATTTTTTGGGTGACTTCGCGGTCAGCGGGCGACCCGCCCTGGTCCTCGGGGGTCAACGTGGCATTACCGCGATCACGAACGTTTGTCGCGGTGTTATCCGCGTCAGGTGTCCTTGCGTTGGCATGGTCCGATTTTTGATCGCAAGCGGCTACGAGAAAAGCTAAAGGGCAGATCAAAACGGCGAAAAGGAAACGGGCTGGTATCGAGTTCATAATATAAACTTTCCAATGTGGGCTTTTTAAATGCCGAGATCGAGTGCCAACGCACTGCCGGATGAAAAGCATTGCCCGGGCCATGGGCGTCGGGGCGAGAAATCGATGGAATTGCTAAGGGTAAGGTCTGGGCACCGTGCAAATCCGACATTCGCAGCGGGAAGGTTGAGTGCAAACTGCATGCCACTTGGACCTTGGACTGCGGTGGCATGACACCGCTTTGGCTTCACGTGTCGACTATGCTCACCCCAATCACGACGCAGGAAAAGCGGGAACATGTCCCCGTCAGTCCAAATGGAGAAAAAACTCACGTGACCCTTTTCGAGAATTTGGACCTTGGACTGCGGTGGCATAACACCGCTTTGGCTTCACGT
>JBEEGQ010000440.1:0-28059 GCA_041166945.1 Verrucomicrobiota bacterium
GCGCTTGGCAAGACGGAGCGCTTCAATGTCATCCCCCAGGACACTGTCAGCCGCGCGTTCCACTCCCTGTTTCAAATCCTGGATATCTGCCCGCGCCAACTCCTCGAACTTGCCGGCCTCGGGCAGAAAGTTGCGTTTCACCAGTTCCCCGGCAATGAACAGATTGGTATCGGTCTTGGTGGACGAATTTTTGCGGAGCGTATCGTAAAGTTGACGCGCCAGCAGCGGCTCCGCGGCCTCCGCCTTTTCGCTGACGTCGCGCATGTTGGAGAGGAGATTGGTCAGGCCGGCGCGCTGCTGGGAAAGTTTATCTGACAGTTCCTTCGCTTCGCCGGTATCCGCGAGGGATTTGCGGGGCGAATTGACAACAGCATCGAGTTTCTTGCCGATATCCTCCTGTTGCTGGGCGAGCTGACGGGCGTTGGCGCGCATCTCGCGCATGTCATCCGCAAACTGATTCGAGTTTTTTTTGCGGAAATCATCCCGGAGTTTTTGAAGATCCTGCTGGGCGCGGGTGCCGCTGGCGAGCGCCTTGGAGGGAGCCTCCTTCTCGAGGGACTCCGCGGCGCTTTGGACCTCGGCGCGGGTGTTTTCGAGCTGCTGCCGGGCTTCGGCCATGCGCGACTGGTTCTCGGGTTTCTCCATGCGCTGGCGAAGTTCATCAATATCCGCGAGCATCTCCTGCTCCTCCTCCCGCAGGCGCTTGAGCCGGCGCCGGGCCTCCTCGCGTTCGGCGTCCGTCTTTGCTTCCTGGAGGGCCGTCTGGAGCTCCTTGATGCGCTCATTGAGATCCTGCTGGCGCTGGGCAAGTTCCTTGAGGCGGTTCAACGCCTGCAATTGTTCCCGCTGCTCGGCGCTCTGCTGGGTTTGCTCGGTCGCCTGCCGCTGGGTTTCGTAGCGATCCTCGGCGGGCTTCAAATCGAGCTGGTTCACTTGCTGTTGGTTGCCCTGCTGCCCGCCACCCTGCTGCCGCGAGTTGGAGCTGCGCGCCACCTGAAACTCGTGCTCGGAAAGTTTCAGCAACGCCTGGTAGGCGGCTTGTTCCGCGGCGATCCCCTGCGGCAACGGAGCCGGCGAATTCGTCGCGCGCGCCAGCTGATCGACGGCCTTGGTCATCTGGTCCACCACGTTCCCGATCAGCAATTGCGCCTTCGATTGGGTCGCTTCCGCCTGGATGGCCACCGCCTTTTCGAACGCCTCCTGTTGTGACTCCAACACCACCACGGCGTCCTTCAGATATTGCGGGGAAACAACGGGATGGGTTCGCTGAAGTTTCCAGGTCGCGTTGATGATCTGCTTTTGAAGCTCGGCCAGCTTGGTGGCCTTGTTTCCCTGCTGCTGCTGTTTTTGCTGGCTCGGCGCGCCTTCGGGTGATTCGCCTTCGCGAAAGATTTCGTCGAACGCGCGCACCTCGGCGAAGAACATGTCGCTGGAGGTCCGCCGCACTTTTCCATCCGGGCCAATATCATCGGCCCAGACAAACCAGGTGACGAGTTCATCCGGCTGCGCGTGCAGGTCCTCCAGTTTCATCAGGTGTGCGAAGGTCCGGCGCTCATTCGCGCTCGAGACATTCGTCGAGAGGGACAGGGATTTGGGATCGGCGCCGCCCAACGAATAAGCCAGTCCATAATCGCGCAACCCGAAATCGTCCCATGCCTCCGCGTTGAACGAAACCTCCTGGAGCGACGAGACCTTCTGGTCGCCACGCGGCGAAAGAATCTTCAGCTCCGGGACACGGTTCTTAACCGCTTCGAAAACAAACTGCGCGGGCAGCTTGTTTGTCCGGCCTTCGGCGTCGACGAGTTGCAGCTCATAGGCGGCGCTGACCACGGGAAAACTTTTCAGCACAGCCACCGCCTGGTTGGTCTCGACGGACAGCGGCACGATCGCCGATGTCACCAGCGATTTGTCCTTTGGGATGAGGGTGGCCGAAGTAACAGGCTTGTTCAGTTTTAGATTCAGGTCGAACTTCGAACCCTCCACCGCGCTGATGCGCCGTGTCTCCTCAACGCGTTTGTCGGCGAGCCCCGTGTATTCCGGGTAATGAATCGAGGCGTCCGATCGAAGCAACGCCGGATAATCGAACACTGTCACTGTGAAGTCGCGGGTCTGTCCGCCGGGATACTCGACGCGATAACTGAGATTGGATGTGACCTCCGGCAGGCTTCCCCCGTAGATCGGATCCGCCAAGTTGCGTGTCAGCGGCAATTGGCGCGACGTATTGGTTCCGGGGCCGATGACCAGCGTGGCCTCCGAAGGCAGGCGCCCATCAAAGCGCGCTAACACCACCAACCCACTGCCCCGTTCCAGCGTCGTGTCGCCGGGGGTCACCGTTATTTTGCTGGCGACAGCAGCCGGAGCCGCGGGAGCGGATGGGGAAACGGCGGGCGCGCGGTAAAGTTGCGCCAGAAGAAAAAGGAACAGGACGAGGGCGGCGACCTGAGCGAGCTCGACCGAAAAAAGGCGGCGATCGGAAATGGTGTCGAGCCAGCGTTGTTGCTGGGCGCTGTCGGCGGCTTCCTGGACAACACGTTCTTGGAGGAAGTTGAGACGGCCGGTTTTTGGATCCGGCTTTTGTTCAACAGCGGTGATGAGCAACGCGTGCAACTCCGGATGCTGGCCTTCGATGCGCCGGGCGATGTCGCGATAGTCGGGTTCCCATCGCGCGACGCGACGCCATACATATATGGTTGCCGCAGCCGCCGCCACGAGGATCACGGGCAAACTCCAGGAAGCGTGCCAGCCGCGGGCTCGTTGCAGGAGTAGCAGCAGAAGCCCGGCAACGGATGCCGACATCCAGCACACGGCGAGGGCCCGGGCCAGCCGCCAGCGACGATGCCTCTCGGCCACCGGAGCGAGCTGGGTTTTTAGAAGTGGCTCGATCATAAGCGATTTACGCTTGTGTCTGCTCTCTTCTACACCGCCACACCGGAATTGCAACGACTGGTTGGCCTCCTGGCAGCGGGACAAGCTCGTGCTACATCCTTTGCCGCATGGGTCCGCCCGCTCGGATCATTCCAATCCTAAAACGCGACGGCCGTCGGCGGTGATCATTGATTGGTGCCATGACGGTTCCCAAACGATCTCAACCGTCGCCTCCTCGATGTCGTCGAGCATCAGCAGTTTTTGTTGGGCATCGCCCGCGATGACTCCGCCCATGCCGCAGCCCGGCGCGGTGAGGGTCATTTTCACATCCACGCGACTTCGCCCCGAAGGCAGCTTTTTCAATTGCATGTCATACACAAGTCCGAGGTCCACTATGTTGACCGGGATCTCGGGGTCATAACAGGTCTTCAATATGTCCCAGACTTGCTCCTCGCTCACCGCAGGCTTGCCGCCGGATGCCGCGGCAGCCGGCGTAACTGACTCCGTGTGCAGGACGCCGAGGGCGTCGGCGTCCGCACTTGCGATGCGGAACAACCCGCCGCCGACACGCAACGTGTAGCTGCCTCCGAGTGTCTGAGTGATGTCCACCGGGGTGCCCTTGGGGAGAATCGTTGCTGCGCCGCTCGGAATTTGAACGGCGTTGCAATCGCGCGAGAGTTCGACAGTGACAACGTTTTGCACAAGGCGCCGAGCATGCGCGCGCAACCGTCTCGTGGCGAGCTCGATTCGGGCCGTTTAATGGCAGTGGCATCGTTGTCACAAGCCGATAATTACGGGGAAATTGTCGAACGCACATTTTGCGTCACTTGACTCGCTGCCGGAGTCGCGCCTAGTCTGATGGCAGAAGTCGTATGGGCGCCTCTCCCGCCAACATTGCCGTTTGGGTGAATGATCGGTTCGTCTGCGTGAAGATCGCGGGCCGGGCGGGCTGCGCTTGCAGCGTGGATTTTCGCAGCCTCATCCTCGGGTTGCGCACGCGAGGCTGGCGGCATTTCATCCTCGATTTAACAGAGTGCCAGCTCATGGACAGCACCTTTCTCGGCGTGCTCGCCTGGCTGGGTCTGAGATTCAGTGAAGAGGCGGGTCCCCTGCCTGCGACGATCGAACTTCTGAATCCGAGCGACCGAGTTTCCGGTCTGCTCGAAAATCTCGGCGTTGCCCAGTTGTTCCAGGTCTCGAGGGGCGCTCCGATTGCGACCGACGCCCTGGAGCCGCTCCCCCAAACAACCCTCGAGGCGAACCGAAGCGAAATCCAGCGAACGTCCCTCGAAGCCCACCAGCTTCTCATTCACGTCGACCCGAAAAACGGAGCGAAATTCAAGGATGTCTGCAAATTCCTCGAGGAAGACTTGAAGAAAATGGAGCGAAAAGATGACGCGCCGGCGTCCTGAAATTCACAGCCCTTGCTGATGGATACGTTCGGGTGCGGGAGATAAATGCCGGCAGGTTCAATCTCGTGCGCCTTCCCCGATTCCCGACTCACTTCAAGAAGTACAATCCCACGAGAGTGGCGAGGGTGAGGAATACGAGCAGGCCCGATGGCATGAACTTTTTCGATTGGCTGAAGCGCCATGCGAACACGATGAGCAGCGCGATCAAAATCCAGCGGGCGACCTGAAATTGGATCACATTGAATTCACAGAGGATGAGCGGCACGGCAAAAGCCACCGACGTGATCAGCGATATTTTGCTTTTGCCCTTGATGAGCCCCATCATTCCACCGGCAATGAGGAGGACGATGTAAATCCAAAGAACGATTTGTGGCGTCATGCGGGCCGGACTCTCCCTTAACCGGACAACACCTCCAAGCAGAGAATTTCGCCCGGCTCGGATTCCGCCACCACCTCGAAGGGCCGGCAACAGATCTCGCAATCCGTCGTGAATCGCTGCGTCGCCACGCTGGTGTCGATAATCAGCTCGAACGACTGTCCGCAGAACGGACATTGAATGGCTTCGGAAACTTGCATCGAAGGACGCCCCGGAAAACAGCCCCCTGCCAAGACGTGCCGACGAGTATTCCCATACATCCGTCACGCGTGCAACGTTGCGCGCAAAAGCCGCCTTCACGATGCCGATTGCGCCTTGCAGGAGCGCCGATTCTCTGACATATCCATGAGACGCAGAATTCCCATGGGCCAGTGGCCGGGGTCGCCCGCCCGCCCTGGCTGGCACATGGCATTCTGATGTTGCGGGCAAATGGACGAACGGTGGGCGGACAATCCGCCATGGCTCGTGAACAAACTAACTCCATGAAAGCGTTTCAATTCTTTCCGCTCCTCCTCGCCGCCGGCGTCGTGGGTGTTCCTCAACTGTCGCACGCCGCCGCGCCGTCGAAACTCTCCGCAGCGGAGGCCGACTTTTTTGAGTCCAAGATCCGGCCGGTGCTCGTCGAGAATTGTTACAAGTGTCACAGCGCCGGAGCCGAAAAACTCAAGGGCGGCCTGCTCCTCGACACCCGCGATGGCGTGTTGAAAGGCGGCGACACCGGACCGGCCGTTGTTCCCGGAAACACCGAAAAAAGTCTGCTCATCACCGCGGTCCGGTACAAGGACAAGGACCTGCAAATGCCGCCCGGTGACAAAAAGCTGCCGGACACCTTGATCGCCGATCTGGAACAATGGGTGCGGATGGGCGCGCCCGATCCGCGCATCGAGGGGACCACCGCCAAGGCGATGTACGCCGTCGACATGGAAACGGCAAAAAAACATTGGGCTTACAAACCCGTGGTGAAACCAGCGGTGCCCGCGGCCGGCGACGCGGCGCAGTGGGCGCAAAATGATCTCGATCGGTTTATCCTGGCGGCGATGCAACCGAAGGGTCTGTCCCCATCCAAACGGGCCGACAAGGTAACCCTCATTCGGCGGGCGACGTTTGATCTCCACGGATTGCCGCCCGGCATCCGGGAGGTGGACGACTTCGTGAATGATTCCTCCGCGAACGCCTGGGCGGTGGTGATCGACCGCTTGCTGGCCTCGCCGCGTTACGGCGAACGCTGGGGACGCCATTGGCTGGACCTGGCCAAATATGCGGATACAAAAGGACCGGCCAACCAGGGCCGGGACAATCGTTACCTGTGGAGCTACACCTACCGGGATTGGGTGATTCGCGCGTTCAACGAGGACATGCCGTACGACCAGTTTCTGCTCCGCCAGATTGCCGGCGACAAATTAAGCGGGTCGAGCGGGCGCGATCTCGCGGCGATGGGATTTTTGACCCTGGGCAACCGGCTTGGGAACAATATCAATGACATCATCGATGACCGCATCGACTTGATCGGAAAGAGTACGATGGGGCTCACGCTGGCATGCGCGCGTTGTCACGATCACAAATTCGATCCGATTCCGACGAAGGATTATTACTCGTTGCATGGCGTGTTCAACAGCAGCAACGAGCCCAGGGAGGGACCCACCCTCGAACCCATCAAGGACACGCCACTCTATCGCGACTATTTAAAACAGCTCACCGAACGGGAACTGGCGCTGTCGAATTTTGTGGGCAAGGTCGAAAAGGAACTGGCCGCCGACATGCGCAGCAAGATCGATGATTATCTCCTGGGCTTGCATGAATTTAAGAAGCTCACCAACGGCCTTCCGCGGGGTGCCTTTTTCCAGAGAAAAGGACTGCTGCCGCAACTCGGCAATTCCTGGGACAATTACCTGCGCGGAAAAGCCGCCAAACACAACCCGGTTTGGGCGCCGTGGTTTGCATTTGAAGCCCTCGACGATCGGGAGTTCGCCGCCAAGGCGCGCGCCATGTCTGCCAGCTTTTACGCGAATACCAACAAGGCCCGGCCGATCAACCCGATCGTCGCCCGGTTGTTTGTCTCGCCTCCCGCCACCCTCTCGCAGGTCGCCGCAAGGTACGGCGCCCTCCTGACAAGCACCGCAAAACAATGGGACGCCTTGATCGCCGGCTACGACGCGCGAAAACGCAGTTCCATGGACGCGGGCCCGGAACCGGCCGGATTTCCGGACAAGGACCTCGAAGAAATCCGCCATGCGGCCGCCGGAAAAAATTCCCCCATCTTCATCGATGACCGAATCACTCAGGCGTTCATCCAACGCGACAACAAGACACGGGACAGTTTTAACACGCTCCAGAAAACGGTGAACGATGTAAAATCGACTCATCCCGGCTCGCCCGCCCGCGCGCACGTCCTCGAGGACAACGAAAAGCCGCGCGATTCGTTTGTCATGATCAAGGGCAATGCCGGAAGCCGCGGGCCCGTCGTCCCCCGTCAGGCGCCCGAGATCATCAAACCCAACCGCGCCCCGTTCCATGACGGATCGGGACGCCTCGAACTCGCCCAGACAATCGCCAGCAAGGAGAATCCCCTCACGGCCCGGGTCATGGTCAACCGCGCCTGGCTTCATCATTTTGGAGCGGGCCTCGTGGCGACGCCCGACGATTTCGGGGTGCGCTCCGAGCCGCCAACGCATCCGCAACTTCTCGATTATCTCGCCGCGCGATTCATGGAAAACGGCTGGTCCATCAAAAGCCTCCACCGCCTGATGATGCTGTCGGCCACATACCAGCAGAGCAGCGAGGAAAACGCGCGCTACAACCAGACGGATCCCGACAATCGCTACTACTGGCAATTCAACCGGCAACGGCTCGACTTCGAGGCGATGCGCGATGCCCTCCTGGCCATTGGCGGAAAACTCGACACCACCATGGGCGGTCCGGGCGTGCCGCTGGATCGCGAACCCTACCCCGAGCGGCGCACCATTTACGGTTACGTGGACCGAACGCGCGTCCCCAACATGAGCCTCGCATTCGATTTTGCGAATCCCGACATGACCACCGGCCGGCGCAACCAGACCATCGTCCCCCAGCAGGCGCTCTTCATGATGAACAGCCCCCTGGTCGTGGAACAGGCAAAGAACCTGACCCTGCGTCCGGACTTCAAAACGGCCCCGGGCGCGCACGAGAAAATTAAATTGCTCTATCGATTGATCTATCAGCGCGCCCCCTCGGACATCGAAATGAAGCTCGCGCTGGATTATCTCCAGGGCGAAGGAACGGTTACCACCGCCAATACCGGCACCCTCGCGTGGGAATATGGATATGGCGAATTTGATCCGGCTTCCAAACAGATGAAAACCTTTGTCCAGATGGGCAACTTCAACGGGAACGCCTGGGTGCCCGGTACGCGCGGCAACAAAGCCGGCCCGGTCGCCCTCACCGCCAAGGGCGGGCGCCCCGGAAATGGTCCCGCGTTTGGCGCCGTCCGTCGATGGACCGCCCGGCGCGACGGTTTTGTTTCCATTGATGGTGTCCTCGGAACCCAATCGAAGGAGTTATCCGATAATGCGCGCGGGATCATCCTTTCCAGCGGCACCGGACTGCTCGGAACCTTCTCAGGCCCGCACGGGTCGCTGGTGCCGACAAAACTTCCGCGCGTCGCCGTCAAACGGGGCGACACGATCGATTTCCTCGTGATCGGAAAAGGCCCCTTCACCTGGACACCCATCGTGAAACTGGAAGGCGGCAAGCCGGGGGAGGTCGCGGAGTGGAATGCGGAAAAGGACTTCAGCGGCACCGTCTCCCCCAAACATTTGGAACCATGGGAAAAACTCGCGCAAGTCCTGCTCGAGACGAACGAACTGACGTTCATCAATTGAGGCCGCCCACAGTTCCGGCCTGAACGGCGCCGGCGCGCGGGCTTCAGACGTTCAGGCACTCGCGCACCGTTCGGGCGAGCGTTTCGGGATTATACGGCTTCTGCAGAAACTGCGTCCCTTCCTTGATGACGAAGTCCGGGCTGACGACGTCGAGGCTGTATCCGCTGCTATAAATAACCTTCAAGTCCGGATTGTCGCGAAGCACATGATCGGCGAGTTCGCGGCCCGAGACGCCCTCGGGCATCATGATGTCGGTGAAGAGCAGGTCGATCTCCTTGCCGCGCTCTTCCCACACTTTGAGTGCCTGGAGGCCGGTCGCCGCCGAGATCACGCGATAGCCTTTATGTTCGAGGATTTCCTGCACCAAATCGCGCAACGCCGGCTCGTCCTCGACCACGAGAATGGTTTCGTCGCCGCCCTCGGCGATGGCCGCCGGCAAAAATGAGGTGCCGTCCACAGCGCGCGTGCTGACGGGGAAAAACGCCTTGAAGGTGGTGCCGCGGCCGACCTCGCTCTGGACCTCCAGCCATCCCTGGTGTTGCTTCACGATTCCATACACGGTTGCCAATCCCAGTCCCGTGCCCTTGCCGATCTCTTTGGTGGTGAAGAATGGCTCGAATATGCGCGCGAGAGTCGCGGCATCCATCCCGTGGCCGGTGTCAGTGACGCTCAGACAGACAAAACTACCCTCGCGCGCCTCGGGATGGCGGTTCGCATAACCCTGGTCAATTTCCACGAAAAACGTGTTGATCGTCAATGTGCCGCCCCGCGGCATGGCATCGCGCGAATTGACCGCGAGATTCACAAGCACCTGCTCCAGCATCCCGGCATCGGCATTAATCGCGGGCAGATCATCCATGACATTCCGTTTGAGCACCACCTGTTCGCCCAGCAGCGCGCGGAGCACCTTGCTCAGGTTGGCGACGACGTCGTTCATATTGAGCAGCTGCGCCTGCATGATTTGCCGGCGGCTGAACATCAGCAACTGGCGTGTCAGGTTTGCGGCACGCTCTGCGGCCAGCACAATTTGTCGCGCCGACTCCGTAAAATCCCCGTCCATCCCGCCGGGAGCCGTGCTCAGCAGCCCCGCATGCCCCTGGATAATCGTGAGAAGATTATTAAAGTCGTGCGCCACTCCGGCTGCGAGCTGGCCGATGGAATCCATCTTCTGCGCCTGTCGCACTTGCGCTTCGAGATTGAGCCGTTCCGTGACATCCTCCGCGTAACAATGGACGACCTGGTTGGAGTCGATCGGGAAGAAGGACCAGGAGAGCACACGGCCGCCGACGTTCGTTTCAAGAGGCAGTTTGTTCTGGCCCGTCGAGAGGCATTGCTTGACGATCTGCGCCACGTTCAACGGCAGGATCGCCTGCGGATGCGCGCGCCGGAGGGACCGGGCCATTTCCAAAGCGGCATCGTTGAAATAGCTGAGCGTGCCTTCCGCCGAGAACTCAAAAATCGGATTGGGATTGAAACGCGGAAAGGCCGCCAGCTTTCGGATCTCCTTCTCCGCCCGCTTGCGATCGCTCGTGTCGCGGGACACCACCAGGATCCGCCGGGGCTTGTTCCCCTCCTCGAAAATGCACGTCACCGCCGATTCAAACGTCAGCCAGCTTCCATTCACATGCTGCAGCCGCAATTCCACGTTCCGGCCTTCGTGGAAAAAAAGAGCCTCGTCGAATGCCTCGCGCAGGACCGGGCCGTCATCGGGATGCAGAAATCCCGCGCACGTCGCGCTCGTGATCTCCTTCGGCTCGCGACCCAGCACCAATTGGAACGAGGGACTGGCGTAAAGCGGCCGGAACTCCAGATCCAGGAGGCAGACCAAATCCCGCGTGTTCTCGGTGATGAGCCGGTACTGCTCCTCGCTGCGGCGCAAGGCGATCTCGGTATCAGTCCGATCCCGCTCCGCCTTTTTTTTCTTCAACGTCTTTTCGATCGCCGACGGCAGCCGGCGCAGGCTCGCCTTGAGGATATAATCCTCCGCGCCCTCCTGGATGCACCGCACGGCCGCCTCCTCCGAGTGCGAACCCGTCACCAGAATCAGCGGCACATCCGAATGACACTCGCGAAGGAGTTGCAACGCCTCGATGGCCCCAAAATCAGCCAGCGTGCAATCCGCCAGGATGGCGTCGGGCCCAAAACGATCCAGTTCGCCAAGGAATTCGTCCCGCGTTTCCACCCGCCGTGTTTCGCAGCGCACGCCGCCGCGTTTCAATTCATGCTCAATCAACTCCGCATCCGAGCGCTCGTTTTCAACAAGAAGAATGTTCAAAGGTTGTTCCATGATTGATGAATTGAATCCAGCGGACGCATCTTCTCCCCTTCTGTCCCGCGTCGAGAAGGAGCCAGGGCGTCCTGCCGCTGTTTGTTGTCTCTGGTTTGTCACGTCTGAAACGCCAACTTCGAGCATCACCCGTCACACCTGTCCGCCCATTGTGACACCAAAGTGAACTTCGCGTAAAATCACGTGCAGTGAGTACCAAACTCGGACAGCGGTGACCAGCATGTTGACGTCCGCAGTTGTCCCGACCCCACATTCCAAAATAGTTCTTGCGCCGGGAAATGAGTCATCGCCATCCAGCAATGCGCGCGCGGTCTCATCGCGGCTTTATCGGAGTGCCCCGGAATTTCCTGAACTTTTTTTTCAAGGACCGGCTTCACGCGCCCGTCCGATGCGGCCAAAAAAAAAGCCCCGGCTCGCGGCCGGGGCTCCACAGGACGATGGATGGAAAATTATTTCAACCGGTCAAAATTCTTTTTCAGAATCTGCCAGTCCTTCAGCCCGGCCGTCTTCGTCATCGCATCGGCATTGATCCGGGCTTCGTTGGCGTTCTTGGTCGGCCGGTTGGATTTGTAAAATATTCCGAAATGCCCCGGGAACGGCTGGTCTGCCAGCTTGTAGGCGGCATGCTCGTCCGTGATATCGTGGTCGGGCGGCACCAGGCTGAAGACACCGCCCTTGCGGGGATTGCTGGCGTCGAAGGCCCCCTCATAAAATTCCACGCATTCGCTCAGGCATTCGATGAAGCTGAATCCATCGTGATCCATCGCCGCTTCCATCATCTGCAAAACATGATTGGGATTGGTATGCGTCGTTCGCGCCACAAAAGTCGCACCCGCGCTAATCGCCTGTTTCATCGGGTTGATCGGATGATCCAGCGCGCCCCATTGATCCGTCTTGCTCTTGAAACCCAGCGGGCTGGTAGGCGACGTCTGCTTCTTCGTCAGCCCATATACCCAGTTGTCCATCACGCAATACGTCATCTTGATGTTCTTGCGCGCGGTATGATTGAAATGATTCCCGCCGATCGAGAACGCATCCCCGTCCCCGCCAAAAACAAACACGTGCAGGTCCGGCCGTGAAAGGGAAATCCCGCTGGCAAAAGGCAGCGCGCGCCCGTGAATGTAATGGGCTCCGTGGGCCTGGACAAAATAGGGGAAGCGGCTCGAACAGCCGATGCCGGCCACCGTGGTGATCTTTTCATGCCACATCTTTCGCTTTTCGATGAGCTTGAAGTAAAGCGCCAGCACGGAGAAATCCCCGCAGCCGGGACACCAGGTCGGATGGTCGGCTGCAATTTCCTTTTTGGTCAGCCCCTTGCGCTCCTCGGCCCCCGGGATGGCCGGGGCGGGGACGCTCGTAATATTGCCAGTGCGCGGTGCAATGTCGGAAATCGGATTGTTCATGGCGTTCGGAAACTAATTAAGGTCAATCGATCAAAATGGTAAACTGGCTTTTAGAGTTTGTTCAACCCAGCGGACACCGCGTTTCTCGCGCGATCCAGGATCTCGCGCACCTTCCATGTCAGGCCGTCCGTTTTGTTGAGTCCCTCGATTTTTTTATCGCAGAAACGCGCCCGCAACAATGTGCCGAGCTGCCCAAATCCGTAAAGACCCTCGTCGTTCATCTCGACTACAAACACGTGGTTGAATCCCGCAAAAATATTGTCCAGCCCGGGGGGAAGCGGGTTGAGATGTTTGATGTGCAGCGATGAGACGCTGTCGCCCGCCGCGCGCGCCCGATCCACCGCTTCCTTGATCGGCCCCTGGGTCGAGCCCCAGCCCACCAAAAGGACGTTCCCTTCCGGCGGTCCATACACTTTCGGAACCGGCAGGCCCGCCCCGAGTTTTTGAAGCTTCTTCCGACGCTTGGCGGTCATCGCCATGTGCACTTTCGGCGAGCCCGAAGGATGCCCCAATTCATCGTGCTCCAGGCCGGTCACGATGGGATAACGCCCGCTCTGGATCCGCGTGCCCGGCGCCAGGTGCCGCGTCACCCCGTCCGCCGCCGACAAATCGTAAGGCTTGTGATCCGCCACTGGCGACAAATCCGCCGAGATATCCTGGCAAACCTTTTCCAAATCCGGCTCCGCAAACGCCTCGATGCGCGTCGCGATCCCCTGGTCTGTCAAAATGATCACCGGCACGCTGTATTCACGCGCGATATTCACGGCCTCGATCGCCGTGTAAAAACAATCCTCGACGTCCGCCGGCGCGATCACCACCCGGGGGCTGTCCCCATGCCCACCAAAGCAGGCGATGTTCAAATCGGACTGTTCGATGTTCGTCGGCATCCCGGTGGACGGGCCTCCACGCTGAACATCCACGATCACCAGCGGCATCTCCGCCATCACTGCCCACCCCAGGGCTTCGGTCTTGAGCGAAATGCCGGGGCCGCTGGAACCAGTCACGGCCACGCGCCCCGCATAGCTGGCGCCAATCGCCATCGAGATGGCAGCGATTTCGTCCTCGGTCTGCACAAACGTCCCTCCATATTTGGGAAGCTCGCGCCGGAGCAATTCCATGATGTCCGACCAGGGAGTGATGGGATACCCCGCGCCGAACCGCACGCCGGCCGCGATAAGCCCATACGCCAGGGCTTCGTTTCCGTTCATCACAATCTGGGGCGTCTCGAGGGACCGCTGGGATTCGACAAATTGGAAGGTTTCGATCAACCCACCCAGCGCATGGCTGTAGCCGGCATGAAACGCGGTCAATGCGTTCTGTGCGATGCTGGGGTCTTTGCCGGTGAATCGTTCGGTGACCAACTTCTCGAGTTTGGGCACGTTCAAATCGAACATCTTGGCGATCAATCCCAGCGCATAGATGTTTTTGCCCTTGTCCTTCGCCGTGCCTCCAATGGCCTCGACCGTCAGGCCGGTGATCGCCACTCCCACATGATGAAACTTCGTCTTGTTCTCCTCTGGAATCTCCGTCACGTGATCGGCATCGTAAAGAACGATGCCCCCCTGCTTCAGAGACCCAAGATGGTCGTTGTAGGAATGTTGATAAAACGCCAGCAACACATCGGCCTCATCCCCCGAGCTCAGGACCTCTCCCGAGCCGACCCGTACCTGAAAGATCGACGGGCCGCCCGAAATGGTGGACGGGATGGTCATGAAGGTCATTACCTCCTGCTCACTGCGTCCGGCAAGCCGCGCCAGGAAGCCGCCAATCGCCTGGATGCCATCCTGGGAATTACCCGCGATCCGGATTACCGCCTCTTGAATCCTGGATACTTTAGGGGCGCCACCGGCGGGAGTGGCTGTTGCAGTCGAATCACTCATGGAGAATCGTCAATTAATCGTTCTGATTGTTTCCTCCGACTACATCGGCCGGAGACAAATTTAGGCAAGTCTTAAAAGGACTTGCCACGCCCTCAGGTTAACATTCGACGGGGGGGTGTCAAACGTTTAGGCGAAAGCCATCCTCTTGCGCTAAATGAGCTTAGAAACGGCCCACCCCCTCCCCACTCCCGCCCGCCCGCATTCCAAATCGATCAACAATCAGTATCGTTAATGTTGCCACCTCGCTGCATAACCTGCATGCCTCGTCGGCCCGGGACGCAGAAGGCGCTCGCCTGCATCGTCGCCCGACCCCTAAAGTCCCGCGACCGCCCATGAAACGCCAAATCTACAAAATTGCCGGCATCAACTTTGACCACTTTCATATGGGCGACCTGCTTCGGTTCGCTCACGAACACCCCCAGGTCCGCCTCGCCGGCATCTCGGACGAACAACCGGCCCGCATGGAGGAAGCCATCCGCAAACTCGGCATCCCCAGGGACCGCGCCTTCACCGATTACCGCGCCTGCCTGGATAAGACAAAGCCCGACGTCATCATCCTCTGCCCCGCCGCATCTCAACATGGTCAATGGGTAAAAAACGTCGCGCCCAGCGGCGCGCATGTCATGGTCGAAAAACCGTTCGCGGCGTCGCTCGCCGAGGCCGACGCCATGGTCGGCGCAATGCCGCCCCACAAAACCCTCATGGTCAACTGGCCGCTCCAGTGGGTTGGCTCTCACCGAAAAGCCCACGAATTGGTGACGGGCGGCGCTATCGGTGACGTGCTGAATGTTTGGCATTTTGGCGGCAATCGCGGGCCCCTCTGGCACGGCGCCGATAAGGATGAAAAAACTTCGGCCCAGGTCGCGCGCGAAAAACCGCTCTCCTGGTTCTACAAAAAGAAACACGGCGGCGGATCCCTGCTCGATTACCTGGGCTACGGCACCACCCTCGGGACCTGGTACCAAGGCGGTCGCCGCCCACTCGACGTCACGGCCGTCGTCGATCAACCCAAAGGCCTCGAAGTCGATGAACACAGCCTCGTCATTGCGCGCTATGCCCATGGACTTTCCAAGTTCGAAACCCGCTGGGGCACCTTCACCGATCCGTGGACCATTCAACCGCAACCGCGCTGCGGTTTCATCATCGCCGGTACAGACGGAACGATCAGCAGCGCTGACTACGATCGTTTCATCACCGTTCAAACTCGGAAAAATCCGCGCCCTGTTCGCGTCTCCGCTCCACCCCCGAAAGCGCCCCATCAAAATCCTGTCCAATATCTGTTGCACTGCCTGGACCGCGGACAGCCACTCGAAGGGCCCGTCAGCCTGCCCATCAGCCGCATCGGACAGGAAATTGTCGACGCCGCGGTGCGCAGCGCGAAACTGGGGAAAACGGTGAAGCTCTAAAACAACGAAGTCCTCCGGCCCTGCCAGGCGTTCAAACCGCGGCTCGAGGTTCGAGGGTCACAAGTTTGCCTTCGCGCAATTCGAGGACGCGCTGCATCCGTCCGGCCAGATCCAGCGCGTGCGTGACCAGGATGAGGGTCACTCCCTCCTCGTGGTTCAGTTCCGCCAGCAATTCACCCAGCGCACCGGCGCTGGTGCGATCCAGCGCCCCGGTCGGTTCGTCGGCCAGCAACAGTTTTGGGCTGTTGATCAGCGCGCGCACCACGGAAACCCGCTGGCGTTCCCCGCCCGAGAGCTGGCCTGGACGATGATGCCACCGCGTTTCCATCCCGACCCGTTGAAGCAGTTTGCGGGCGCGATCGCCGGCATGTTCGCGTGCCTTGTCCTCCGGCCCGGCCAGTGTGGGGACCAGCACATTTTCCAGAACGCTGCATTGGGGTAGCAGATGATGCGCCTGGAAAATAAACCCGATGCGTCGATTTCGGATGGTGGACAGCTCCTTCTCGCTGACGGTCATGAGGTCGATCCCATCGAGCCAGATACGTCCCGACGTGGGTTGATCCAGCGTGCCGATGAGATTGAGCAAAGTGCTTTTTCCGCAACCGCTCGGGCCCACGATTGCCAGCGATTCCCCCGCAGCCAGCGCCAGATCCACATCGCGCAAGACGTCGACATTGCCGGCGTCCGCCGAGGCGGCATACTGCTTCGACACCTTCTCGAGTTTCAGCAGGGGTTGAACCATGGACATGTTTTGTTTGTGCGGCAAACCCGTCTCGGCGAACAGGAAATTATGCAATCGCCACCATGAGTTCAAATAGTAGGGACTGACCCCTTGGGATCCCCAAGGGGTCAGTCCCTACTATTTGAACTTTTTACAAAAACGTTTCCTCCACGGAATTGCGCAGCGCGGCCACCATGCGACGCGCTTGCGCGGGGGTCGTGCAATAGGGGGGCATCAGGACCAGCACATTGCCAATCGGCCTCGTCAGCACGCCGCGTTTGGCCATCGCGTCGGTCACCCGCATTCCCGCGCGCTCCCGCAAATCGAACGGCGCCCGTGTCCGCCAGTCGCGCACCAGTTCCACACCTGCCATGAGGCCGACCTGGCGGATATCACCGACCTGCGGAAGCGCCCACAAAGATTTTAATTCCTCGCGCAATACGTTTTCCAGCGTTCGCCTCGCCTCCTGCGACGCCCGACTTTCGAGAAGCTCCAGGCTGGCAAGCGCCGCCGCCGCTCCCAGTTGATTGCCGGTATAACTGTGGCCGTGGAAAAACGTTTTGAACTCCTCATACCCGCCCAGGAACGCATCGAAAACCTCCTGCGTCGTCAGCGTTGCCGCCATCGGGAGATACCCACCCGTCAGACCCTTGGCGACCGCCACAAAATCGGGCCGCACACCCTCGTGCTGCACTGCGAGGCATCCGGCGGCACCTGCCTTGTGCCCGCCACGCGGCTCTCCAGATGCAGGAACCATCTCCGCCGCAATGGCGGGTTCCCCTGCTCTTCCGAAGCCCGTCATCACCTCGTCCGCGATCAACTGCGCGCCGTGCCCCCGGACAATCCCCTCCACTCGAGCCAGCCAGCCCCGGGGCTGTGGAATCATCCCCGCCGCCCCTTGCATCAACGGCTCGACAACCATCGCCGCATAAGGCTGCCGCGTTCTCGACTGCGACGCAAATTTCTCCTCCACCTTGCCGACGCATTCCCAGCGACATCGGCGATATTCCCGGGCATCGGCCCGTTCCGGTTTCGCGCGATTGAACGGACAACGGTAACAATACGGTGCCATCACGACATCCGAGGCGAACCGAAGTCCCTCCCAGGATTTGTGAAACAGCTCGATGTGCCCCACGCTCGCCGCACCGAGCGTGTCGCCATGATAGGCGTTTTGCAGGGAGAGAAACTTCGGACGCTTCACACCTCGTTCGCGCCGGGCAAATTCATGCGCCAGTTTGATCGCCACCTCCATCGCAGTCGAACCGTCGTCCGAAAAAAAGACCTTCGAGAGCGCACCAGTTGCTCGAGATTTCCTTTTCCCGCTAAAGGCGCCAGACCTGCCTGCCGCCGGCACGGTTCGATTTGCGGATTCGATCAATTTCGCAGCCAGCAATGACGCCGGCTCATTCGCCAGCCCCAGGGCGGAGCTGTGCGAAATCCGGTCCAGCTGCCTCCGGATAGCCTCATCGATTTTCGGATGTCGATGACCATGCAGATTGGTCCAGATGGACGAATTGGCATCGAGATATTCACGGCCGGCCGTGTCGCGCAACACCGCGCCCTTGCCGGAAACGATCACAATCGGGTCGCGCTGCAGCCAGTCGCGCATCTGCGTGAAAGGATGCCAGACATGCGCGTGATCCAGGCGTGCGACCCTGTTCATTTTAAGTTTTGCATTTCAGCCTGCGGAGGGCGTCTTCCAGCGCGGCAATGTCTTCGCGCGAGTGATCGGCTGTAACGGTGACGCGCAACCGGGCCGCCCCGCGGGCCACGGTCGGATAACGGATCGCGGGAACAAAAATGCCCTGCTCGCGGAGCGCCGCCGCCGCCTCGAGCGCGCGAGTTTCAGCCCCAAAAAGGACAGGCACGATCGCGCTTTGAACGGCGGGCAGCGTCCAACCGGCGCGGATAATTGAATTCTTCACCTGGTCCACCCGCTGCCAAAGCATCGCCCGGCGCGTCTCGCCTTCGAACGATTGAACCAGCCGGATGGCTGCGGTGGCCGCCGCAGCCGCCGCGGGAACCGGCGCGGTGCTGAAGATGAAACTGCGGGCCCGATTCACGAGCATGTCGATGAGCGGCCGGGAGCCGGCAATGTAGCCCCCCGCCGCGCCGAGCGCCTTTCCCAGCGTGCCCATCTGGATCTCGACGCGCCCTTCCAATTCCTGCGCCTCCACAACACCGCGACGCTGTTCTCCAAAGAGTCCCGTGGCGTGGGCCTCGTCCAACATCAGCCAGGCCCCGTGACGATCTTTCAATTCCACGATCTCGCGCAGTGACGCCAGGTCTCCGTCCATGCTGAACACACTCTCCGTGACGATTAGAACCTGAGCGCGGCGACTGCCGTCTCCGGAATGCTGCGCACTGGACTGCGTCAACTGCGTCGATTTGAGAATGCGTTCCAGGTCGCCCGGGTCGTTGTGCCGAAAAACGCGGAGGCGCGCGCCGCTTAATCTCGCGGCGTCCACAATCGAGGCGTGCACGAGCTTGTCGATGACGACGACATCGCCCTTGCCGACGATGGCCGGGATGGTGCCCAGCGCCGTGGCGTAACCTGTGGAAAAAGAGAGTGCTGCCTCGGTCCCTTTGAACTGCGCCAGGGTCTCCTCGAGTTCATGAAATGGGGCGAGCGAACCGCAGAGCAATCGGGATGCGCCGGCGCCTGCCCCGAAATCGGTCACGGCCTTTTCGGCGGCCTCACGGAGGGCGGGGTGCGCGGCGAGTCCGAGGTAATCATTGGACGAAAAGTTCAACTGTGGACTGCCTTCGATTGTGATCCGCGGTCCTTGCGGGCTGTCGACTCGTCGCAAGTGACGCCGGAGAGCCAGCGCCTCGAGTGCGTCGAGTCGCCGCGCCATTTCGTTGTCGAATTCGCTCATCACGTAACGTGGGCGGGCATCCTTCCAGAGCCAGCCGCCCGCGTCGCGCCAAAAGCAGCGCAAGGCGGGAACGAACGGTTTACCGCACCTCAAGGCAGCCCTGCGCCGTGAGATTTCAGGCCCCGCTTTGTGCGTGACAGCCCGGTCGTTCTGTGGAACATCTCCGCCGCTATGAATAAATTTTTGCTGCCTTGCGCCGCCATTTTCAGCCTGTGCTTGATCGCCGCATGCCGGGGCGCGGATGAAAAAACCGAGCCAAAAAAAGAGGTCAAACCGGCCGTCGCACCCGCCGGTTTTACCGATCCGTCGAAGCTCACCGAGAAGGCCCCTGAAACCTTCAAGGCCCAGTTTGACACGACGAAGGGAAAATTCACTGTGGAAGTGACCCGGTCGCTGGCACCCAACGGCGCGGATCGATTCTATAATCTTGTTCGCTCCGGCTACTTTACGGACGTCACTTTTTTCCGTGTGATCCCCGGGTTCATGTGCCAGTTCGGCATTCATGGGGATCCGAAGGTGTCCGCCGCCTGGCGCGCGGCGTCCATCCCGGACGATCCGGTCAAGAGCAGCAATGCCCGCGGAGCCATCACGTTTGCGACAGCCGGGCCCGACACCCGCACCACCCAATTGTTCATCAATTTCGGCAACAACCAGAACCTGGACCAGATGGGATTTGCGTCGTTCGGCAAAGTGACTGAAGGAATGGATGTCGTGGACAAGATCAATGGCGAATATGGGGAGGGCGCGCCGAGCGGCCATGGGCCGGACCAGGGCCGTGTTCAAAGGGAAGGAAACGTCTTTTTGAAAAAGGAATTCCCGCACCTTGATTCGATCAAGTCCGCCAAAATCCTGCCCTGATTTGAAATCTTCCGCCAACTTATGAGCACCGCGAACGAACAAGTCGTCATCAAAACCACCAAGGGCGAAATGCTGGTCGAACTCTGGTCGGACGTCGCCCCCAAAACCGTCGAGAATTTCAAGAAGCTCGCCAGCTCGGGCTTTTACGACGGCACGGCATTTCACCGCATTATCAAAGGGTTCATGATCCAGGGTGGCGACCCGTTGACCAAGGACAAGAGCAAGGAAGCGTCCTGGGGCACGGGCGATCCCGGCTATAAAATCAAGGCCGAGTTCAACGAGCGCAAACATCAGCGCGGGGTCCTGTCCATGGCGCGTTCCGCGAATCCGGACTCCGCCGGATGCCAGTTCTTCATCTGTCATGGCGACGCCAGTTTCCTCGATCGCCAATACACCGCTTTTGGCAAGGTGATCCAGGGGGACGACACGCTGGAAAAAATCGCCAACACTCCCTGCGAATCGAGCGGTCGCGAAAACAGCAAACCGCTCGAGCGCGTCGAGGTGCAGAGCATCACCATCGCGGCGAAGGATGCGGCAAAATAATTCCGTCGCCGATCGCACCCCGCTCCTGCAATGGCGCGGGAAGGCCGCTCGCGCCGGAGGGGCCTCGGACTGATCGAGGGCCTTCACCCGCGTTGGATGGATCTTCAGCTCATCTCCACCGATTTCGACGGAACGCTTCATGCCGACCATGAAGATCCGCCGGTCCCCCACGATCTACAGTCCCTGCTCGCCTCCCTTCAGCAGCGCGGCGCCAAATGGGTCATCAATACCGGCCGCGATCTTTCCAGTGTGATGGAAGGGATGGCTCGCGCCCGGCTCGCCGTGAAGCCCGATTTCCTCGTCACCGTCGAACGGGACATCTTCGTCCATGTGGATTCCCAATACGAAGCGTGCGCGACGTGGAACGACAGCTGCAAAAAGGCGCACGGTGAACTTTTCGCACGCGTGCGCCCGGATGTGCCGCGGCTCTCGGAATGGATCGCCAAACGTTTTCGGGCGTCGCTCTACGAGGATGAGTTCTCACCGTTCTGCCTGATCGCGGAGAACCTCGAGGACGCCGCCGAGATTCAGAAGATCCTCGAGGATTATTGCGCGGGGATTCCCGAGCTGGTCCTCGTGCGCAACGATGTCTACGCCCGGTTCAGCCATGTGGCGTACAACAAGGGCACAGCGCTCTCGGAAATTGCGAGGCAGCTGGGTGTCGCCCGGGAAAAAGTTTTCGCCGCGGGCGACCATCTGAATGATCTTCCGATGCTCGACGGGACACATGCCGCGTGCGTCGCTGCGCCGGAAAATGCGGTTCCCGAGGTGAAGTCGCTCGTGCGTTCGCAAAAGGGATATGTCAGCCACCAGCCGTGGGGGCACGGCGTGGCGAGGGCCCTGGAGTTTTATGCGACCGCGCCCATGAACCGCTGATCTACATGAACTTTTCCCGAAGCGGCATAAATGCCGCGCTCCTTCTGCGTTTTACGCGTTGTAAGTGCTGGAGGAGGTGGCGCCGCCGCGACCGGTCCAGTTGGTGTGAAAAAACTGGCCGCGCGGTTTGTCCACCCGCTCGTAGGTGTGCGCTCCAAAATAATCGCGCTGGGCCTGGAGCAGATTCGCCGGTAGGACCGCGCCCCGATAACTATCGTAAAAGGCGAGCGCCGTGCTGAAGGCGGGAACGGGGATCCCTTTTTTGGCCGCGGTGGCCACCACGTTGCGCCACCCTTTTTGGGCCTTCCGTATTTCGCCCCTGAAATAATCGTCGAGCATCAGGTTGGTCAGCTTTGGATTATTGTCGTAGGCCTCCTTGATCTTGCCGAGGAAACGGGACCGGATGATGCAGCCGCCCCGCCACATGAGCGCGATGCCGCCGTAATTGAGATTCCATTTATACTCCGCCGCCGCGGCGCGCATCAGCATGTAGCCTTGCGCGTAACTGACAATCTTCGAGCCGTAAAGCGCGCTCTTGATGTCCTCGAGGAAGGCTTTCTTCGCCGAATCCTTCTGCGCTGCGCGGATGATCGGCCGGGGACCCTTTAATTTCCGGGCGGCCTTTACGCGCTCCTCCTTGAGCGCCGAAACGCAGCGCGCATAAACCGCTTCCGCCATCAGGGTGATGGGAATGCCGAGCTCCTGCGAGTTGATGACAGTCCACTTTCCCGTGCCCTTTTGCCCGGCGGCATCGAGGATCTTGTCGACCAGCGGCGTGCCATCCGTGTCCTGGAAGGCAAGAATGTCGCGGGTGATCTCGATGAGATAGCTGTCGAGATCGCCCTTGTTCCATTCCGCGAACACCTCGTGCATCTCACTGGCGGACATCCCCAGCCCGGTCTTCATGATTTGATAAGCCTCGCAGATCAGCTGCATGTCGCCGTACTCGATTCCATTGTGGACCATCTTGACATAATGGCCGGCCCCTTGTTCGCCGACCCAGTCGCAGCACGGAACGTCACCGTCCACTTTCGCGGCAATCGCCTGGAAGATGGGTTTGACGTGCGGCCATGCAGCAGGAGAACCACCAGGCATAATGCTGGGTCCGCGGCGCGCACCCTCTTCGCCGCCCGATACACCGGTCCCAATGTAAAGCAGCCCTTTGGCCTCCACGTATTTCACCCGACGATTGGTGTCCTCGAAGAGGGAGTTGCCGCCATCGATGATGATGTCACCGGGTTCGAGGAGCGGGACGAGTTGTTCGATGAATTCATCCACCGGTTTGCCGGCCTTCACCAGCATCATCACGCGGCGGGGCCGTTTCAAGAGCCGGACCACCTCCTCAATGGAGTGCGCGCCAACAATCTTCGTCCCCTTGGCCTCGTTGGCGAGGAAGTGATCGACTTTTTCGACGGTGCGATTAAAGGCCACGACAGTGAAGCCGTGGTCGTTCATGTTGAGGATGATGTTCTGGCCCATGACGGCCAGGCCGATCAGTGCGATGTCGCCTTGTGGTTCCATATTAAATTCCTTTCAGTTCAAATGCCGCGCGGATACTCCAATGCCTGTCGCGCACCACGGTCACTTCGTCGCGCCGTCCGGCGGTTTTGTCCCGTTGCCGCCTCCCGGCTTGACATCGGTTTTCTCCATCTTCATGAACAGAATCCAGTCGCCTTCCGAGGGAGTCGGAAACTGGCACGTGTCGGATGTTACCACCGCGACAGCCGGACTTTTTTCGCCGGTGCGGGGGTTGAACCAGGAGACATTGGGGGACGCCGGCATGAGGTTCAGTAACACTTCAACCGTCCGGGCCTCCGGCACATAAATGGCGCACAGGTTTCGATCATCGCTCTTGGCGGCGGCCAGATAATTTTGCGGAGCGCTGGTGCCGGGATTGCCCCGGATCATGGCGGGCGCCGGACGCAATTTCCACCACTCCACCGAGGTGAAAAAATCATCCACGTGGGCCATTTGTTCGGCGCCCGGCATCGTGAGCGCCTTGCCCCACGGCATCGGGGTGCCGGTGCCCGGATGGTCTGTCGGCGCCTTTGTGCCATCGTCCCATCCCCAAACTCCGTGTCCGCCATAGGTCACGCCGGCCGCCGGCGTGTTGAGAAGCGACCAGTAAACCGCCCGGCGCACGTTCTCTGGCGTGTGCGGTTTTTTGGACTGGTACGCCACGTGGTTCTCGTAGGGGGGCTCCAGGTTGACAAATGGCTTGTGCGGCAGCCGCATCCAGTACTCGGCGGGCGGGCCGTCGATCATCCACTGGAGCGTTTTCGAATCGTCTCCGTGCCCGCTCTGAAAGCCGACAAAGTCATACCATTTTTCATCGATGAATTCGTTCCAGACCCATTGCATCCCGCCGGGGTGCAAGCTGACCGGCCCATGCGTGATGTCGCCGAACACCGCCCGTCCAATCTTCTTCCATTTCGCGGATCGTTCCCCGCGATAATCCGCGTCGCCCGCCAGCAAATATGCCACCGCATTGCCGCTCCATCGGCCCACCATGTAACGCGCCAGCAGGATCGCCTGGTCATCGGGAAGCGAGTTGCCCGGATTTACCTTGGGATTCCCGCCGCCGTTGATCGCCCAAAGAAGAACAGGCGCAGCCACCAGGCCCGCCTTGTTCAACGCATCCACCTTCTCATCCAGGCGTTGGAAGAACGCAGGGTTGATGGTTATTTTTTCCAGGCCGCCATAGGCCTTCTGCTTGTTGATGTCCCCGTCCGGCGCGGCCCTGAATTGCGTCGCTACAAATTGGACCACACTGAATTTCTGGCGCGTGCGCTCCTTGATATATTTATCCCACTCGGTGGCCGTCGAGAGCAATGGCCCGTTCCAAGCGGTGTCTCCCAGCCAGAAAAATGGGGTGCCGTCCTGATGCACAAAATAACGGCCATCGGGCGAAACGCGGATGGGCCCGTGCTGTGCGAGCCGGCTCGTACCGCTGGGAGCGGTGGCGGTGAATGATCCCGCCTGGCCGTGAAGCCCCGCATTCGATTTGTCGGAACAGGCTGTTTCAAATTTCCAGGCGCCAGGTTCGGTCGGCAGAAACCGCACGCGCCATGTTTTTCCGCCGTCCCAGAACCCGGGAACCGCGGCCTTGGCCCCTTTCGGCGAAGTGAAAGTCGCGGTCAGCGAGGCCTCCTGCACCGGGTTGGAATAACTGGCCGCGCTATCGAACGAAACCTCGAACCGTTCGAAGGTCGCCACCGTCCTGTCCGCGCCATGCGCGACGCCGGTGATCCACAGCAGGGCCACGAAACTCCCGCGATAAACGCCGGAGAGAAAGAGACGGATGGGACGGTTCATAGCTTGATTCGATACGCTCAGGTCGGGCGCATCTCAGCGGAAAAACCGGATGATGTCAAACGGACAGCCGGACACTTGCGGCTTCGAACGGCCCGGTGCCTTTCTGCTCGACGCTCCCGCATGGGTGGTTAAGCTGATGTCATGACGAATCCAGAGCCGGATCCGCCGCCGAAAAAGATTAATCTTCGGCGTCCCGAGATCATGGAAGCGGTGCAGGCACAGGTCGAGTCGCATTACAGAAGCGAGCTGGTGGACCGGATCCGTGCCCGGGGAAACGTGCTGACCGCCGGGGGGTTCACCGTGAAGCTCGCCAAGGAATTTGGATTCTGTTACGGCGTCGAGCGCGCCATCGATCTCGCGTATGCGGCGCGCCGTTCCTTCCCGCCCGACAAACCGATTTATCTCCTCGGCGAGATCATCCATAACCCCGAGGTAAACGATCAGATCCGAAACCTGGGGATTCAAACCATCTCCAACAAACCGACCGACGAGGAACTTTCCCGGCTTCGCGCCGAAGACGTGGTCATCATTCCGGCGTTCGGCACGGAGGTCGCCACGCGACGCAAGCTGGAGGAAAAAGGATGCGTGCTCGTCGACACCACCTGCGGCGACGTGATGAGCGTTTGGAAACGGGTCCGCCAGTATTCGAAGGAATCCGTCACCAGCATCATCCACGGAAAGGCCAAGCACGAGGAAACCAAGGCGACGACCTCCCAGGCGACTGCCTACGGGGCCGGCCATTATCTGGTGGTTTATAACCTGGCCGAAACCGACTACGTTTGCGAATACATCCTGCATGGGGGCGACAAAACGGAATTCCTGGCAAAATTTAAAGGGGCCTATTCGCCTGGATTCGATCCCGATCTCCATCTACAGGCTGTGGGCGTGGCCAACCAGACCACCATGTTGCGCGGTGAAACCGAGGAGGTCCAACGCCGGCTCAGGGCAGTGATGGAAAAAAAGCACGGCCCGGAAAAGCTCCCCCAACATTTTCGTTTTTTTGACACCATCTGCGGCGCCACCCAGGATCGACAGGACGCGCTTCAAAAGCTCCTCACCGAACCCCTCGCCCTGCTCATCGTCATCGGCGGCTATAATTCCTCGAACACATCGCATCTGGCTGAGATGGGCGAGAAGGTGCTCCCCACCTACTTCATCAAGAACGCCGCCAAGATGGAGTCCGCCGCGCTCATCCGGCATTGGGATCAACACAACCACCTCGAAGTCACCACGCCGGATTGGCTCCCGTCGGGTCCCATCACCGTGGGAGTCACCGCAGGCGCGTCGTGTCCCAACAACCTGATCGAGGATACGATCCGACGCCTGTTCGATCTGCGGGACGTTTCAGTGCAGGAATTGATCGCGAACAACTAACAGCCGTGGCCGACGACGTCAGGAGACTCATCCTTTCCGAACGATTCAGCACGAGGGTCAAGTCCTGGTTAAACTTGTCACTCGTCACGACGACTTGAAATACTAATCCTGACTCCGCCCATGCCCTGCACCCGACCGAAGTTGGAGGAACGCGAGCGTTTGATCTTCGCTCCCTACGCCCAGTTCAGCGCCGACAGCCGCGGACGCACATACAAAGAGGTGCCGCCCGAGTTTCGCACCGAGTACCAACGCGACAGGGATCGCGTCATTCATTCGCGCGCCTTTCGCCGTCTCGAATATAAGACACAGGTTTTCCTGAATGGCACCGGCGATCATTTGCGCACCCGCCTGACTCACACCATGGAGGTCGCCGCCATTGCGCGAAATATTTCCCGCGCCCTTCAACTCAACGAAGATCTCACCGAGACCATCGCCCTTGCCCATGATCTCGGCCATCCACCATTCGGCCATAAAGGCGAGGAAGCCCTGAACAAGCTCATGAAGCCGCACCATGGCTTCGAGCACAATCGACACAGCCTGCGCATCGTCGAATTGCTCGAGCAAAAATACCCGGCCTTCCCCGGCTTGAACCTGTCCTGGGAAGTCCGGGAAGGCCTCGCCAAGCATCACACCGGTTACGACCACCCCGCCCGCCGCAAAGGTTTCGACGCGAAATCCTCATCGCTCGAGGCTCAGGTCGCCAACCTCGCCGACGAAATTACTTATTATTCCCACGACCTCGATGACGGCCTCACCGCCGGGTTGCTCTCTGAGAAACAACTCAGCGCCAAGGTGGCCATCTGGCGCCAGGCCGCCACGTTGGTCAAAAAACAATTCGGTCCGCTCCCGGATGAAAGCCGTCGCTATTACATCATCCGCTGCATCATCGATGTGCAGGTGAAGGACGTCGTGGAAACGAGCGAAACTGCCATCCTGGCCGCCGGGGTTAAATCCTCAGATGACGTGCGGCTCCAGCCCAAGCCTCTCGTTCGCTACGGCCAGACCCTCAAGTTCGACAACCTCGAGCTCCGCGCGTACCTCTACAAAAATCTCTACTTCAATCCCCAGGTTCACGAACCCAATCGCCGCGCCGTGCAGATGCTCGAACAGTTGTTTCACTATTTCATGCAGCGCCCACAGGAGATCGGCGAGCTCGCGCGAAAACGTGCGCGCGCCGATGGCTGGCCCCGCGCCGTCTGCGATTACCTGGCCGGGATGACCGATCGCTACGCCATCCAGCAGCACCAGCGGCTGTTTGGCCTGAGCGTCTGACCCGCGCTACCCTTCCAATGCGCCGGTCGCTTCAAATTTCAGAAGCAACCGTTTGCGCCAGACACCGCCGCCGTAACCGCTCAATGTCCCATCCTTGGCAATGACCCGGTGGCAGGGCACCAGCAAATAAACGCGGTTGGTCGCGTTGGCCCGCGCGACGGCCCGTGTCGCGGTCGCCGAGCCCGTTTTTCTGGCGATTGCCTCATAGCTCGCTGTCTTTCCAAACGGGATACGTTGCAGCTCGCGCCAGACGCGCTCCTGAAATGGCGTTCCTTTCAATTCAATCGGCACCGTGAAATCGCGCCGTTCGCTTCCAAAATATTCCCGCAACTCGCAGCGCAATTGCTGAAGCACGTCATTGTCGCCGGGAACCACCGGCATGCCGAACCGAAGACGCATCGACTTGTAACTGTTTTCCAGGCCGCGCCGATCCGCAAACTCGAGCTGGCAGACCGCGCGGTCGCTCGCCGCGGCGAGCATGGGTCCGAGGGGCGTCTCAATAAAACCAATGCGCAGGCAATCGCTCCCGCGAAATTTTCCGGGAGCCTTGCCGAAGGTTTGCATGAAGGCGGTCCTGAAGCCGCTGTGCGATTCGAACCCGTGACTGAGCATCACATCATCCATCGGCTGGCCCGACCGGATTTGCGTGAAGGCGCGGGAGAGTCGCATCCCGCGGCACCACGCGGCGAAGGTCATGCCATGGTGCTTCTGAAACCAGCGCCGCGCGCGTTCGGG
>JBEEGQ010000441.1:0-14994 GCA_041166945.1 Verrucomicrobiota bacterium
GCTCGCGTCGGATGAACCAGCTGTAAGGCTGCCCGTAACGTTTCTCGAAAATGCGCTGGGCCGAGATGCGGCGCGCGAGAGTGTAGGCCAGTCCGCCTTCGCAAGGGATCACCACCGAAAACACGCCGTGCTCGGGATGACAAAGCCGATGCATTTCGCGGATGGCCGCCGGGAGGTTGGGCAGATGCTCGAGGACATGTACGGCCAGGACACGATCGAAACTGCCGTCGGGAAAATCGAGGCGACCCTGGCAATCCCCGACACGCGCCTGGATTTTCGGGAATCGTTCACGGATTCGCGCGGCCATGTTTTCACGGATCTCGAGCGCGACGTAATGCTGCTCCTGTTCAGGGGTCAGTTTCTCGTAGGCGAGATGTTCCCCGAGGCCGGCCCCAATCTCGAGCGTCGAGAGAAATGTTTTCGGGGCGTGTTCCACGGCATAGCCGTGATTGAAATCATCGAGGATCCCATATTTCCGCGGGAGCACCTCGTGCCAGTGCTTCATGAAATCGTCGCTGATCCGCCGTTGCTCGTCGTTCAGCGGCGGCAGGATCTTGGGCCAGTGTGCAACCGATTTCATTTCAGATGAGCAACCTGCCCGGCGGCTCGGAGGGCAGCGGATAGGACGCGCGCGCCGGCAGATTGTCCGCAATGCCGCGGCCCGCGTCAAAACCCACGGCGGTATCGATGATGAATTTGGGACGTTGTTTCACTTCTTCGTAAATGCGCGCGATGTATTCGCCGAGGAGCCCGACGCTGATCAACTGGATGCCGCCCATGAACAGGATCAGGATCACGATGGTGGGATTGCCAATCGGGAATGGAAATCCGAGAATTTTCATGACGGCATAGACGATTCCAATGAGGAAGCCGCCGCCCGCGATCACGAAGCCCGCCTGGGCGCTGAGCGTGAGGAGGTAGCTGGAGAAACAGACAATCCCGTTGAAGCCGATCCGCAGCGAGCCCCAAAATCGGTTGTAGTTGGTCTGGCCCGCGTGCCTCGGCGGCCGATCGAACAGCACGGTCGTTTGCTTGAAACCGACCACAGCGACCAGTCCCCGGAGGAAACCGTGGCATTCCTTGAGCCGGTTCAGTTCGTTCACGACGCGGCGGCTCATGAGACGAAAGTCGCCGGTGTTCGGAATGATGGGAGGATTGGCGATGCGATTTATGAGTTTATAACCGAAATAATTCACGACCCGTTTTACCAGCGTGTCGCCATCGCGGGTCCGTCGCTGCGCCATCACCACATCAAACCCCTCCCGCCATTTTGAAACCATCTCCGTCACCAGTTCCGGCGGATCCTGAAGATCGACGTCCATGACGATGACCGCCTCGCCGGCTGAATACTGAAGGCCGGCGAGGGTTGCCATGGGCTGGCCGATGCGGCGGGAAAATTTAAGCAGCTTGATGCGGGGATCTTTTTCGCGGAACCCGAGGATCGTTTCCTCGGTGCGATCCGGCGAAGGATCGAGCGCGAAGATGATTTCGAAGGGCACCCCGAGGGATTCCAGGATCGGCAGACCGCGTCGCAGGAAGACGGGAATATTCTCCTCTTCCTTGAAGACCGGGACGACGATGGAAAGGACGACCGGCTTGGGCTCACTCATGTGAGGCATGGGCTTTCAAAGATCTGCGATGAACACGGCGCCAGCAAGAATTGCCGCGGTCGCAGCGTAATGCGGACATCGCCGTAAGAACAACTTCTTTGCATGCCGTTGAATCGGCCGAATCACTCGTTTTGTAAGTTCAAAGGTGGACGATAACGAAGCCGTCCCTGCGCGGCGCCAACCCCCCAAAAGCAAGGCCCCCGGGTCAAAGGCAAACCCGGGGGCCGGCTCGCCCGGGAAAAAACCCGGACGCACGAGGTTTAATTAGTGTCCATGCCGCCGCGACGGCACAAACGCGTGATCGAAAACATAATCGCCGATTTTCCGGCCCATGTTGATGCCCTCGGTTTTGTCGAAGGACCAATGGATGCCCAGATAAATCCGGCTTTGTCCGTTCTCCTCCTCAGCCTGGGAGAGGGTGGTGAAGGAGCGGGGAAGCAACGGCCGCGCCGTGCCATCGTTGCCGCGGGTGACCCCGTTGAATTCATCCGAGACAAACGTGAACGGGATGTTGTCCGTACCATAAAACCGGCGCAGGACCTGGAAAATGGCCCCGCCAAAAGTCGCGTGGCCCGATGGATACGCCGGAAAGGGCGGTGTGAAGTTCGGGCCGGTCAGATTGCTGGCCGGCGCACCCAAGGGTTTGAAGTTCGGATCCCCGACGGTGTTCGCGTTGCCATCACCGATTCCCAACGGGCCGGTTCCCGCATCAGCTTCGCGAATTCCAGTGATAGGACGCCAGACGTCGTAATGGAACTTCGATTCCCAACAAGCCATCCCGGCGTCCGACATTGCGACGTTCACCAGCACCAGGAGACGGGCCACTTCGATATCGTCCGAACCCATCTGGTCGGCGATTTGCATCGTGATTTGGTTGTAGAGCCGTGGGGGCGCACAGAGGCTCGGGGTTCCGTCGTAAGCCCAAAAGAAACCGACATGGGTCTGTTCCGGAGTTCGCTCGGTGGGAGTCGTGATGCCATCGCCGCCCAGGCGCTTGGCCTCATTGTAAGCGGCTGTGTAAGCGGCGCTGTTCATCGCGGGAGGAGCCGGCGCCCGAAATTGTTCGACTGTCGGTATCACCAGCGGAGTGCAGCTTCCCCAATGCGCGCCCAATGCCAGCGGCACCAGGCTGATGGGATCCTGCCGCCAGTGGCCGGCATCGTCGCTCGTGAAATAACCGGTTCCCAGCACCAGCTCTGGAGCCTCCGACCCGTCATGCGCGGTCCGCGACAGGATCGCGGCAGCCACCTTTTGACCCAGCTCGATGCTGTCCGCCCGCTGTTTCCGGTTGTTGACCGACGCAATATCCTCGGCCAGCCAGTTGTCAAAGCTCGCCTTCTGCGCTGGAAACAGCGCGGACAACGTATCGTGGGCGGCTTGGGCGATGGCAATATCCATCGACAGCGGACCGTTCGGAGCGCGCACGCCCGTGTAGCTTTGGTAATCCCCCGTCACGGCGTTCATCGTGTCAAAAATGGCGATATGAACGATGGCGATGGCCCGACTGGCACGGCCCGGGCCCAGTTGCTCGCGGAAGACCCGCGTTTCACCCGCCCCCGGCGGCTTGTGATCGAGTCCCGAGGCGTCGATCGAAATCTGGTTCCACTTGCGGACCGCCGACAAGCCCTTTCGCGGACCATGCCGGGGACTTTCCTCCACGCTCAACGCGGCTTTGACGAGAGGCGCTGGGGAGGGAGCGATTTCATCGACAGCCCCGTGCGCCAAGGCGGGAATGGCTACAATAAAAGCCAGAACTACAGGCATGTTCATACGGTTTTTCCTTAGATTACGTCACGGAGACTTTGGATTTTTGGTGGGAACCGGGCCGAGAATGGCACCTTCGGAAAATTAATCAAGGAATAATTCGGTCTTTCAAGCCTCTCGCACTCAAGGCGCGCGGCGCGCCGCCATGGCGGGCAAGGTGGAAAGGGATTAGGCCATCCGGTTTTTCGGGGCGGTGGACCAGGCTAGGTTGCCGAAGCGGCATAAATGCCGCGGTCCGTTTCGCGCGGGCGCGCGGCATTATGCCGCATCAAGGTACACAAAACCCCATTCAGAAACACGGCCTGCGAGCTCCGGTTATTTCGGACGCAGCCTGGCGTGCGAATGTTGCTGCGCACGGGACGGGCGCACTTCACGACACGCAGGTAGCGCCGATTGGCAATCGGCTGTATCGCAGAGTGGCACTCCGCCCGGGGCAAAAACTGCATTGAGTCTGATCACCAAATGGCCTGCCTGCACCGTGTTCTGTTAATTTGTTCCCCGCCGGTTGCCAACCGGCGATACAGCCGACTGCCAGTCGGCGCTACGGCGGACCAAAGCCCCTCTCTCACGGAGTGCGGCAGTCCTCGGCCGCAGCAGGTTTCCTATTTTCGCCAGGCTGAAAACCCGAACGCCGAGCGACGTTGGTCGTTGCTGCGCCCGGGACGGGCGCACTCCGTCACTGCGGCAGGCGCAGTCCCTGCCCACTCAGGCGGCGGGTGTTGCGTAGAACTTTTTCTCCCAGGTCTTCTGCTTGGCGCCCGCTTCGCGCAGGAATGGGGCGAGGGATCCCATGTTCAGCAGCCGTTCATTCAGCCAGTTCCATGGCTGACGAAGCGGCCGCGCAAAATCCACAAATAACACCACCCGCCAGCCGTCTGTGTCGTTCCACACCTCGTGATTGAAAGTGTCGTCAAAGATCAACGCGCGTCCCTCCGTCCAATGCCGCGTTTCATTCCCGATCCGGATCCGGCAACGTTCGCGCGGCTCGGGAACCATCAGCGCCAGGTGAAGGCGCAGGACGCCGTTATACGCGCCGCGGTGCGCTGGAATGTGTTTGCCAGGCGAAAGGATGCTGAAAAACGCGGTCTTCATCCCCGGAATCTTCTTCAGCAACCGCATCGTTTCGGGACAACGCCGCGCATTCTCCCGGCAATCCATCCCGATGCCCGCCAGGAAAAAGGTCTTCCAGTTTTGGTCGGTCTGGATCGGGCTTACCTCCTTCAAAATCTCCTGAAAGCTCGGCATCTGATCCCGGAACTTCATCACGCGATCCAGTTCCGCGCGGATACGAAACCATTCCTCCTCCAGCTCCGACGACCAGGGAAACGCGGCTGTCCCGTAAATCGGCGGATCGCCCAGCACGGAAACCCGCGCGATATGCGCCTCGAGCGCATCCTGCGCCCGCAGCCCCGCGCGCCCCAGCCACGTTTTCGGAAGCGCCAGTGTGTGACGGCGATGAGAGAAATCGGCCGTGCCGGGGCTCATCGCAGATGGACGTGGCGATTGCAGTGTTTCGGGCATGGCGCGTGTGAAATGATTCCGTTCGGACCGTCAAAATTAGAGCAGTCCCGGCCCTGTGTTGTCGAGAATTCGATTGTGTCGTCCCCTTGTTTGCCTCGCCAAGGCTGATTCATTCCTGCCAGGCCCTCCTCTCCCGCCCTTCGGGCACCCTCTCCTCCATTTCCGAAATGGAGGAGAGGGAGGGGGAGAGGAGGCGTTCATGCGCGCTGCTCGCCTCGCTGGATTCCCCGGAAAGTTGCTTGCGATGCGATCCAACGAACGCTTTGCTATCGGCTTCATGAGAACGTTCCTGGGCTTTGCCTCCGCCCTGACGCTGTTGACGTCCTGCTCGTCGCCGATGAATTCCAACACCCCGAAAGCGTCCGCGCCGCCGGTCACCAAAAAAGTGCCGGTCACCGAGACTCTGCACGGCGTTGTCATCTCGGATCCCTATCGTTGGCTGGAGGACGATAACGCGCCCGACACCAAGGCATGGGTCGAGGCGCAGAACCGGGTTACGTTTGCTTATCTTTCAGAAATCCCGGAGCGGCCCCGTTTGAAGGAGCGCCTGACGAAGCTGTGGAACTTTGAGCGTTACGGTGTGCCGCATCGGGAGGGAGGCCGCTACATTTTCAGCAAAAACGACGGGCTCCAGAGCCAGAATGTTCTCTACACCATGCGGACCCTCGAGGAGCCGCCCCGCGTCCTGCTGGATCCCAACACCTTTTCGCCCGATGGCACCGTGTCACTCGGGCCAACGGCCGTGAGCGAGGATGGCAGACTGCTGGCATACGGCGTCAATGTGGCGGGCAGCGACTGGCAGGAGTTCAAGGTTCGCGAAATCGACTCCGGCACCGATTTGCCCGATCATATTCGTTGGGCCAAAAGTTCGGGGGCCGCCTGGTCCAGGGACGGAAAAGGTTTTTTTTATTCGCGTTACGATGAACCGGCCGGCACCAACGCATTCAAGGGGGTCAATTATTTTCACAAGGTCTTCTATCATTCGCTCGGAACGACGCAGGACAAGGATCGCCTCGTGTATCAGCGGCCGGACCAAAAGGAATGGGGATTCGGGGCCGGCGTCACGGATGACGGCCGCTACCTGGCGCTCCATGTCTGGCACGGCACCGACACGCGGAATCGATTTTTTTACCAGGACCTCGGGAGCATCGGCGCCCCGGTTGTTGAACTCCTCAATGACTTCGACGCGGATTACACCTTCATCGACAATATTGACCGCACCTTTTATTTCCGCACCGATCTGAATGCCGCACGGGGACGCGTCATTGCCATCGACATTGGACAGCCCGGGCGCGACAAGTGGCGCGAGGTGGTGGCGGAAACGGCCGACCGTCTGGTGAGCGTGAACCTCGTCAATAACCAGTTCATCTGCACCTATCTCAAGGACGCCCACACCGCCGTTGCCGTGCGCGATCTTTCAGGCGCTCTGGTCCGATCTGTCGAGCTGCCGGGCGTCGGCACCGCCGGCGGGTTCGGCGGCAAGCGCGAGGAGACATCCACCTTCTACGCCTTCACCGGCTTCACCACGCCGACAATTATTTATCGCTACGATCTCATTACGGGAACGAGCACCGTCTTTCGCCAGCCCAGGGTAGATTTCGATCCGGCGCAGTTCGAGACGCGCCAGGTTTTCTTTTCAAGCAAGGACGGAACGCGCGTGCCGATGTTTCTCTCGCACAGGAAGGGGCTCAAGCTGGACGGTCGAAATCCCACCTTGCTGTATGGCTACGGCGGATTTGACATCAGCCTCACGCCCTCGTTCTCGGTCAGCACTGCCGTGTGGATGGAGATGGGCGGCGTTTATGCGGTGCCGAGCCTGCGCGGCGGTGGCGAGTATGGCAAAGCCTGGCACGAAGCGGGCACCAGGCTTCACAAGCAAAATGTGTTCGACGATTTTATCGCCGCGGCTGAATGGCTGATCCGCGAGCGTTACACCTCGAGCGATCGACTGGCCATCAGCGGCGGCAGCAATGGGGGGCTTCTCGTCGGCGCCTGCATGGCCCAGCGGCCTGAATTATTTCGCGCGGCGCTCCCGGCGGTCGGCGTCATGGACATGCTGCGCTTTCATAAATTCACACGCGGCTGGGCGTGGACCAGCGACTACGGTTCGCCGGACGATGAGCACGAGTTCCGCGCGTTGCTCGCCTATTCGCCCTATCACAACCTCAAAGCCGGCGTGCATTATCCGGCGACGCTCGTGACCACCGCCGATCACGACGACCGCGTTGTTCCCGCGCACAGCTTCAAATTCGCCGCGCGCCTCCAGGAATGCCATGCTGGCACCGCCCCCGCGCTCATCCGCATCGAGACAAAGGCCGGCCACGGCGCCGGCAAACCCACCGGCAAACTGATTGACGAAGCGGCCGATAAATTCGCGTTTCTCACGCGTGAATTGAAAATAAAACCGGCGCTGTAACGCGCCTCACCATGTCTGCCCTTCTCCAACTTCTCGCCCGGGAACTGGAGAAACCCCGTCCTCTTCCGCCGCAAATCATCAAGCATCTGGCCAGTGCCCATGGGATCAGCCGGGATGGAGTTCGCGAGTTCCTGATTGATAAATTGCCCGGGCTCGAGGATTACGAAGTCGAGATCCTGCTGTCTCCCGCGTTCACTCCCGGCTTGCGGGATCAAAGTGTGTTTGCCGGCCTGCTCGGAAACCAATCGATCCCCGAAACAGAATGGCCAGTGTTGATTGCGACCCTCGCGAGCCGTCCGACGCGCGCGACGTTGTTGGGCGAAGATGCGGCGCCGATCCCCTTGACGCTGCGCGAGGTGATCATCGAGCGGTATGTCCATCGGCTTCGCCTGCAAGGCACCATCCCGGATGCCATTTCCCGTCTCATCGATGCAGTGCCCGGAGCAGAGGAGTCCTCGCTGCTTAAGGCGATTGCGCGGCGCGCGGCATGGAACACCGGTGCCCGGATGGAGATTCTCCGACTTTTTCTCCAACGGGCCGATCCCGCCACACGCCCGAGCGACGCCGTGGCATTGCTGCATCTGGTCGAGACCTACCAGCCGCCGGATCTGGCGGGCCTGGCCGCCAGCCTGCCGCATTGGAAGGAGGTGCTGGTTCATCAAATCGGCGGCGCCTCCAGTCCCAAACCATTTTTCAACGAGCGCGTTCAGGAGTTGCACGGCGGCGGGCGCGACCAGCGGCACTCAGAGGATGATCGGGCCATCGTGAAAAATCAGGAGCTTGAGTTTTTGACACGGCTTCAACGCCTGCTCGGCTCCTGAAAGGGTCCCCGGGAAACCCAGGGATTAGCCGCCGTGATTCCTCACAGCAAAAAAAGTTGCTTTCCTCCCCGGATTGGACGAAATCACCGGAGACAACCCCGCTTATCCCATGGCACGAGATAGAATGCAGAAACAGCGATTCGAGCTGAAATACCTCATCACCGAGGAAACCGCGCTCATGGTGCGGGATTTCGTCCGGTCCAACCTCGATTTCGACGAATATAGCGTCGGAAAGCCCAACTTCTCCTATCCCGTCCACAGCCTTTACATCGATTCTGACGACCTCAAGCTTTACTGGGGCACCATCAACGGTGATAAAAACCGCTTCAAGCTGAGGCTCCGTTATTACAGCACCCACGCCGACTCGCCCGTATTTTTTGAGATCAAACAGCGGGTCAATAACTGCATCATGAAACAGCGCGGAGGCGTCCGGCAGGACAGCGTGCCGCTCCTGCTCAAGGGCCATCTCCCGCAGCCCGATCATCTCGTTTCAAAAAATCCCAATGGCCACGTCGCGCTTCAAAGGTTTTGCGAGCTTTCACACCGGCTTCACGCGACGCCGAAAATGCACATTTTTTACATGCGCGAAGCCTACGTCAGCGATGACGACAATGTCCGCGTCACCCTCGATCGCAAAGTCTACGGAGAAGCCAACCTCGCCTGTTCCATCAAAACCGAGATGGAGCATCCCGCTCTCACCTTCCCCAACCAGGTCATTTTGGAACTCAAGTTCACCAACCGTTTTCCCGACTGGTTTCGCGAACTGGTCCGGGTCTTTGGCGTGATGCAATGCGGCGCGGCCAAATACTGCGAATGCGTCCAGGGCGTGGGCTTCGAGAAGCTCGGTTCGGATCATCCCGTGATTTGCGAAGGTGCCCGTTTCTCGCGGGCCTGGTAATGGAGGGCTGAGGAGGGCTGACAGGGGTGATGGTGGTGCTTGGCGCGGATTTTTTCCTCGCCTCGCTGAAAAGCGATCCTTAGCTTCCTGACAAGACCTCAATCCAGCCGCGGCTTATGGACATTAATTTCAAGTGCCCCCATTGCAATCAGGATCTATCGGTGGATGAATCCAACGCGGGCTCGGAAACGCAGTGTCCCGCCTGCAACGGGGTTCTGGTCATCCCCGCGTCCTCGCAGACCCCCGCGGCACCCACGGCGGCTCCCTTGAACCCGATGGCGACATCGGCTGCGGCCCGCGAGCACAAGCATTTCGCGGTGCCTCAACACGAGAAGGCCGATGAACAACTCATCGCCAAGCCATTAAAACCTCTGGAGATCGCCGCGCGCGAGGGGGTGACCATTCGGGCAAAGACGCTGCGCCATTCGGATCATGTCGAAGTCGGCAAGGACCACTTCGATGACCATCTTGCGAAATTTCTCAACGAAATCGGTGAGACCAACATCATCAAGTTCGAACCGATTGTCTACACCCACCAGGATTTGGCCTCGCGCCAATGGATCACCGACTACGGCGTCCTGGTCATCTACCGCCACTGACCCCTTGGAGTAGGAGCGCTGGGCAGGTCGCACCTTGCTGCGCCCGAGACGGGCGCACTCCGCCACGGTGCCGGCCTCAGTGTGGGCTAATAAGCGCAGTCGAGTTCCACGGTTTCACCGCAGGAACAGCGCACTTGAATGCGGGTGACGCGATCGCCATCGCGTTTGAGGGTCACCACGGGCAGGCGCTCGTGGGCGGGATTGGACGATGGCTCGGGGCGCGAAGCACGGGCCGGCGGCGCCGCGTCAGAGGCGACGAGCGGCGAAAATTCAGCAGCGCCGGTGCGCGTGCCGTCCGGTGGCGACATGGCAGGAGAGGTGCGATCCGGTGCAGGGACGGTGGGGAGCAATGGGATGAAGTCGGAGGGCATAGAGCGGTTAGTTTGACGCCTTGTTGGTTTGAACTTTCAACATGAGGGTGATCCTTCGATTCACCACATCCTGAGGCTGTGTGCCGGGGAGGGGACTGGTGTCGGCAAAGCCGGCCACCTTGATGATCTGGTTGTTGCCGACGCCGTGCTCGAGCAATTTGCGCCGGCCGGAGTTGGCGCGATCCGAAGAGAGTTCCCAAGCGCCGTAGTTTTCGGACATGGCGGCGCGGCCGCGCTCGGTGTGTCCCTCCAGTTCGATGGCGAAATCCTTGTACCGCGAGATCTCCCACGCCAGCGTGGTCAGGATCCAGACGCCGTAATCGGTGAGGCGATCCGAATCGGGCTCGAAGATCGGTTTCCTGGCGCGATCGAAAATATTGATGCGCAAGCCATCGGGCGTGAGATTGAACTTCACCGACTCGTCCTCCTCCTCGACGCGTTTGGCGAGGGAGCTGGCCATGTCCTGTTGCAAGCGGCGCAACATCGCCAGCTCCATGGCGGAGGCTGCGGAATTATCAAACTTGCTGGAGGAGGAGGCGGAGCCCGAGTTTTTGTCCTTGTTAGGCATCAGCCCGGCGGATTCCTTGGTGAGAGACATGAACGGATTCCGGAAGGCGCGCTCGACTGCCTCCTTGATCTTCTGGTCCTGGGCGGCGAGCCAAAGCACCATGAAGAGGGCCATCATGGCGGTGACGAAATCCGCATATGCGACCTTCCAGGCGCCGCCGTGATGACCCCCTTTTTTGCTCATGGCTCAGGCAGGCTGCGGGTCATCCCTTGGTTTGGCTGTTCAACGCCTTGAGCATGGCTTCCAGTTCATCGGCGGTGGGCCGGACATCGCTGCCGAGGCCGCGACGGGCGACCTCGATAGCCATGATGGGTGCCATGCCGTTGGCGAAGCTGACGATCGCCGCTGAAATGCAGCGTGTGTAGGCCATCTCGGAGGCGCAGATGAATTCCATGTTCACGGCGAGGGGATTCATGAAGCCGTAAGAGATGAAGATGCCGAGAAAGGTTCCGACGAGCGCGGCGGCGACCTTATGGCCGATCTCCTCGATGGGCCCCGAGATGGCGGCCATGGTGATGACGATGCCGAGCACGGCGGCCACGATGCCGAAGCCGGGCATGGCATCGGCGGCCTTGGTCATGACGCTGATGGGCGCGTGATGCTCGCTCTCCATCGTTTCCATTTCGACGTCCATCAATGTCTTCAATTGGTCGGGCTTGATTTTGCCATCGATGATGGGGCGCAACCCGCCGCAGAGGAACTGGACGGCATGATGATTTTTGAGAAAGGTCGGGTACTTTTTGAAGATGCCGCTGGCCTCGGGATTCATCACGTGTTCCTCGAGCGCGATCATTCCGTTCCGGCGTCCGAGCAGGAACAGCTCGTAGAGCGATTTCAATAATTCCTCGTAGGTCATCCGGTTGTGAGGGGCTCCCTTGAGGCTGAGCACCATCAATTTCACCAGGTCGACCAGCACTTTCTTTGGGGACATGATGATCATGGCCCCGAGGGCGGCGCCGCCAATGACAACGAATTCGGAGACATGGACGAGGGCGGCGGGATGTCCGCCACCCATCACGAATCCGCCGATGACGGATGCAAAAACAATAATGACTCCGATGACAATGATCATGGGCTCAGAAGATTTGAACGCTGGTAGGCGACGCCCTCGTGCTGCTCCACGAAAGATCGGATCGCCAGGATTGCCTTCGTATGGGTCTGGCAGATGTGCGCCTCACAGAAGCCGCAGGCGCGCGCGATTTCGCAGACGCGCATGTCCTCGTAGTAATACATCGCGATAATTTTTCGATAGAGCTCGGGCAGCTGCTCGATGCGTCCGGCGATCAACTCCGCCAATTCCGCCTGGGAGGTGCGTTCGAGGGGGCTTTCCTGTCGCGGATCGCCCAGGGATTCGTGCTCCGTCTGTTCCCCATCCCCATCCGTGGTGCTGGCGGTGTCGAGGCAGATGAAGGTGGCGGGACGAATCTCTGAGAGTAATTCCTGGTAGGCGTCCGGTGAGAGCTCCAATGCCGCGGCGATTTCGTCGTCGGCAGGAATCCGTCCGAGGCGCTGTTCGAGGATCTCCATGGTCCGCTGGACCTGGCGGGCTTTGGTGTGAATCGAGCGCGGGGCCCAGTCCATCCGCCGGAGTTCATCCAGGATGGCGCCTCGAATGCGCACGCGCGCGTAAGGTTCAAACGCTGTTCCGATCCGGGGATTGTATTGCCTCAAGGCATTCAACAGTCCGACCAGTCCCGCGCTGTAAAGATCGTCGCCGTCCACATGGGAAGGCAAGGTCATGGCCAGGCGTCCGACCACGGTTTTGACGAGCGGCAGATATTTTTTGATGAGATCCTCCTCGCTGGAATCGCCGGGACCGGTTGAGGAATAGCGGGTCCATAACTCTGCGGGGGAGGGACGATTTTCCAACGGGGGCGTCGGTGCGATTTCGTGGGATGACTGTGGCGGCAACATGATGGCTAAGCCTTGGCCTGTCTGGAGGGCGCGGGGCCTGATGGCGGGCGCCGGGTGAGACGTTCCCGCTGGGCTTCCTTAAGGCTTTGGGCCCAGATTTTGCCCCACCATCGCAAGACGACACCGGCCAGGAATGCGGCGACGCTGGAACGCCAGAGCACGCCGGGCCACGCGCTTCCTTGAGCGGCGCCCATAAGAATGCCGATCAGGAACCCGATGAATCCGCCCAGTAACATCAAAAGCCGCATACGAACTATCCTTGGATCGGTCTGATCCGGCTTTTTGTTAGGTAACTTTCGCCGGCGGGCGGATGAAAAGGCGCTTCAGAACGGTGGTTCAATCCAGCCCTCCCGTCAGGAGCAGTTCCGGTGTGGCTTCGCGAAAATGGCCGGGGACATTTTGGCCGCCGGCCAGAAAGCGGATGGGCAGCCGGCTGGCGATGACAAAATTCCACAGCTTCCCCCAATTCCTTTCCTCGTCGAGATGCGTGAAAATCATATCTGTCACCGGGCACGACGCGAACGCGCGCAATTGATCGAGAAGAACAGAGGTATCGTACGCGGCGTTGAGGACCAGATGCACATGGGTGTCGCCGAGGGCCCGCACGCGATCCGCCTTTGAGGTTAAAGCGCCGGGGTCCCGCCAATCCACTCCAGGAAAATCGAAGAATTGAAAATCGACGGGCGCCATTTCTGCGGGCCATGCGCGCATCACGGGAACACCGAGCACGTCCGAATAAACGGTCAGGGCCTCCGCGGTGTTGGCGGTGCAGCCATCGAGACGCCAGACGTGGGCCGATTTGCCGCCCAACAAAACCGCCTGTGCCAGCCATTTGCTCAGCACGGTGGTTTTTCCCGCGCCGGCGGGGCCGACGAACACATGGCATTCGTTCAACGCGGAACCGCCTGGACGACCCGGTCGCCACCAACTTCGGAGGAGGTTGGCGATTTGCGCGCGCGCGGAGTGCGGGGGTCGGGATGAACCCTCGTAGATGGCAGCGGACAATGTTTCCAGGATGTGCCCGGCATACGCCGGCAGAATGCCCATCGCTTTCAACAAGGGATCCAACTGCGCGACGATTTCGTCGGGTGTGGATTCCACCGACGGGCTGCGAGCGGCAAGCGGCGATGCTGGCGCCGTCTCGGGAATCAATTGCGCGGCGCTGGTGAGCAGCGCGGGATCGGCGGCCTGTGGAAGATGCCGGTTGAGCTCGGTGATGCGTTGCAGGATTTCGGTGACGAGCTGCTCGGAGGCGCGATTTTTTCCGGAAGTGCTCATGGCAGTCTAGGCTTCGAGGGATGGAATGATGGCGGCGTTTTGAATGTCGATCCGGGGGGGAACCTCGGAGTAGGCGAGGACCGCGAGCTCGGAGAAGGTGGTCTCGAAAAACCGCCGGAACGCCAGACGGATTTGAGGGGCGCACAACACCACCGGCGGATGGCCGGCGGCGAGCATCTGCTGCACGGCTTTGGAGAGTCGCTCCACAAGATGGCGGGCGAGTTTCGGTTCCATTGTGAGGGCCACCTCGGTGGGCGTCTGCCGGATGCCCTGCGCAATCTGCTGCTCAAGTTTCGGGTCGAGGGTGATGGCCCGCATGCCGCCGCCGTCCATTTGGTAGGGCCGGGACAACTGCGCTCCGAGGGCGCGCCGGGCATACTCTGAAAGTTCGTCCGGATTTTTTGTGACACCCGCATGGTCACAAACCTTTTCAAGAATGCCGGCGAGATTTCGAATGGCGACGCCCTCGGCGAGGAGGTTTTGCAGGATGCGCTGAACCTGGCCGACATTGAGTTGACCGGGGATCAGCTCGTTCACGACCGTGGGGTGCGTCTGCTTGAGATTGTCGAGGAGCAGCTGCACATCCTGCCGGCTGAGGATCTCGTGCGCCGTTCGTTTGACGGTTTCGGACAAGTGAGTGACGAGGACGGAGGAGGCATCGACGACCGTGTGGCCGGCGACCTCGGCGTTCTTGCGTTCGACCTCGGTGATCCAGGTGGCGGGGAGTTGAAAAACGGGTTCCGTGGTCGGGATGCCTTTGAGCGACACCTTGCTGTTGGTGGCATTCATCGCCAGCCAATGGCCTGGCATCAGTTCGCCGCGCGCGACCGGATGGCCCTTGAGCATGAAACGATATTCATTGGCGGCCAGGTGAAGATTATCGCGCAAGCGGATGGGAGGAATGATCACGCCCATGTCCTGGGCAAACGTGCGCCGCACGCCGGTGACGCGATTGAGCAGATCGCCGCCCTTTCGGGTGTCCGCCAGTCCAACGAGCCCGTAACCGAGCTCGATCTGCAATGCGTCGAGGGCCAGCAAACTTTCCAGCTTCTCGCCACCGGCGGCCGCCGGAGTCGCGGTCGCGGCCGGCTTGCCGTCGCGAGCGGGCGCCGACGCGGGGAGGGCGTCGGTGGCGGACGAGTCCACGGGATTTTTTTGCAACGTATACGCCAGCCCGCCGGATCCGCAGGCGAGCATGAGGAAGGGAAGCGTGGGGAGGCCGGGCACCAGCGCC
>JBEEGQ010000442.1:0-11887 GCA_041166945.1 Verrucomicrobiota bacterium
CCGGGGGCAGCCGCCAGCGTCAAATAATTGACCGGCCCCAGATCCATGCCGGTCCGTCCCGCCTCGACGCCGTTGAGATACACCACTGCGCCATCGTCGCGCATCACCCGCGCGACGAGATTCGTGATGGCCGCCGCGCCGGTCACTGGAAAATGGCGGCGAAAATAATAGGTGATGTAATGGCTGGGGGAAGGCGGCCCGGAATTCAGCAGGGTCGCCTCCGGGCGTCCCTCGACCGCGTCCCCAAATCCCAACTCGGCCGCGCCACTGGCCCACGCGACGTCGTTGAAACCCGGCAGGCGCCAGGGGGTGTCCTGGTTGCTCCCGTTATCCAGATATTTCCAGATTGCGTTGGTCGGAACGAGAACAGTCTGAGCGCCGGTGGGGCTGCCAGCCAGGCAGGCCGCCAGCAATGTCGCCAGCGTCCAAATCGCGGTTCTGCACTTTTTCAAAACATGGTTCATGTCCATCATGAGATGCCGCTTGGGAGACCCACACAAGAAAGCACAACCCGATTCAGACCGCAAGCATCCAGCAGCCCCGTTGCCTGCGCAACTTCAGACCCGGGAATCCACAGGTGGGGACTTTTGAAGCCACAGATGGACACAGACGAACAAAGATGCAGACAGAAGGGGAAGAAAGCAGGGAGAAAAAGTTCCGACAAAAGCATCTGTGAAAATCCGTGTTCATCTGTGGCTCGCTGTCAGGGGCGGCGGGTTCGTTCGCAGGTGTGAACAATTTTTTCATGAGCCCGCTGCGGGTGTTTTGCTTTGCGCGATTTCGTCCTCAATATTAGAATCGGCCACGATGAAAGTCATTGTTCTTGCCGCCGGTTATGCGACGCGACTCTATCCGTTGACACTGACGACGCCCAAGCCGCTGCTACCGGTGGCGGGAAAACCGATGATTGATTATGTTCTGGATCACGTCGCGTCGGCGGGGGGCATTGATCAGGTGTTTATTGTCACCAATGACAAGTTTGCGGCGCCCTTTGAGCAATGGGCACAAAATAAAGGCGCCAGTGCGGCCCAGTTGAACCTCACCATCGTCAATGATCGATCCACCGACGATTCCAACAAGCTCGGGGCCATCGGCGATTTAAATCTTGTCCTGGACCGGGAGCGCATCGACGACGACATCATCGTCGTGGCCGGCGACAATTTGTTCAGTGAATCGTTGGGTGGTTTTGGAGAGTTTTGCCGGGAAAAAAAGGCCCCGGTGCTGGCCGTGTACGACGTGGGAAGCCTCGAGGACATCAAGAAATACAATGCCATCACGTTTGACGCCGCGGGCCGCATCACTTTTTTCGAGGAGAAACCCAGGCAACCCACCAGCACTGTGACGGGCATCGCGCTCTATTATTATCCGCGCTCCACCCTGCCGCTCATCCGCCAATATATCGCCGAGGGCAACAATCCCGATCAGCCCGGGCGCCTCATTCAATGGCTTTATCCAAAAACGCCGGTTTACGTATGGCCGGTCCCCGGCCTCTGGTTCGACATCGGGTCGAAGGAGACCCTCGAGGAGGCGAATCGTATTTTTGCGGCGCCGGGCATGGCGCTTAAAAAGTAACGCGGCACGCCATGGAGGCGGGTTGATGCCATGAAAAATCCCGACCCCGCGAGTTTGGCAAAACCGCCGCCGGCCGCTCTCGTTTTTCCCTCTGTTGACAGCGACGAATCGGTGCAGCTTCGCTTTCCGCCGCCCGGCTCCCCGTTGAACATTCTTTTTCTGCCGGGCCTGCACGGGGACGCCACCCTGGTCGGTCCATTCCGGCGCGCTTTGGGCGGGCGTGCGCGATTGTTGGAGGCCACCTATCCGCAGCGAAAGGATTGGGTGTTGACCGATTATGCCCACGCCGTGGAAGAACAGTCTGTCACCCATCACGCGCAAAAGGTATGGGTCCTGGCGGAGTCCTTCTCATCACAGGTGGCGTGGACGATGATTGAGCGAGTGCTGGACGGTGCATCGCCATTGCGAATTGAGGGGTTGATCCTGGCAGGAGGATTTGTGCGCCATCCGTGGCCCTGGGGTGTTCACCTGGCGCATGGAGCGAGTTGCGCGGTACCGCGCTGGCTGTTGAACCGGCTTTGCCGTTGGTACGGCCGCTCGGTGTGTCGCGCGAAATCCGGCGACGTGGAAATCTTAGGCGAGATGGCGGAATTCGTGCGGCGACGAGCTGCGTCGGGAGATCGTCCGGCCATCACGAGCCGTTATCCGCTGATTGCCCAAGCCGATTTGCGATCCGTCGCGCGCCGGGCGGCAGTGCCGGTATTTCATTTGAGCGGCGCGATCGACCCAATTGTGCCCTGGTGGATTGTGCGGCCATGGCTTGAAAAGCATTGCCCCGGTTTTCGCGGCAGCCGGATTGTGCCGCGGACGGTTCACAATGTCTTGCTCGGCGCTCCTGCCGAATCGGCCAGTCAAATTCTGGAATGGATCGAGGCCGAAACAGACGTCGCCCCTTCAGTGCGATCAGAAATGTAGAAATTGCCCGCGCGGGTTGTTAAGTTCGCCCCACCCAATATGGCCACCATCGCCATCCTCGGCACCATGGACACCAAGGGCGAAGAACATGCGTTCGTCGCCGAACAGATAAAAAAGCGGGGCCATCAAGTGCTGGTCATCGATGTCGGCGCCCTCGAGCCCCCGAAATTGGCGCCCGACATCCGGCGCGAGGAAATCGCCAGCGCGGCGGGGATCGATTTTGACGCGCTGCTCGCACGACGTGACCGCGGTGAAGCCGTCGCCGCGATGTCCCGCGGCGCGCCCATCGTCCTGGCGCGTTTGCAGGCAGAGGGAAGAATGGATGGCGTCATTTCGCTGGGCGGCGGAGGCGGCACCGCCATCGCCACCGCCGCCATGCGCGCCTTGCCGGTGGGCTTCCCGAAATTGATGGTCTCCACATTGGCCAGCGGCAACACCGCGCCCTATGTGGGCACCAAGGATATCGTGATGTTTCCCAGCATCGTCGATGTCGCGGGGCTGAATCGCATCTCGAGGGGGATTCTCACCCGGGCCGCGGGGGCGATTTGCGGAATGGTGGAAGCCCAGCCCGAAACGGGCGCCGACAAGCCTGTCATTGTGGCCAGCCAGTTTGGAAACACGACGAATTGCGTGAACCATGCGCGCGGGCTCCTGGAAGCGGCGGGTTATGAAGTGCTCGTCTTTCACGCCACAGGCGTCGGCGGGCGCACGATGGAATCGATCATCGAATCCGGCATGGTGGCCGGCGTGCTCGACATCACGACCACGGAGTGGGCCGACGAGGTCGTGGGTGGAGTCCTGGGAGCCGGTCTCACACGCCTGGAGGCCGCGGCGCGCCACGGCGTTCCGGCCATCGTCACGCCGGGTTGCCTGGACATGGTCAATTTTCATGGGCCCGGCTCCGTGCCGGCACAGTTCAAGGACCGCACTTTCTATCCGCATAATCCGCAAGTGACACTGATGCGCACCACGCCCGCGGAGTGCGCCGCGATTGGCAAAATTCTCGCCGAAAAGTTGAATCTCTCGACAGCGCCCGTGACCGTTTTGCTGCCCACCCAGGCCATCAGTGTCATCAGTGCGCCCGGACAAAAATTTCACGATCCGGCGGCGGACCGTGCCTTGTTCGATGCCATCAAAGGCGGCTTGCGCGCCGACATTCCCGTAATCGAACTGGATTGCGCCATCAACGACGCCGTATTTGCGGAGGCGTGCGTCGATGCGTTGTTGAAGAACATGGCGCGAACGCGACAGGGCAGCACACGGTGAGATGAACAGAGTGCCCGAATCCCAAACGGATTCCAACAGGGCTCCCGAATCCCAATGGGATTCCCACAGGGCGCCCCAATCCCAAAGGGATTCCGTCACATAGCCCAAGGTTGCGAGGCACGAGCTACCTTGGGTAAAACGAGCCAGAGGCCTCAACCCCAATGGGGTTGCGACTTCCTGGAAATGTTCTCCCAAGGTAGCCCGTCGGGCGGGCGTCCCTTGGGCTGACGGACTAAATCCCTTTGGGATTTTTCAAAACGCTCCGGCGACACCCCGATCTTGCAAACGGTCTGAATAACCGACTTACCTTCCGACCGTTCTGGCAACTGGCATCGGACGAGCGCCTGCCGGTTAACAACCGGCGACACAGCCGACTGCCAGTCGGCGCTACGAATCCATCTGTCCCTTAACCGCTGTACAGAAACGCCTCCTCTCCCCCTCCCTCTCCTCCATTTCCGAAATGGAGGAGAGGGTGCCCGAAGGGCGGGTGTACCCGTCGATTCTTCGCCTTGCATTGGCGGGTCGATTCTGCCAATTCAGAGCCTCCGATGAGTGTCCACGCCCGCATCCATGACCTGCCTGCGCAGGACCGTCCGCGGGAACGTTTTTTGGCACAGGGCGCCGACAAGGCGTCGAAGGTCGATTTGATCGCAATCCTCCTGCGGACGGGTCTTAAGGGCATGTCCGCGCTGCATGTCGCCGAGCAGATTCTCAACCGGTTTCGGACCCTGGAATGTCTCGCGCGCGCTTCGATCGAAGAGTTGTGCGAGATCAAGGGAGTGGGCCCGGACAAGGCGGTGACGCTGAAGGCTGCCTTCACACTGGCACGTCAGATGGCCGCGGAACTGCGGAATGAATCGCCGCTGGTGGACACCCCCGAGCGCGTTGCGGATCTCGTGCGGGAACAGTTGCGGCACGTCACGAGGGAGACCTTTCTCGCCGTGTTGCTCAACACCCGCCGGCGCCTGATCAAGATCGAGGAACTGTCCAACGGGACGCTCGACACCATCCTGGTTCATGCGCGCGACGTTTTTCGCGCCGCCATACTGGCCAACGCCGCCGCGATCGTGATCATTCACAATCATCCGAGCGGCGATCCATCGCCTTCAGAATCCGACATCAAAGTGACTCGCGACCTTATCCGGGCGGGGCAGTTGCTCAAGATCGAATTGCTCGACCACGTCATCCTGGGGCGTGCCACGCAGGAGCGGATCAAGGATTGGGTGTCATTGAAGGAGCTCGGATATTTTGCCGGGTGACAGCCGGAGGCTCCGGCAGCCCGTCAATAAAGTAGCAGTCGACGTGAGGAGACTCTGATCCTTGGCTCTCTTACAGGGAAAGTTTGAGTCTCCTCACGTCGACTGCTACGTAACCACTGAACTGAAATGCCTCCTCTCCCCCTCCCTCTCCTCCATTTCGGAAATGGAGGAGAGGGTGCCCGAAGGGCGGGAGAGGAGGGCACGGCCGCCTTCGCAGACGCGGCTCCATCGCCCAATAATCCCCTCGACGGATGATGGGAAAATTCAGATATTATAGCGCCTTCAGCGCTTTGAAAGGCCAACGGCCTGTTTCCTGGGGCTTTTCCCGAGGCTGGAATAACACCGCGCCTTTGGCGCCCAACACAGACGCCGCCTTTGCGGCGCTGGGGCATCCGGGTTAGATTCTTTTTGCAGAGCGTTCGATGGAACGCAGCAGGATATTTATGGCGGATGATTCAAACTCATCACACACGGCGCCGCCCGAAGACGGTGCAGCATGGAAGCAGATCGTGCTGCAATATCAGAAGCCCTCGAGGTGGCGCGCCCTCTGGCAAATCACAGACACCCTCATTCCCTATGCAGGGATTTGGTATTTGATGCACCTGAGCCTGCGCGTGTCCTGGTGGCTGGTCCTCCCGCTGGCGGTTCTGGCGGGCTTCTTTTTGGTGCGGGTTTTCATCATTTTTCATGATTGTGGCCACGGTTCGTATTTCAAATCCCGCACGGCGAACGACCTCGTCGGGTTTCTCACAGGTTTGCTGACGTTTACCCCGTTTTATCAATGGCGTTGGGACCACGCGATTCATCACTCGACTTCCGGACACCTCGACAAGCGCGGCACGGGCGACCTGTGGACGTTGACGGTGCAGGAATACCTGGAGTCATCGCGGTGGCGGCGCATGGCCTATCGGCTGGCGCGGAATCCAGTCGTGCTTTTCGTGATTGCCCCGCTGGTGGTGATGGTGATCAAACAACGGTTTCCATCCCGCAATGCCGACCGGCGCGAACGGCATTCGGTCTATTGGATGAATCTCGCGATTCTGGGGATGGCCTGCGGACTCAGCTTCGCATTCGGCGTGGTGCCGTATGTGTTGATCCAGCTGATGGTGCTCGCGGTTGCCGGTTCGATCGGATTTTGGCTCTTTTACGTGCAGCACCAATTTGACGGGGTGTATTGGGAACGGACGCCGGAGTGGGATTATGCGACAGCGGCCCTGCAGGGCAGTTCGTTTTATAAATTGCCGAAGGTGATGCAATGGTTCTCCGGCAACATCGGCTATCACCACATCCATCATCTGAGCGCGCGAATTCCAAACTACAATTTGGAGCGCTGTCATAAGGCGCACCTGATGTTCCAGGAGGTCAAACCGCTCACATTATTCGCCAGCCTTAAGACGATGGGACTGCGGCTTTGGGACGAACAGCGCAAGAAACTCATTGGTTTCCGGCATCTTAAAAAGATGCGGAACCCGCGCGGCCACGCGCCCCAATCCAAGCGTTAGCAGCCCGTTAATAAAGTAGCGGACGACGGGAGGAGACTCTGATTTGTGGTTTCTTTACGGGGAAAGTTTGAGTCTCCTCACGTCGCCTGCTACGGGAAAGGAGTATTTTAACGGGCCGCCAGCCCCGTTTCGGCCGTGTTCTGGGCAAAAAGGGGGCTGTGGCCGGGCAATAAATACCTCAAAGCACCATTTGCTATTTGGCGAACGGGGGGCGAAGCTGCAGCCGTTCGTTAGATAGCTTTGTCCGTTTCGAGGTCTGGTAAATCTTCAAGTGAACTCAGTTCGTTGATGGTTCGAAACCCGGTGTTCGGGAACAGTTCGGAGCAAAAGGTTGGTCTTACAGAACATCACAAACATGAGTAATAATAAATTGTTCGTTGGAAATCTTTCCTTCAACACCACTGAAAACGATCTGCAGGACACGTTTGCCGCACACGGCGCCGTCCTCGAGGTCAACCTGATGACCGATCGCGAAACCGGCCGCCCCCGCGGCTTCGGCTTCGTCACGATGAGCACAGCTGAAGAGGCGGAAGCCGCCATCAGCGCTCTCAATGGCAAAAGCATCGATGGCCGCGCCCTGACGGTTAACGTCGCCAAACCGCGTGAAGATCGCGGTCCGGGCGGACGCAGCGGCGGCGGTGGCGGTGGCCGCGAATACAGCTCACGCGGTCGCAACTAATCCCTCCCAGGATTTCACGAGCGAGGCCGGGTTCAGCCCGGCCTCGCTTTTTTTTTCGTTTCTCTCCCCCGCGTCGCTGACGTTTCGCTGGCCTTACGCACCCCCGCGGTGTTCAATGGCTGCATGGAATTCCTGAAGCTCGGCAGCTTAAGAATGTTCTCTTCCGGTTCCCAATGGGTTCTGAAAGCTGGGAGTGCGGCATCCGTCCGCGGTTCCGATCGGCCGATATTTCACGATCGCGCTTCTGCCCTGTAAAATGATCCACGCCAGCGCTGTCATCCATCCGGGGGCGAAGATCGATCCTTCCGTCGAAATCGGGCCCCACGCCGTCATCGACGGGCATGTCAGCGTCGGCCCGGGATGCGTCATTGGCCCGCACGCCTATCTCACCGGCCACACCCGCATTGGAGCGAATAATCGATTTCACGCGGGATGCGTCATCGGCGATGCGCCGCAGGATTTGAAATACAAGGCGGAGCCGACGGGCTTGGTGATCGGCGACGACAATGTGTTTCGTGAACACGTCACGGTTCACCGGGCGAACCAACCTGGCGAAGAGACCTCGATCGGGTCGCGCAATTATTTGATGGTCCACAGCCATGTCGGGCACAACTCGGTGATTGGGAATGATGTCATCATGGTCAACGGCTCCATGCTGGCGGGGCACGTGACGGTGGGGGATCGTGCATTGCTTTCGGGCAATTGTGGCGTCCATCAGTTCGTGAGAATCGGGACCCTGTCGATGATGCAGGGAAATTCCGGTGCCAGCCAGGATCTGCCGCCGTTTACGGTGTGCCGGGAGATCAACATTCTCGTGGGACTCAACATCGTTGGATTGCGCCGGGCGGGTTTCACGAGCGAACAGCGGCTGGATCTCAAAAAAGCCTACCACCTCATTTTCAGAGGCTCCGGCCGGCTTCCCGATCGGCTTGACCTGGCACAGGCGCAGTGCATGACGGCCGAGTCCCGCCAATTGATCGAGTTTGCCCGCACGACGCAGCGCGGGATGTGCTCGGACCCCGGCGGACGCCGGTCGGACATGGATCGTGCGGGGACCTGACACCGGCGCGGCTGGCTTTGAAGCCACAGAAGGACACAGAAGGAACACAGAAGCAGGAAAGCATCTGTGAAAATCTGTGTTCATCTGTGGCTCACCTTCCGGTGCTGTTTTTGATCGTTGACGCTTCGATCTCCGGCGTTACGATGCGCGGCTTGAATTTGGACAAACTCGACAATCGAAATACCTAACATGCCAGTCAAAGTAGCAATCAACGGATTCGGCCGGATTGGACGCCTTGTTTTTCGCGCCATCGCCGAACAGGGCCTTTTGGGCAAGGAACTCGACGTGGTCGCGGTGGGCGACATTGTGCCGGCGGACAACCTTGCTTATCTCCTGAAATACGATTCCACCCAGGGCCGTTTCAAAGGAACTGTCAGCTCCCGCGCTTCCGCGGATGCCATCTCGAAAGCCAAGGCGGCCGGCACCCTTTCCGGGGGCGCAGAGGATGACATCCTCACGGTAAACGGGCAGGACATTCGCGTGGTGAGCGCCCGCACGCCGGCTGAATTGCCATGGAAGGCGATGGGGGTCGAGCTGGTGATTGAATCCACCGGGCTGTTCACCGACGCCGAAAAATGCAAGGGCCACATCGCCGCGGGAGCCAAGAAAGTCGTCATCTCGGCACCGGGCAAGGGCGAGGACATCACGATTGTGATGGGGGTCAACCACGAGAAATACGACGCGAAAGCCCACAACATCATCTCGAACGCCTCCTGCACCACGAACTGCCTGGCGCCGCTGGTGCATGTTTTGCTGAAGGAAGGTTTTGGAATCGAGGAAGGTTTGATGACGACGGTCCACAGTTACACCGCCACGCAAAAGACGGTGGATGGCCCGAGCAAAAAGGATTGGAAAGGCGGGCGGAGCGCGGCGATCAACCTCATCCCTTCCACCACCGGCGCCGCTCGCGCCGTCGGCCTGGTCTGCCCCGAAGTGAAGGGGAAAATCACAGGGATGGCGTTTCGCGTCCCCACCCCGACGGTGAGCGTCGTCGATCTCACCGTCCGAACGGTGAAGGAGACCAGTTTCGCGGAGATCAATGCCGCGATGAAACAGGCAAGCGAGACCTATTTGAAAGGCATCCTCGATTATACGACCGAGGAGGTGGTGAGCAGCGATTTCATCCATTGCCCTGCCTCGTCGATTTACGATGCCGGCTCGGGCATCGAGTTGAACAAGCGGTTTTTCAAACTGGTGAGCTGGTATGACAACGAGTGGGGTTACAGCAATCGCGTGGCGGACCTGCTCAAGTTCATAATCCAGCGCGGGCTTTAGCTCGTGCCGATGGAAACGACCATTGCGTCCGGCGCATTTCCATCCATGGAAACCGGCGCGGTCGCCGGGGCGGCCGCAGCTGTCAGGCGCGTGCCGTGGCATTGCAAGGCGGTGGTCTTTGCGGCGACCTGCATCCTGGTCGGCATTGTCTGGGACATCTCGTGGCACGAGACGATCGGGCGCGACACTTTTTGGACCCCCGCGCATCTTTGCATGCACCTGGGCGGTTCCGTGGGAGGATTGGTCTGCGGATGGCTGGTGTTGCGCACGACTTTTTTTGGCACCGCCGCGGAGCGGGGCGCGTCGGTGGGCGTCTGGGGATTTCGCGGGCCACTGGGGGCGTGGGTGACGATTTGGGGGGCGCTGGCATTGATCACGAGCGCGCCGTTCGATAACTGGTGGCATAACGCCTACGGGCTCGATGTGAAGATTTTGAGTCCGCCGCATTCCATCCTGGCGGGAGGGATGTTTTTCCTCGTGCTCGGAGGGTTGCTGCAGGTTTTGAGCATCCAGAACCGCGCGGCCGACGGCGGCGGGAAGGCGGGACAATGGCTCTTCGTTTTCATGGGGGGAATCCTGTTGTGCATGTCGAGCATCATGATCATGGAGCGGACTTTTCCCAATCAGCAGCACGCGGCCGATTTTTATCGCACCACGATGCTGGTGTTTCCCTTTTTCCTGTTCATGGTCGCGGTGCCGGCGCGCATCCCGATGCCGGCGACCACTGTGGCCGCCCTCTACATGGGGATCATGGGACTGGCGGTGTGGGTGCTGCCATTGTTTCCGGGTGAGCCGAAGCTGGGACCGATCACACATCCCGTGACTCGAATGGTGCCTCCGACCTTTCCGATGCTTCTCGTGCTGCCTGCCCTGGCCATCGACGGGGCGATGCTGCTTTTTCGACGGCGCTCGTGGTGGCGTTACGGGGTGATCGGGGTGGTGGGAGCCACTTTTTTCGTCGCCATTTTCGGAGTGATTCAATGGCACTTCTCGAATTTTCTGTTGTCGCATGCTGCCGAGAATTGGTTTTTCGTCGGCGGCCGGCATTGGCCTTACAGTTCGAATCCCGAATGGTTTCACACCTTCTGGAGAGTCGACATCGATGGGCTCAATGCGAGAGCGATGAGAGGAGCGTGGGAACTGGCGCTGTTGTCATCCGGATGCGGGCTTCTCGTCGGTTACTGGATGTCGCGGGTGAAGCGATGACACGGCGCGTATTTGCGTGGCTCGCGGCGGGGTTGCTGCCGCTGTCGGCGGGTGCGCACATTGGGAATCCCACCACGATCCACGAGGGACTGGCAGGGCCCGTTCCGGTGCGTGTCAGTGTGCGCGTTCCCAGCGTGGTGCCGGGCCTCGCTGACATCAACGTGCGCGTGTTCACTAACGGCGTCACCCGGGTCACCGTGCTGCCGGTCCATTGGAAAACGGGCCTTGAAGGGTCGCCGGCCCCGGATGTGTGCGTCCCGGTTCCTGGCGAACCCAATCTTTATCACGCGCAACTCTGGCTCATGGCCCGCGGCGCCTACAGCGTCAACGTGGCTGTCGAGTCTGCGGCGGGCGCCGGGAAAATCGTGGTGCCGATAAATTCACTCGCCACGACGCGGCTGCCGCTTTCGACAGGGCTCGGGGCCATCCTGGGGGGAATCGGGGTTTTCCTGTTCGCGTTGGCAGTGACCGCGGCGGGAGCGGCCTGTCGCGAGAGCGTGCTCGAACCGGGCGTGGTCGCTTCGAAGGGCCAGATCTGGACCGGCCGCCTGGGTGTGGTGTTCTCGTCCATTCTCCTCGCCATGCTTCTGTATGCGGGCTGGTCGTGGTGGCAAACTGAGGATCGGGATTATCGAAATAACCGGATGCATAAACCGCTGCCGGTTCTGGCGGATGTTGTCGTGGAGGGAGGACGCCAAATCCTGCGGCTGAGCGGTCTCTCAACAAATCAGTCCGGCTCGGCCACCCCGGGATTATCCTTTCTGGTGCCGGATCACGGGAAGCTGATGCACCTCTTTCTGGTGCGCGAACCCGACATGGAATCTTTCGCGCATCTCCATCCCGTCCGGCGCGCCAAAAATGTGTTCGAGTGCTCGCTGCCCCGGCTTCCCGGCGGCACCTACAGCGTCTATGCGGACGTGACATACGACAGCGGGCTTTCGCAGACGTTGACCGCCACGACTTTGATGCCCGAGAGCGATCTCTCGTTGACGGCGCCGGCGGTGTTAACGGATCCGGACGATTCGTGGCGCATCGAGCGTCAGGAATCGGGAGAACTGGGCGACGGCTACAAAATGGTCTGGGAACGCGGCGGCACTCTGTATGCCGGGCGGGAGACATCGCTGCGGTTCCGGGTGCTCGATGCAAAAGGCGA
>JBEEGQ010000443.1:0-10879 GCA_041166945.1 Verrucomicrobiota bacterium
AAACCTGAATTGGCAGGCACCGCCGATCGCAGCCGTTCCACGAGCTCGGCGCCGGACTTTTCGGGATTAACAATCGTAGTGACGTTGGGCGCCAAGGTCGGGTTGGCGGCACCCGCCGAGAAACAACCGAGCAGCAGCAACGGCAGAAGGCCGAGCCGGGGAGGGACGATGCTCCGGAAAACGGAGCGGAAGACACGGGCGGCATTCATCGTCGGATTGGACGACGCTGCCGTTACCTGGGCTTCAACGCCACTTCGAGAAGTTCAGAGATGTGGCCGACAAAATGGACCTTCATCTTCGCCCGGACCTCGTCAGGAACCTCGGCCCAATCGGTCTTATTCTGATCCGGCAGGATGACCTGCTTGAGACCGGAACGGGCGGCGGCGAGAATTTTTTCCTTAATCCCACCGACCCTCAAAATCCGGCCGCGAAGGCTGATCTCGCCAGTCATCGCCAGATCACTGCGCACCAGGCGTCGTGTCAGAAGCGACGCGAGCGCCACGACGATGGTGGTGCCGGCGCTCGGACCATCCTTGGGCGTGGCGCCCGCGGGGACATGCACATGGAGATCAAAGCGGCTGAAGTCGGTCGGGTTGAGATCGAGGGTCTTGGCCTGGCTGCGAAGATAGCTCAGAGCAGTCTGCGCGCTCTCCTTCATCACGTCGCCAAGGGAGCCGGTAAGGGTCAGTTTGCTGTTGCCCGGCATTCTCGTGGCTTCAATGAAGAGGATTTCGCCGCCGACCGGGGTCCAGGCGAGGCCCATCGCAATTCCGTATTCGGTGATTTTCTCGGCAACATCGGAGAGAAACCGGGGTTGTCCGAGGAGCTCGATGAGGTTTTTCGGCTCGATGACCAGCGGACCCGTTTTGTGGTTGCGGGAAACGATCTTGCGCACTGCCTTGCGGGTGAGCGACGCAATTTCGCGTTCGAGCTGGCGAACGCCCGCTTCGTGGGTGTATTCGGTGACGAGTTGACGCAGGGTCGGATCGGGAAATCGGACCCGTTTCCGATCGAGCCCGTGCTCTTCCAGCTGGCGGGGAACCAGATAGCGGCGCGCGATTTGTAGTTTTTCGGCCGCTGTATAACTGGGAAGCGTGATGACCTCGAGGCGATCCCGGAGCGCGGCCTGGATCGGATCGAGCCAGTTTGCAGTGGTGATGAAAAGGACCTGCGAGAGATCAAACGGCAGGTCGAGATAATGATCGGTAAAAGTATTGTTCTGCGCCGGATCCAGCACTTCGAGCAGGGCGCTCGATGGGTCCCCTCGAAAATCAGCGCCCACCTTGTCGATCTCATCCAGCAGGATCACCGGGTTGCGTGTTTCCACGCGGCGCAACGTCTGGATGATTCGCCCCGGCATCGCCCCGACGTAAGTCCGGCGATGTCCGCGGATTTCGGCTTCATCCCGCAAACCTCCGAGGGCGATGCGGGCGAACTTGCGGCCCAGCGCGTCGGCCACGCTTTTGCCCAGGGAGGTCTTGCCGACCCCGGGCGGTCCCACCAGGCAGAGAATGGGGCCCTTCAGGTCCTTCTTGAGCTTGATGACGGCGATGAAATCGAGAAGCCGTTCCTTGATCTTCTCGAGACCGTAATGTTGTTCATCAAGGATCCGCGCCGCCTCGTCCAGATCGATGCTGTCCGCGGTGGTCTTGCTCCAGGGCAGGCCGAGAATCCAGTCCACGTAAGTCCGGGTGATGGTGTATTCGGCCACCGACGGATTCATCTGGCCCAGGCGCTCGACCTCCTTGAGGGCGACCTTGCGAACATCGTCGGGGAGCTTTTCCTTTTCGATTTGGGCGTGGAGATTATTGACCTCGGTGGCGACGGGATCGCCTTCGCCCAATTCACGCTGGATGGCGCGGATCTGTTCGCGGAGAAAAAAATCGCGCTGGCTTTTCGCCATGGTGGACGCGACTTCATTCTGGATTTTGGAACTGAGGGTCAGGACCTCGAGTTCGCGGCCGAGCAATGGTTGAAGGCGTTGAAGGCGATCCTTGATACCCGAGGTCTCGAGAAGACGCTGGCGTTCTTCAAGCGAGAGATTGAGGTTCGCAGAAATGAGGTCGGTGAGGGTGCCGCCCGATTCCGTATTCAGCGCAGCGATCTTGACCTGATCGGGCAGGGCGGGAGAGAGCTTGATGATCTCCTGGAACTGACGATGAGCGTTGCGTTCGAGCGCGGTGAGTTCGACCGAGTTGGCCGCGATATCCTGCAAAACCTCGATGCGCGCGCGCAGGTACGGGGTCTGGGACTCATATTCCTTGATGCGAATGCGCCAGAGGCCCTCGATCAAAACACGCACGGTGTTGTCCGGAAACTTCAGCATCTTCAGAACGCGCGCGCCGCATCCGAATTCGTAGAGATCCTCGGGCAATGGATTATCGGCGTCCGGTTTTTTCTGAAGCACAAGGCCGAGCAACCGTTCGCCTTCGACGACATCGTCGATCAGCCGGATGCTTTGGGCGGTGTCGACGAGCAAGGGGGCGACCATCCCGGGAAAGATAACGATATCTGAAAGGCCGAGGATCGGAAGTGAGGTGGGAAGAGCCTTGGGAGTGGCTCTTTGGACAGGGATTTCGGCGCCCTCCTGTTCGGGATTGGCGCCGAGAATGCGTATGAATTCAGTATCGGGTGAGCTCATCTTCCAGACCCGGGCCGGGATTCGACCTGAGTGGCCCTGAAACCTTTGCGAAGGTTATTGGCCTTCCGAGATGGGCACAAGGATGGATTTGGAGGAGCTCCGGGATGGGGGGACATCCACGCGCAGAAAACCGTTTTGATAGGAAGCTTTTGCCTGGCTTAGATCATAGCCGCCGGGCACTTCGATCACACACTCGAACGCGCCGTAATTGATCTCCATCACGAGGAATTTCACGCCGGGAAGACGGCATCCATCGGGGCGTTGGCCGGTGATTAACAATCGGTTGCCCTCCACCGCCAGTTCGAGGTCCTCGCGGCGCATGCCTGCGATCTCCACTTTCACGACAAGCCCCTCCTCACCGATGTAAACATCCGTGTTGGGAATCCAATGTGACTGGCCGCCGACCACTCTGCGGGTCACAGGCAGCTTTTGCACGTACAGCGACGAATTAACCTTACACATGGCAAGTGACAGACGCAGGGTAGGTCAGGTCAGGTCATTGCGCAAGCGGCGTTCTCACTTCATTTTCACTATGACCTGCGGGACGCAACCCTTCCGCGCCTTGTAAAGGATGGAACCAGCCGAACCCGAACGCGAGGGCGAGACACAGCCGCAGTGCGTGTCGCGCTCGAAGCTGAAGCGGCGGCGCCGCAGTCGGGCCATGCCAAACAGAGCTGCTGTGGCGGCGACGATCAAAAGCGCTGTTGTTTCCTGCCAGTCCATCCTCTTTCATCATAAGCCGGCACGCTCCATTGGCAACGGACATTTTTGAACGCGATCATTGGAGAGCGCACGTTGACAAGTGGAGGGTGGTTTGGCTTAATCGCCGCCCCTTACGGACCTTTCAACAGTTGGTAGGTTACCCAAGTGGCCAACGGGGGCAGACTGTAAATCTGCTGGCTCACGCCTTCGATGGTTCGAATCCATCACCTACCACCACTCCTCCAGCGCCACTGCGGAAGATCCATTTTCATTTCGCCGGCGAATTTTTGTTGGATGCGCCCGGGCCTTCCATATGCCTCGATGCATGCGGGCAAAATTTGAACCGACTCGGCGCGCTCCCGGCCGGAACGGGGCTTGCGAACGAGGGATTGAAATCCATGACAGGGCTCCGCACACTCGTCCCATGAAAACAACGCGCGACTGGATGCGGGACCTTGCGGCCTCCCTGATTCTCACTCTGGCACTGGCGGCACCGTTGGCAGCCTTCGCGGCGCCGATGGACGCGAAAGTCGAATTGAAGGGCATGCTGGGACAGGCCCAGTTCTCACGGGGAGGCGGGCCATTTCAAGCGGTCACCAAAGGAGTTGTATTCCAGGCCGGCGACATCCTCCAGACGGCTGGCAACTCGGCGTTGGATTTGGATCTGGGCGCCGGCGTCGGCACCGTGCGCCTGACGCAATCCACGACGCTGGTCTTCGAGCGTTTTTCCGCCGCCGAAGCCAGCTATCAGGTCAGTCTCTTTCTGCGCGATGGCGAAATTCTGGGCCGCGTGGCGCATCCGCTGATGGCCTCGCGCTTTGAGGTGAAGGTGAACTCGGGAATCGGGGCGGTCGTGGACGGCCAATTCCGGCTGAATTCGAAGGGCTACTTGGTGTTATTGGACGGGAAAGGCGGCTTTGTGCATGTGCCGCCGGGCGGGGAGCCGGTCGCCCATGCGATCCACACGCCGCCTGCGCAGTCCTTTTCGCCGATGGGCGGCGTTCATGCGGCCCCAGCCGAGTTGATCAAGGAAGTGAACAACCAATTCCGCTCGAAGCTGCCCAAGCCGTAACATTCGCACCGCGCCAGTCAGTCGGCCCGGCGGCCGCTGTCTAATTGGAGACGAAGCTGGCGGGCCAGCTGCCGTTCGAGGTCGAACAGCGGCACGCGCGGGGACGTAAGATGCTTTTTGATGTTCACTTCGGATCTCGAGAACAGGTGTGTGAAGAGGGACAGGACGATATGACGCATAGTGAGGGTTGGATTTAAGGTTTGGCTCGCTTAAAATTTCAGCTGCTCTTTTCCAGTTTCCTGATCTCTTCCCGGAGCAGGATGCTCAGACGATGTTTGGCGAGGTAGACCTTTCCAAAATTCACCCCGAGCGCGGCCGTCACTTCCTTGATCGGCCACTTTTTCATTACATACAAATCGAACATCTGGAATTGCACCGGTTTGACGCGGTCTTTAACGCGTTGGATCGCGGCTTCCACCAGGTTCCGGTCCCATTCCTCATCGATCTCCGACGGCTTCAGCGATGCGGGATCGGGAAGGTTCAGAAACGGATCCGGTTCGTCGGGGCCGGTGGGAAGAAATGCGACGACAGCCCCGTCGCGTTTGCGGAATTGGTCGGCGATGCGCCACCGCGTCAGTTTGGTCAGCCAAGCCTTAAAGGACCCCCGCGCGCTATCGTAATTGAACCCCGGCATTTTGCGGCTCACATAGATAATCGTTTCCTGCACAACCTCCTGCGACTCGGTGTCATTGAGGCCTGCCTTGAGAGCCACCCCGTAAATAAACTTCCAATAGGTCAGGAAGAAGTCGCGCCAGCTTTCGTTGTCGTCCCAGTTCTTGAGACGGCCCAGCAGGCTTTTGCGGGTTGGAAAGAGATCATCCACAACTCGGGGAGGAATGGCGGCGATGGTATTCACAGTAATCAAGGTTAATACGGAGGCACCCCCGCCTTTCTTTCAATTTATTTGGTTATTTTTTGCCGGAAGCCGGCCGGCAAGCCCCGGGCGGGTCGAGCGACGGGGTGTGCCCGTCCTCGGGCGCAGCAGGCTCCTTATTTTCACCAGGCTGAACACTGGAACGCCAAGGGACGTTGGACGTTGCTGCGCCCGGGACGGGCGCACCCCGTCACCAGGCCGCGGAAGACGAAGAGGCTGCACCAGACTTCGGGCCAGCCAAACAACCTCGGGGACCACGCCGGGGCTTTGCGGGTTCATTTTCCAGATGCTTTTTGACGGCTGATTGTTCTAGGTTGTCGGCCGTTAACCGATGTAGGCAGATAAATTGAGAAATCTCAACCCACCGACGTTATGAGCGAAATGCACGAAATCGACTATCAGGTGTTTGGAAACGAAATGCAGTTCGTCGAAATCGAACTGGATCCCGAGGAGGCCGTGGTCGCCGAGGCCGGCGGAATGATGTTCATGGAGGATGACATCGACATGGAAACCATCTTCGGCGACGGCTCCAAGCAGAGCTCCGGTTTTCTGGGCTCCCTCATGGGCGCCGGCAAACGGCTGCTGACCGGCGAATCGCTCTTCATGACGATGTTCCAGAATCGCGGGCAGGTGAAAAGAAAAGTCGCCTTCGGAGCGCCGTATCCCGGCAAAATCATCCCGGTGCATCTCGCTCAAATCGGTGGCGAATTGATCGCGCAAAAGGACGCCTTCCTCTGCGCCGCAAAAGGGGTCAGCGTCGGCATCGCCTTCACCAAAAAAATCGGCGTCGGACTGTTCGGAGGCGAGGGATTCATCATGGAACGCCTCCAGGGCGATGGCTGGGCTTTCATTCATGCGGGCGGCACGGTCGTCCCCAAGGAGCTGGCGGTGGGCGAAACATTGCGGGTGGATACCGGCTGCATCGTCGCGTTCCAGCCCACCGTCCAATACGACATCCAATATGTGGGCAAGGTGAAGTCTGCATTGTTTGGCGGCGAAGGAGTCTTCTTTGCCACACTCCGCGGTCCCGGATTCGTCTGGTTGCAATCGCTTCCCTTCAGCCGCCTGGCCGATCGCATTGTGTCCGCCTCCAAGGGCGGCAAGGAGGAGGGCTCGATGCTCGGCGGCCTCGGCCGCCTTCTCGATGGCGATAATTAATCCGCGCCGGCGCCGGGCGGCGGGCCGGTTGACACCTGCAAAGCCGCGTTTCTAAACTGCCCGTGTGATCCTCCTTCAACGCGCCGGTTTCCGGTGGGAATTGCAGCCGGAGATCGAGCCATGGCTGGATTCACTCCTGGCCGAACCCGGCCGTTTGATCAAGGAAGCGCCGGCAAAACGGGTCTCCCGTCATGAAACGCACGGCCGCGTTTTTTTCGTCAAACGCTACCGTCACGACGCCTTTGCCCTCCGGTCTCTCAAATTTTTTTTTAAAGCCTCCCCGGCGCGGATCGAATGGAACACCGCCCGGCGCCTGGAGGATCTCGATGTGCCGGTGGTGCGCCATGTCGCGCATGGTGAACGCTGGGACCTGCGGGGCTTGCGGGAAAGCATCCTTATCACGGAAGGTTTCGATGGCGAACCGCTCCACGCCATGCGGGGGCTTTCGCCCGATGCGGTGATGCAGTTCGTCTCGCGGCTTCATGAGCGAGGCGTGTTGCATGCCGATTTGCATTCGGAAAATATCTTGGCGCGTGGCGAGCCGCCCGAGTTCCGCCTGCTGGATCTCGACAAGACCCGTATTCTGGAGCGCATCACCATCGAGGAGCGCGAGGACAACCTGGCTTTCCTCGGCATTTCGTTTTCGCTTCCCCTCACTGGCCGGGCATCCGCGCGCCGAACCGAATTGCGGCGCCGCCTGTTTCACGAGCGCTCCCGCCGATGTCTCCGTCACAATCGCGAATTCGCTCCGCAACCGCATGGCGGGCTCGACTGGCAGGTGCGCCTGCCGCTTCTCAGTCCGGCGGCGCAGCGGGTGCTCGAGGATCCCGAGGCATTCCTTCGCGCGCGGGCGCGCATCGTCAAACCCGGCAGCACTTCGACGGTGGGGATCGCCGATGGCCTCGTGCTGAAGCGTTTCAATCTGCGCAAGGTTCTCAATCTCGCAAAGGATCTCCTGCGCGCCTCCAGATCCTATCGCGCCTTTCGCAAGTCCTACCATCTCGAGCTCGCCGGCATTCCCACCGCGCGCGTCATCGCCGTGGCCGACCGGCGTGTCGCTGGTTTTCTGGTCCGCAGCTATCAACTGATGGAGGAAATTCCCGGGGCGACAACGCTTCAAAAATTCCTGCGCGAGGGCGGCCGGCCGGCGTCGGAATCCATCCGCGATGCGGCGGGGCTGGTGGCCCGATTGCACAACGAAGGATTCACCCATGGCGACCTGAATGAGCGCAACCTGGTATTCGATGATCAGCAGCGGCTTTTTTTGATCGACTTGGACGCCTTGGAATTCTCGGCCCGCCCCCGGGCGGCGCTGGACCTCGAGCGGCTCGACCGCGACATGTCGAAACATGCCTCCGTGACGCGCCAGCACCGCCAGATTTTTTTACGTCAGTACTGTCGTATCCGGCAGCTGAGAAGGGTCCCGCGCCGGCGGTAAAACAGGCATGGTGCGACCCGGCGCTAGGTGGCGAAAGAGGGGGTGCCGCAAAGGCGCGGCATGGTTTGCGGCTTGAAGTTTGGCCGTTTGAAAAATAGAATGCAGTCATGTCATCGCCCGGCAAACAGGCCGCCAAGGCAAAGTTCATGATGTTCCTGGAAGGCAAGGCGCTTCGGATGACAAGCCAGCGGCAGGCGATCATCAACATCGTGTTTGACACCGAGGAACATTTCACGGCCGAACAATTGTTGAAATGGGCGCGTCGACGCGACAGTTCGGTTTCGCGCGCCACGGTTTACCGGACGCTGCCGTTGTTGACCGAGAGCGGCCTCGTGCGCGAGATGGATTTCGGGAAGGACCACACCTACTACGATCCCAATTACGCCGAGCACCCCAACCACAGTCATATTATTTGCAACGATTGCGAACGCATCGTGGAATTCGAGGACGACAAGATCTCGAAGCTCGAGAATGAGATCAGCCAGCGGCTCGGATTCAGCGTCAAAACCCAGCGCCTCCAGATCAATGGCGCCTGCGAACAGATGAAACGCACCGGCGCCTGCCGGAACAAGCGTCAGTGACCTCTTCACAATCGCGCGCTGCGCGGTTCGGGGCGAAGAGTTCGACGTGCAGGAGCGATGCACCAGTTCGTTGCGCCGCTGGGACGCGGCGCCGCTTGTCGCAGCGTGGCAAGTTCTACCTTCAATTGGATTCGTACCGCGCCAGGTGCCAACTGCCAAAAAATGGTGGCAATCCGGCATGCGGCTGGCAAGAATCCCATCCCATGACCATGTCGCCACCCAACGCCACCGACCTCACCCGACGGGATTTCATCCGCGGCGGATCCGTCGCCTCGGTTCTCGGGATGCTCGGAGCCGTGGAGCTGCGGGCCCAAATCCCGCAGGCGGCCCCGGCGAAACCCAATTCGGGCGCAAAGGTCAAGCTGGGGGTCATCGGCCTCGGATCGCGCGGCCGCGATATCCTCACCGCATTGCAGCTCCTGCCGGACGCGGAGATCGCCGTGATTTGTGATCACTACGAAAAGTTGTTGAACCGTTCGGCCGGCAATGTTCCCGGCGCCAAAACCACCGCCGATTACCGCACCATTCTCGCCGACAAGGAAATCAAGGCTGTCCTGATCGCGACTCCGTCCCATCAGCACAAGGAAATTGCGCTCGCGGCGCTCAAGGCCGGCAAGCATGTCTATTGTGAGGCGCCCATGGCGTCCACCATCGAGGATGCGAAGGTCATGGCCATCGCAGCGCGGGAGGCCGTGGGACAGGTATTCCAACCGGGGCTCTCGATGCGCGCCGATCCGCAACGACATTTTCTCCTGCAGTTCATCCGGAGCGGTGCGACCGGTCATCCTGTGATGGCGCGCGCTCAATGGCATAAAAAACAGAGCTGGCGTCAGGCCTCGCCCAATCCCGAACGCGAAAAGGAGATCAACTGGCGTCTCGACAAGAGTTTATCCTGCGGCCTGGCAGGCGAGATCGGCATCCACCAGATGGACATGATGAGCTGGCTGTTGAAGGACATGCCGCTGGCGGTAACGGCCTTCGGCGGCGTGCTGCACTGGACCGACGGACGGGAGGTCGCGGACACCGCGCAATTCGTGTTCGAATATCCGGGCGGCGTCCAGGGCCTGTTTGACGTCACGCTCGCCAACTCCTTCGACGGCGATTACGAGATGCTTTACGGCACCGATGCGGCCGTGATGTTGCGGGGAACCAAGGCATGGATGTTCAAGGAGGTGGATTCACCGTTGCTCGGATGGGAGGTTTACGCGCGCAAGGATGTTTTCTACAAGGAAACCGGGATTGCGCTCGTTGCGAATGCAACGAAATTGAGTCAGCAGGCAGAGACCGCCGAGGAACCGCCTTATTCCATTTCAGCTTTGTCCTTTGCGATGGAAGCCTTCGTCAGCAATGTCAACGACATCGGTTTTGCTGTGGAAGATGCCCGGGATACGTTCGGGACCGATGACAAAAAGAAACTGGCGAAACAGCTGGCCACTGTCAAAACCATGCCCGCGGCAACGGCGAATGAGGGATTTGAATCGGTCGTGGTCGCCATCAAGGCCAACGAGGCGTTGCTCAATCATCAACGCGTCGTTTTTCAAAAGGATTGGTTCAGCCTCGCGTGATGCCACTGCGGCGCGTTGAATCGACGGCGCCGGGATGCGTCCAATTTCGCAACTTGTCCATTCATCAAATGAAATCGATCGCATTCTTTCTCCTGGCCTTTGTCGCCTCCACTCCGTTGCGCGCCGCGGATCTCGTTCGTTACGACGCCCAACCGGGCGGCGGCAGGATGACGCTCGAAGGCAAATCAACCGCCCATGAATGGAAGGTCGAATGCGGCGCCATCGGCGGCTACATCGAGGCGGACCCTTCGTTTCCCGAATCCAACGCCGGTGCCGTGAAGCCCCGGATCGAAGTGAGCATTCCGGTGCGCCAGCTCAAGAGCGGCAAAAAGGCGATGGACACCCGCATGATGAGCGAGATGAATCAGCCGGCGCATCCGAAGATCGAGTATCGTGTGATCGACCTCAAACCCAAGGGCGCGCCCGCCGGGGGCAAGGCGGAATTTGACGCCACAGGCACCCTCACTGTGTCCGGGGTCACCCGCACCAACACGATGCCGGTCACCATCGAGCGCGTCGACAAAACCAAGTTGAAGGTCAACGGCACGATTCAAATCAAGATGAGCGACTATGGCATCCAACCGCCCAGCTTCGACGTCCCGGTTCTGGGTGGCCTCATGAAGACGGATGACAACGTCAGGATCGCGTTCGAGTGGACGCCTGAGGTGGAGAAAAAATAACCGTCCACGCCGGCCTTTCGTACGCGGCGCCCCGATACCTTCCCCCGCGGGATTTCCATTACCCGCTCGACCCCGCTTCGGTCCGCCGGCATAGTTGCGTTTCGTGAGAATTCTCGTCGCGATCACAGGAGCCAGCGGCGCCCGCTATGCCCAGCGGCTTCTCGACCA
>JBEEGQ010000444.1:0-14714 GCA_041166945.1 Verrucomicrobiota bacterium
CGACTCATCTGTTCCCACTTACTGCCGCGGTAGGTGCTGAACTCTCCGTCTGTCGTCGTGCAAGCGTCACACTCCATCTGCGACCGTTGACGAACAGAACGACTCCCACGATGAAAGGAATAAAAGCCTGCGACACATCATACCACTGAACTCCCTCCTTCCACGAGTCTCCAGGTTTGGAAGCTGCCGCAGTGAAAAGGTAGTGCGTCCAGTTCAAGACTTGCGGCAAATGACTGGCGATGTAGAAAAGGCCAACGCCGATGAATGCAACGGAGTAACAATCTACCAACGACAGATAAAGAAGTGGTGCGCGCGGCGGGAGTTGAACCCACAACCTACGGCTTCGGAGGCCGGCACTCTATCCAATTGAGCTACGCGCGCATTTGGCTTATATTAAGCCACTTCGGAATGAAACAAAAGCCGACCGATGGCACCCTATTAACCAATCTTGTTACTCGGATGCTCCAGAACCTGGCAACGAACTGTCCGAAGCGTCCCGGAAAACCGGACTTACACGACACGGTCCAAAACTGGATCGGCTCGAATCATCGGGCAGATACTATGCGCTCCTCAAACTGAGCGGCAAGCAAATCCGCCCATCTCTCATACCCACCTTTTTGCTGGAAAACAGAATGAAATGTCCTCAGTCCCGCTTGCCTCGGAACCATTCCTTGAAAACCCGCCGGCCTTTTTGGGTTTGCTCGTGCAGCAGTTCGAAATACCCTCGAATACGACATCATGAAAATGCTCAGGGAGATCCCGGTATGAGCACGAACCGGAGCGCGGACGGCCTGTCCGCGCGCGTGCTCCCAATATTCGCGCGGACAAGGCTGTCCGCACTCCTTCGCGCACTGTCCGCACCGGCCCTCCCAATATTCGCGCGGACAAGGCTGTCCGCGCTCCTTCGCGCACTGCCATGAAAAAGTTCGTCCCGCAAATCATCGCGGAAAAGCGCCGGTGGCATCACCAGCCCACAGAGGAGGAAAAAGCCAGGGGTTTCAAAGGCTGGTACTCCCGCGGCTACCTGCCACATTTCGACGCGTTGGGAACATGGCAGTTCGTTACCTACCGGCTCGGTGATTCGGTCCCGAGCGAACTGCGCCATGAGTGGGCAGCGATGCTCAAACTGGAGGACGCCCGCGAAAAATTCCGCCAGATCGAGAGGTTCCTCGACCGCGGCCTGGGTGCCTGCCATCTGCGCGATGCCCGTATCGCCCGCCTCGTGCAGGGCAACCTCTGGTTCCATGACAACCGCAGCTACCGCCTGCTCGCCTGGGTGCTCATGCCCAACCACGTTCATCTGCTCGCTGAAATGTGGAAACCGCTCGGGGTCGTCTTGAAGCAGTGGAAATCCTACACCGCCGGCGAGGCCAACAAGATTCTCGGCACCGTGGGCAGCACATTCTGGCAAGCGGGTTACTTCGACCGATACATTCGCGACGAGGAGCATTACCGCCGTGTGGTGCGCTACATTGAGAACAACCCGGTGAAGGGGGGACTTGTGCGGGCGCCGGAAGACTGGACGTGGAGCAGCGCCCGCTACCGTGGGCCCTACGCCTCAGACGAACTGCCGAGGATTCCAAAGTTTGAATCGGAGCGCGGACAGCCCTGTCCGCGCGAACTTCAACCCCCGCCGTAACACGCGGACAAGGCTGTCCGCGCTCCGGGCCGCGGCCCGGCGTGAATCATGGCTATTTCGGCTTGAAGGTCTCCAGGAGCTTTTGGAATTCGGGGAGGGTCCGAAGCGACGCCAGGCGTGTGTCCGCGGACGCCGCGGCATAAAGGTTTTGAGATGCCGGATCCTTGGCGAGTCGGGCGGCGCTCAGACGGAGACTGTTGGACAACGATTCCAGCGCCAGCACGGATTTGTTTTGCATCGCCTGAAAGGCCGCCAGTTGAAAACGGCCTTCGGGATTCTCCGGTTCCTTGGCGATCAGCCGCTGCAACGTTTGTTCCACCTTCACCAACAACCCCACCTGCGCGTAACCATCCGCGGCCAGCATCAGCGTATTGGCATCGGCGCCCGGGTGGGCCGCCATCTGATCCAGAATCTCAGTGGCTTTCGGACCCTGTTGGGACTGGATGTAAGCGCCGGCGAGCTGGAATCCGACCTGGAAATTTCCGGGCTGCGCCTTGAATTGCGCCGCCAGCAAATTGATCTGCTCCTCCGGCACAACGACTGGTGCCGGGGCGGCCGCATTGCGCGGCATGGCCTTGATGCGCGTCAACTCCGTGAGCAGATTGTCGATCTGGCCATTGAACGGATCCAGCTTCTGCGACGTGGTGGCCAGGAGATACGCATCATCCACACGCCCCATCTGAACGAGAAGATTGACGTATCGAAATATCGCCTCGGGGCTGTACGGGCAAAAGGCGTATGCCTGTTTGAACGCAAAATCCGCCTCCTTGACCATGCGCTGAAAGTCGGCGCCGTTCCCTTTTTTCTGCGCCTCGCTCATCCGCCAGGTGTAGACCCCGGCAATCGAACTGCGAAGCTTCGAAAACGCCTTCTGACCGTCGTTGTCGCGCAGGAAGGCCTTGTCGCCCTTGAAATCCTTCGGGCCGCTGTGTTTGAGATAGGCCTCCTCGGCGAACTCACAAATCCGGGCAATCGACGTGTCGTAGGTGATCCAGTTGCCGATCGATCGCGTGGAGAACTGGCTCCAGAATTCGTGATCCCGATAAATCATGTCATCGGTCAGTTCCGCGAGCGGCTGCCGGTTGATCTTCATGATGATGCCATAGGGCGACAGGTGGGGATACATCCAGTCGAGCGGAAAACTTTCTTCGACGTAAAATTCGTGGTCCGGATTTTTGTCGAAGATCACCTTGGTGAGAAGCCCGTTGATGGCCATGACGGCGACCTGGCCCGAGACCTGGACCTTGTTGTCGATGACCTTCACATCTTCGCCGGGCTTGAGCTGCTTGAGCTGGAGACGGCGGTTGGCATCGGCGAGATATTCCGAGAAACAACGTTGTGAATCCTCGTTGCTGGCCGAGAGGATCTCGAGATCGGGATAAACGCCGCCCTTGCTCTTCGCAATTTCCCGTGGATACGCCTCTTCCAGGAGAATCCTGTTCAACCGGATGCGGGTATGGCTGCGGGGATCCTGTTTGATGAAACGCTGCGTACGTGGCGTGAGCTGAACACCTGCGAACCGGTTGGATTCGTAAAGGGACGGCACAGCCTGAAGGTCGGCAATCTCCTTTTCGATCGGCAGGAGCGCCTTGCGATAGCGCTCGACATCCTCCTTGACGCGGGCCTTGGTTTTCTCGCCCTCCTTGTCATTCGACAATCCCGCAACAATCGACGGGGAATTGGCGATGGCGTTGGTATAGCCCCCGTATTCGTTGAATTTGGTTTCCAACTTCTTCCAGGCATCCAATTCACGACGCAAGAGCGCAGTGAGGTCCCGAGCCAGAGCGCGGCGCACGGAGGATTCCTTGCCGCCGGAGGCGATCAATTGCTGGGTGTCCTTGGATAAACCTTGAAAGACAAACTTGGAGAGCGGGTCGGCCTGGCTTTTCAGTTTGGCAGTGAGTCCCGGCAAATCGATGAAATCCTCCGTCTTGAACGCGGAGGAACCGGCGCGGCGGTCCTCCTCGATTTTATCGCCCTTATCCAGGAAGAAATGGTCGAGCGGCCGCATGACGCGCGCCACGACGTTCGTTTTGTCGGCGCTCTCCAGCTCCTTTTGACCTCGGAAAAGCTCTGAGAAGAACGGCGGATCAATTTGAGCGCTGCGATTGTATTGGGCGCGGATGTAATTGAGATAGGTGCCGTCAGCGAGGGCGTTCTGGGTGATGAGGTAGACATCGCGTCGATCAAAGTTTGGATCCTGGCGATTGCGTTTGCTCGGCGGGATGAAGCTTTCGCAGAAAATCATGTAGGTCGGGTTGAAACGGCCCGGGTCCGTTCCGCCGTAGAGAACGGTGTCGCGATCCATCTCCGGATAGAGCGGCTTGCCCGTCTTCGGATCGTTGAAAGGCGGCGTGAACATGTCGTGCCCGAACCAGTATCCGAAATAGTGGCCGCGCTGCTCGTTGTCGGACCAATGGTAAAGGATGGGATAAAGCGGCAGCAGCCAGCAGACCGCCAGCAACCGACCGAGATGCGGACGGGCTCGCGAGAGGTAAACGATCAAAAAGGAAGCCACCGCGAGTAGGAGCCCGAACACCACGGTGAACCGCAACAGCGAATACTCGGAGTAGGACGGGATGAGGTCGAAGCACCATTGTCCAAACCCAAAAAACAGCGACTCCAATTTGTACAGTCCGCTGCGTTCGCCGAGTGTGGCCGCCTGGTGCGCCCGCTCGCTGAGTTGCACGGCCTGATGCTTGAAGTATTCCGAAATACCCGAGGGGCCGCGCGTGAAGGTCCCGATGACGCCGATGGTGGCGATGCCGATGAACACGCCCAAAGCCGGAAGGAGCAGGCGTCGGCACTTTTCATAATGTGTGGAGATGTAGGCCCCTATGAGCATGATGCCGTAGCCGGTGCCCATGGCCACGACGAAGTGCGATGCGGTGAAAAACACGCGGTTCAGATCGCGGCTCTGGCGGTCCGCGGCCGGGTTGAGCAGGTTCAGAAGAAAGAGGCTCAGCATGAAATAAATGGCGGTAAGGCCGATGAGCCACGCGCGTTCGCGCTTCTGCATGCGCGCCAGGAAAAAGAGAGGGACCAATCCGATCAGGACATAGACCAGGTTGAATTCGTCGAAGGTCCCGGCGATATAGTTGCCGATCTGATAAATGTAGCGGCCGATGTCATCGAAGATGGCGCCTGACGGGGCGTTGGGAACGATGCTTTGGCCGATGGTCGGGTGAATGCGTTCATATTGGCCCCGGGTGAACGCGTGAAAAAAGCCGGCGACAGTCCGGGGATAACCCCACATGAGCGGTGGATCGCTCATGCCGGCGAGGGGCATATAGAGGTAAAACGCCGCTCCTAAAATCCAGGCGCCCCCGCAGCCCAGCGTGCTGGCCCACTCGGTGCCCAATCGCCGCGTCTCCCGAATCAAGTAGAGGAAAGCGCCGAGAACACCGAGCCCGACGATGTTGAAAATCGCGAAGGAGGTGGCCCTGTATTCGAGAGTGTCCGGATACTTCAGGGCGGTCACGAAGTTCGTGATCGTTCCGAAAAATATCGCCACATAACCGACGCTCAGCGCGAGGGCGATGTCTCGCAGGATTTCGCGAACGGTGATCTTCGTGTGGATGAGCAGGAAGAGCCAGGCGATGAGTGAACTCAGCCCGACCGCATGATAAACGATTTGCAGACCGACGTTGCCCTCGAGCATTCCGAAGATCTTCAAGGTCTGAAGCCCTATACCGAACAGGTAGATCATGACATTCCAGAACAGGAAATTGCGGGCGAACTTGGGTTGCACCACCAAAATGGCGACCTCCAGCCCGACAGAAAGAACGAGGAGCGATTGGTGGTTATTGAAACAGATGCCGAACCAGAAAAACGCCAGGTAAAGATACCGGCGCTGTTGCGGCGCGTAGATCCATCGCATGACGCACGCCATGACGCCGGTCATCGAGAGGGTGCTCAGCGTGTAAACCTCGACGATGATCGCCTGGCTCCACATGAATCCATTGAAGGCGATCAACAGGCCCGCCACGAACCCGGACACCAGGCAGAGCGCGTTCTCCCATCGTTTGTCGATATTCTTCAGATCGCTGATGCCCTCCATGATCATGCTGCCGCCCCGGGAAACCATCAGCGCCACCAGCCCGCACGACAGCGCGCCGGCGACGGCCGAGGAGAGGGCCACTCGATAAGCGATGTTGGAGATCGGGAGCAACGTGAAGAGCCACGAATAAAGCGTCCACACGGGATAGCCCGGCGGATGCGGAATCCCGGCATATTTCGACGCGGTGGCCAACTCGCCGCAGTCTTCGAGGGTGAGATCCGGCGCGAGTGTCCACCAATATCCGATGAACGTGAACAGTGCGGTGACGGCGAATGAAAGCCAGTCGATGCGCCGGAACAACGGCGCAACGATGATCGGGCCGGAGGGCTTGTCGGGGCCGTTGGATTTGGGTTGCGCGGCGATCGGGGTGGCGGGCCCGGGGTTTCTGCCAGCGGTTGTGACGCCCGGTTTGGCGGGGCCCGCGGCGGGGGCATTCTTCGCAGGCGTATTTTTCGGATTGTTATTGCTCATGAAAGTTCAGGCTTTGAAATCGGATGGAAGGCCGCTGGGATGAGGCTTCGCAAGGCACCCGACGCGCAGGACAGCCGCGCCGGCGCGAATTTCCTCGTGTTTCACTGATACAAACTGTTCGTCGGGGCCATAGGAGGCGGTGTTGTCAGAGAATGGCCGCGGTTTGTCCAATCAAAACTGGTCACCTGGACGGAGTTGTTGACGTAAAAGGAAGCGCGCTCAGGCTCGCTCATCGAGTATTCCGCCATCACGCCTGGCGACGAGCCGATGCCGCCCGGGTTGCGGCCCGCGACGAAGAGCCCAAGGACAAACATCGCCATGGAAGGGGCCAGCCAATGCCAGGTCGGATGACCGGTCCAAGCCCGGGTATCGGCCACCATTTCGCCTCCGAAAAGGCGGGCTTTAACTTTCGGTGAAGGGCCGCGCGGCGTCCAGGAGCGGAGCTGCGTCTCCAGATCGTTCCAGTCGTTCATAATTTTCTCCAGTCAAACAGGCTCGCAATTTTTGCATCCCGTAGCGGTAACGGCCCGCCGCGGTGTTTGGCGACAGATCGAGCAATTCGCCAATTTGGTCAAAAGTATGTTCATGCCAGATTTTCAACACGATGACTTCGCGTTGTTCGATCGGCAATTTTGCCAGGCACCGCATCGCGGCGCGTTCATGGGGGCTTTCGCCTCCGTCATTCTCGCCCGGTTCAAACCAGCGCATCGACTCGACTTCGCGAGTCAACCGTCGCCACAAGCCCCGCTTGTAGTTCAATGCCCGGTTCCGAAAACTGCGCAGGCAATAGTGCAGCGGCTGTTCCGGCGCCTCGGTCCGTGCCAGCAACGCCACAAATGTCTCCTGCAAGACATCCTCCGCCTCGCTATGCGACAGTCCCAGCGCGCGGCCATACAGAATTACCTGCGTCGCGTGCGATTCGTAAAGGCTTTGGCACCAGTCCGACATCAATCACCTGCACCCGATAGACACCGTCGGGACGGTCTTTGTATAACGGATGTTGCCAGGGATGGGAAGAGAGCGGTTTACCCCAAAAGTTGAGCTTTGAGCTTTGAGCTTGGGGCCTGTCGCATTTAAGCTTCCTGCCACCTGATGCTTCAAGGAAGTCACCTTCAACCCGACCTCACGTCCTGGCGGGAACTGCGAATGCTCACCTCTGCCCGCGAAGGCGATTCCTTTCATGCCTATCTCGTCTGGGATGAAGCCACCCGCGAAGCAGCGTTGTTCGACGCCGGCTGGGATATTGCGGTCGTCCGGCAATTCGTCGCGGACCATCAACTTTCACTGAAGCACCTCTTTCTCACCCAGAGCCCTCTCGAAGAGCGCATCGGCGCGGTGACGGCGTTGCGGAATTCCGTTCCTGGCCTTCGCCTGCATACCAACAGCGCATCGGCGCCGCCCGAGCATCGCAACCGTCCCAATGAATGCGTCTCACTCGGCAGCCTTCGAATCACCCACCGGAACCTGGGCAGTCTCGCATCTGCGGACGTCATTTATCTCGTCGGCAACTGGCCCGACGATGCGCCTCATGCGGCATTCATCGGTGATGCGCTCCCTTCTGGCGGCGCGGCTGACGCATCGGTTTCGGCGGAGGAGATGGCGCGTCGAGTGCGGGAAACGGTCCTGACGCTGCCCGATGACACATTGCTCTGTCCGCGGCATGGGCTGGTGTCCACCGTCGCGGGCGAAAAGGAACGGATTTCGCGCGCGGGAGGATCTCCCGATCCGCCGCCCGGTCAGGCGAGTCGGCCAGTCCAATAAAAACGAGCGCCACCTCGCCCTTCGGGCACCCTCTCCTCCATTTCGGAAATGGAGGAGAGGGAGTGGAGAGGAGGCACTTCTGTTCAGACGCGGTTGCTAGGCAGGGAGAAGGCTCCTCCTCTCCCGCCCTTCGGGCACCCGCTCCTCCATTTCTGAAATGGAGGAGAGGGAGGGGAGAGGAGGCGTTTCTCGAGGGTTTCAAGGTTCCGCTCTCGCCACGAACATCGCGGGACGGCAGACTGATTCCGTGCCCGCGCGCTGGAAACTGAACCCGCAACGAACGGGGGGCTTGATCGGCGCCTTCATTACTGCGGCGCTCGGGTTCGTGCTGGTCAACATCAACCTGCCCGTCTGCAAATTCCTCCTTCACCTCAGTTACGATCTTCCCTTCATTGCGCGACCCAGCCAGGTGCCGGATGAAGTGATGATGATTTACCTGAATGACGAAGCGCATCTGGCGTTCGGCCCTGAACGGGCGCCCTACACTGGTCCGTGGGATCGCAACATTCACGCGACCCTGGTCGAACGTCTCACCGCGGGCGGCGCGCGTGCGGCGGTGTTCGACATCGTATTTAGCGGACCATCCGCTGATGGCGCAGCCGACGCACACTTCGCGCGCGCTCTTCAGGCCAACGGGCGGGTGATCCTCGCGGGGGATTACGTGCCGGCGGCTTTTGGCGGCGCGGGGGGAATGAAATACGTAAAACCATACGCGCCTTTTGTGACCGCTGCCGCCGGGATCGGGGTGACACAATTCAAGCCGGACGCGGACTTCGAGGTGCGGAAGCATTATCACGGATCCATGATCTCCGAACCCCCCTTGCTCAGTGAAAGTTGGGCTGCCGCAAAACTGGTGGGAGTTCCCATCGCCCAGAATCATGAAGCGCGCGCCACCGAGCGTTGGATCAACTATTACGGGCCGCCTGTATTCCTCCGCGCCATCGCGATCCATCAAGCCATCGACCCCGCCCTCGATCCCCTGGTGTTTAGCAACAAAGTCGTTTTCGTGGGCGCGTACGTCTTCACGCAATTCAGTGGGCAACGAAAGGACGAATTCCGAAATCCATGGACGGCTGTGACCAAAGGGGGCGATGGACCCGCGGCAGACGTCATGTCGTTCATGCCGGGCGCCGAGGTCCACGCGACGCAGTTTCTGAACCTGCTGCGGGGCGACTGGCTGACGCGTTCTTCAGGGCTTGCGGAGTTGCTCGGCGCACTGCTGGTTGGCCTGGGGTGTGGCTACGGATTTACGCAACTTCGACCCTTACGAACAGCGCTGGCGGCGCTCGCCGCCATCCTGGCAGTGATGGGGCTTGCCTGGCTTTCCTTCAACCAATGGCATTTCTGGTTCCCGTGGCTCATCGTGGTTGTGCAGATCTTTGTCGCGATGAACTACGCGATCATCTTTAATTCAATCCAGCTTTACGTTCAAAAAAAGCTCTTCGAACAGACGCTCTCTTTGTATGTGTCGCCCAAGCTGGTCAAGCGCCTCGCTGCGGACCCCGAGAAGGCGCGCCGCTTTCTCAAGCCGGATTCCGCGGAGAAACAGACCCTGACAATCGTTTTCACGGACATCGCAGATTTCACCAGCATCAGCGAGCGAATGGATTCGAATGACCTCGCCATTCAAATGAACCGTTACTTTCAGCAGGCCGTGACCCATTGCGTTCATTCGAATGACGGCACCGTCGTGAAGTACATCGGCGACGCCATTTTCGCCTTCTGGAACGCGCCCGAGGCGCAGGCCGAGCACGCGCTGCTGGCGTGTCGCGCCGCATTAAGCTTCCGCGATCAGCCGCCGCAATACATGAACGGAAGGCTGCTCGTCACGCGCATTGGGCTCCACACCGGCGAAGCCAATGTCGGCAATTTTGGAAGCACGCAACGCGTCGATTACACAGCCCTCGGCGAAAACATCAACCTGGCCGCGCGCATGGAGGGGCTCAACAAATATCTGGGCACCCGGATGCTCGCGACCGGTGAAACGCTGTTGGGCGCCCGGGGCCAGATCGTCACGCGCTTCTGCGGATTTTTCCGGCTGAAAGGATTCGAGCGGCTGGTCGAGGTCCATGAACTCGTCGACCGGATCGAAAATGCGGAGGAGAGCCGGACATGGCGCGAAGCGTTCGCTGTCGCCCTCGAATTATTTCGCGCGAAAAACTTTGCAGATGCGGAGGCCGCCTTTCGCCGCGTGATCGACTTGCGCCCCGACGATGGTCCGTCGAAGTTTTATCTTCAACGAATTGAAGAGTTGCGGCACACCCCGCCATCGGACGGCTGGAAGGGAGATGTGGAGCTCAAGGAGAAGTAGGCATCCCGCAGCAGACGGCGTGAGGAGAAGGGATTGCGGGACGAACGCTCGAAGGCTAACGATTGGCCATGTCAGAAATCGACCTCTCCGACTCCGCGCTCGTGCTGGTCGGTCACGGCTCGACACTCAATGCGGAATCGAGCGCACCGACCTACCAGCACGCCGATGAATTGCGCCGTCGCGGCATTTTTGCGCAGGTCGTGGAATGTTTTTGGAAACTGGAACCGGCCATTTGCGCCGTCCTGCGCGAGGTATTCGCGCCCCGCGTCTTCGTCGTTCCCCTGTTCATCAGCGAGGGCTATTTCACCGAGGAGGTGATTCCACGGGAACTCGGATTATGCGGACGCGACGAAAAACATTTTTCCCGCCGGCAACAGCGGGGAACGCAGGTAATCCATTATTGCGGTCCGGTCGGCACCCATCCGGCCATGACCGAAGTGCTCCTGGCACGGGCGCGCGAAGTGATCGAGCAACATCCCTTTCCACGCGTGGCGCCGGCGGCAGAGACCACCTTGTTCATCGCGGGCCATGGAACCGGCGCAAACGAAAACTCACGCAAAGCCATCGAGCGCCAGGTGGAACTCATTCGCGCGCGCAACGAATACGCGGCGGTGGAAGCGCTCTTCATGGAGGAATCGCCGCGCATCGCGGATTGTTATGGCATGGCGCGGACGCGGAACATTGTCGTGGTCCCCTTTTTCATCAGCGACGGATTGCATTCGCATGAGGACATACCGGTGATGCTGGGTGAAGCCGAAGCGGTGGTGAAGGAACGGCACGCCCTCGGGCAGCCGACGTGGAGAAATCCCACCGAGAAACACGGCAAATATGTCTGGTACGCCGCCAGCATCGGAACCGAACCCCGGCTGGCTGACGTCATCATGGAGCGCATCCTCGAAGCAGCGCGGACGCCCCCGTGATTTCTCCGCAACGCACCGCGGGCGGATACGCTGAGTGCGGGACCCCCGATTACGGCAGCAGGGTCACCCGATAAAACCGCTGGAACCGGTTGGTGGTGGTGTCGCTGATGTGGATGCTCGCGCTGGCGGCGCGGTTGGTGGAAAGGGGAGTCCAATCCAGCGCGTTCAAGTCGTCCTTGCATTCGACGAGGTACGCGCGGTTCAGGAGGGTGGGGACATTGAATGTCAAAACTCCGTCGGGAAGGAGTTGCAGCGCCTCGATGGCGGGCGCGGAAGGGCCGCCCAGCAGGTTGGCCGCGCGGGGAGTCCAGTTCGTCATGAAATGAAACCCGTTCGTGTTGCCGTCGGGAAAGAGTCCCTGGCTGACATTCTCGGTTTGTTCGAGGAACCTGAGGGTGTGCTGGGGGGTTAAATTCGTGGAGTAAAGCCCGAGCGCTTCGCCGCTGCCATTGAGCTGAAACCCCGCGTGCAGATCCGTGTTGCCGGCCAGGCCGTTTTGATATGCCTGGTTGTCGGCCCAGACGAGTAGAAATCCGCGTGCGCCGATGATGCTGTTGCTGGGGATCTGCCACTTGTTAGGCTGGCTGAGAATGTCGGTGAGATAAAAGCCGGAAAGATCGACCGGGACGTAGTTGGGATTGTAAAGCTCGAACCAATCCGCGAAGCCGCCATCGAGCGGATCGGGAAATCCGCCGGGACCGTTGTTGGATGCCATCCATTCGTTGATGACCACCGGCACCGGCGCGAACAGGCCGCTGTTCGTGATGGTGATGGTATCGGAAATGTTTGTCAGGAGACTGCCGTTTTTGTCCGCGCCCTGGACGGCGAGAAAATTCGTCAAGCCGGTGAGCGGCACCAGCACGGACCAGGCGGTGGTGCTGGTCCAGGTGATGGGATAGGCCACGCCATTGATGAGAATTTGTTTCACCGTGAGGGGAGCGGTGCCGGTGAGAGTGACCTGGGAATTGCTGATGGCAAAATTGTTGCCGCCGTTGTTGGAAATGGCAAAGGGCGTCGAGAGCGGGAGCTGGCCTCGAACATAGGCGGCGCGCTGCACGAGAAAATCGACTGCGGGTGTCCAGTTTTCACCGACCATGCCGGCGTAACGCGATGCCCATTGGTTCATGTAGGTGGAATTCCCCGTAACCCCGCTCAGCTCGTAAAGGTGACAGAGAAAGCTGCGATAATTGGCCGGAATGGTGGTGATCAACTTCGTGGTGTTCGCCGAACCGTTCCCCGGAAAGGCCTGCGTGGTGGCGTTCACAAACGAAAAATCCATGTCCCAAAGAAACGCCATCGCCTTGTTGTCCTCGGGGCGGAAATAAATAATCAGGTTGTGGGAGTTGCCCATGCTGTAAATGTCGCCGCCCCCGATGAGATTGATGAATGCCACGGCGCGCATCCATTCGTCGACGTCCATCAACTGGCGCATTTGCGCATCGAGCACCGGTCCCGTGAAATCGAATGCGGCAGCCAGCGCCACCATCGGCGCATAATCGTCCCGGGCGACATGGTTCTCCTTCAGAAAGGTCCATCGATAACTCTCCGGATCGGCGCCGAGGCCCTTGATATCGGTGCCCACGACGGTGTCCGGCTGCGGGAGTTTGGGTCCCTGCAAATCGCCGTTGGCGGTCGTGGTGGGGTAATAGATCAGCTCGAGCTTGTGCAATTCCCCGTTGCCGCCGTTTTTGTATTGGGAATCCAGAAACACCGGGCCGTATTTGGCCAGGATCAGCAGGCCGGTGCCGTCCTCGGAATTTCGCGGCGCAAACACCTGCGTCAAGTCGTCATACATGCCCGGAAGCCCGCCCGCCTTGTTGACCGCGTGTTTGAGCAGGATCTCGTCATGATCGCCCCCCTTTGCGGAATAACCGCCCGATCGGTCAACAGTGAATCCCGCATGGACGCCCCGATACAGTTGGTCGGCCGGCAGGCCAACGCTGAATCCGACGCGAGTGCTGTTGTCCCGGCCTCGTTCACTGCCCTGCAAGTGAACCGTGGCGCCATAGAAAATGCGGCTTTCATCAGCGATGACTGTGCATCCATACCGCTCATTGCTCATCACGTTCGTCGCAGCGTGCATGAAGGCGACATCCGCCGGCGTCATGATGAAACGGAGTTTTTTGAGGCGCGCATTGAGCGCCTGGCCGCCCACGGCATAGAGGGCGCGGGAATTCGTGCCGCCCGCCGGGTAGGTCGATTTCGCCCCCAGTCCATCGGTTGCTTCGAAGTAAAACTGCACCACAGTCGAGGCGGGCTGCGCGGGGAGAAGTCCCTGAAGCTGCACGGTGGCGGATGGCACGAGCGGCAACGAGCTGGCCTGCCACGCACCGCCATTCACTGAATAGAAGAGCGTCGCGGATGTCACTCCGTCGGAATCGGAAGCGGTGACCGACACGGTGACGGCTTCGGAGGAGGAGGGCACGACAGGCGTGTGCGCGAGCGCGGTAAAGGTGGGCCCGATGTTGGTCGCGTAGCGCGAATTGCGCGCGCCGGGTGTTCCATTAAAAACAGGGATCGACAGTTGAGTGGTGCGCGCCAGGCGGTTGAAATAGAGATGCGTGTTCAACTTGTTGCAACCCGCCAGCCATTTTGCGCGAAAGGAAATCTCATAATCCAGACCGTTGCTGATAGCGAGGCCGTTGGTCAGCGTCGTTTCTGCGTGGTTATGCATGTGTTCGAGATCGCCGTCGGTGGTGAGATGCAGCACGTGATTGGCGGGATTGCCCGGCTCCACAATCACCTCCGCGCGCCGGTGATTTCCGATGAAGCGCCACGAGGCAAGGCCATTCTCGAATGTGCCGTTCTGAAGCATCTGTCGCCGCGTGGTCAGGGGATTTTCCACGACGCTGAGATCGTCGATCAGGATTTCACCTTCACCCAGGAGGCCGAAGATGAATTCCTTCCAGGTGCTGGGGCTGGAAGCGGGTTCGACGGCGGCGGTGCCGCGGTAGACATTCGTCGTCCATGTGGCATTTCGGCCCTCGTTGCTGTCGGCCCACGCTTCAGGCTTGGAATTGTCGGCCCACGGATCCCGCAGTTCGAGGCTGGACCCCTGCCCGTCTGCGAACGGCGGCCATGGCCGGCCATCGAAATAACGAACGGAGTTGGCAGGATTATCGGCTGCGTCACGCAGGGTGATGCGCGCGCCGGACTTCGAAAGTTTCCCGCTGAAATTGCCGAGGGCATTGAGACCGGGATGCAATCCATTCAGCAAGGCGGCGTCCTTGGCCACGACGAGGTAACCTCCAGAAGCCAGCATGGGACCATTGGTGAAATTAAAACTGATGTCATTATCGAGACGCCACCCGGTGAGATCGACGGCGTTGGAGCCGCGGTTGAAAAGTTCGACCCAGGCTTCGAGTGATTCGTGTGCGGGAAGCGCGGGCGCAAGGACGCCGCTGGCGACCAGTTCGGCGCCGAACACAACATCCTTGCTCGCCGGCGGCGGAAATACCTGATGCACCTCGACCGCAAGAACGTTGGTGCCGATCACGAAATTGGTGGTCGAAAGAACAATGGGCCCGGTGAGCGTCGCGTTCCCCACGTTCA
>JBEEGQ010000445.1:0-5298 GCA_041166945.1 Verrucomicrobiota bacterium
CTCGTGGCCGGAATTGTTTTATTGAGTCTCAACAACGCGCCGCATCTTCCCCGGCTGCCTTTGTGGCTCGGCGTGACGGTGGTGAGTCGGGATGCCATTATTTTGATTGGCATGCTGGTGATCAAACACACTTGCGACCATGTTGCGGTTCGCCCGGCGCTGATCGGCAAGGTGGCGACGGTCCTGTTGATGGCCTGCATTCTCTGGGCGCTCTTGAAATGGCGGCGGGAGGGACTCGTCCTCCTGAGCCTGGGCGCCGCACTTTGCGCAGTGGCGTCGATTGTAATTTATGTGGTGGCTGGTGTTCGACAATTGAGCGCCAGCCCCTCCTCGTCTCCAAAGCCATGAGCATCGCGGAGATCCACCGTGGCGGACGGGGCATCAATATTTCGGCACGTGTGGATCGATTTCGTCCGACCAGGCGCCAATGCCGCCTTTCACGCTCTTGACGTATTTGAATCCCTGCTCGCGCAGGAACGACAATGCCTTGAGGGAGCGCACGCCGCTTTTGCAATGGATGTAAAGCGTCTGGTTGGCATCCAGCTCGGTGAACTTTTGAGGGAGTGTGCTCAATGGAAAAAGCGGCACACCCTGGATATGGGCGATCTGATATTCATCCGGCTCGCGCACATCGATCACCTTCACAACTGATTTGGGATCCTCGAGCGCCTTTTTCATTTCGTGAACACTGACCTCGTCTGGATTGGACGCGGGAATGGCGGGCTCGGCTGGGATCCCGCAGAATTCTTCGTAATCGATCAGCCGGGTAATCGACGGATGATCGCCGCACAGCGGGCATTGGGGGTCGCGTCTCAACTTCACCTCGCGGAATTTCATGTCGAGGGCGTTGAACAGCAGTAGGCGCCCGACCAGCGAACTGCCTTTTCCCAGCGCCATTTTCAAAATCTCCGTCGCCTGAATGCAGCCGATGATCCCCGGAAGCACGCCGAGAACACCGCCTTCAGCGCAGCTGGGCACCATGCCGGGCGGCGGAGGTTCGGGATAAAGACATCGATAACATGGCCCGCCCAGGCTCGGCGCAAAAACGCTCGCCTGTCCTTCGAACCGAAAAATCGAACCGTAGATATTGGGCTTCTTCAGCAAAACACAGGCGTCATTCGTCAGGTAACGCGTCGGAAAATTGTCGGTCCCATCGACGATGATGTCGTATTGCCCGAGGATCTCCATCGCGTTCTCGCTGGTCAACCGCACCCCGTGCAGCACGACATCCACGTTGGGATTGATGCGACGGATCGTGTCCCGGGCCGATTCGCCCTTCAGCCGTCCGACATCCGGGGTGCCATGGATGATCTGCCGCTGAAGATTTGAAAAATCGACCGTGTCAAAATCGACGAGGCCGAGTTTGCCGATCCCGGCCGCTGCCAGATACATGGCGATGGGCGAACCGAGCCCGCCGGCGCCGATGCACAGGACGCTGGTCGAACAAATCTTCTTTTGTCCCGCCATCCCGACCTCGGGAAGAATCAGGTGGCGGGAGTAGCGTCGGATTTCGTCATTGCTCAATTGCATAGAATCAGGGCGGGCAGCCTAGTCCAGCACGTCGGGAAATCAAGCGGCGATGCGGCGCCGCAACAACGGCGGGTGCATGACTGAATTTTGAGTCCTGCAAACAGAGCGGTTTCCAGGACGGCTTCGCCTTCGAGGCTTCGTGATCTTTGTTTCCTCTGTTGATGTTTCCACACGGGCGGTGCCCGACGCGGAATTCTACAGAAGCAAACGAAGGAAGCGAAGAAGGCGCCACTCCTGCAATGAATCAGCCGGATCCTCTGGATCGAGAGGTGGTTTTCGCCTTGCGGGCCGGCGCGTCCGGCTCATGCTCCGGATGACATGTGCAAATTCAAGGTTTTTGCCGGATCGAACCTCGATCATGTCGCGCCCGGCGCGGTTCGCATTGTCGTGCTTGCGATGGTCCTGGCGGGGTGCTCGACGCCGCGGGCAGGCGACCGGGGTCCAGCCGTTCCAAATCCCCCACCGCCCGTCGCCATCGTTTCCTCCCCGCCGCGACCAGCCCCGTCGAATGCGACGGGTGTGGTGTGGCGCACGTTATTCGATGGAAAAACGCTGGCGGGCTGGGGTGTGACGGATTTTGCCGGGCGGGGCGAGGTCAAGGTGACGGATGGAAAAATCCTGCTGGAGAGCGGCGTGATGACCGGGATCCACTGGACCAACGCCGCGAATCTTCCCCGGGTCGATTATGAAATCGCCCTCGACGCGATGCGGGTGGAAGGGAGCGATTTTTTTTGCGGCCTGACCTTTCCGGTCAAAGCCGATCCCTGCAGTTTCATTGTGGGCGGCTGGGGCGGCGGAGTCGTGGGACTATCCAGCCTGGATGGCCAGGACGCCGCCAACAACGACACGACCAAATACATGAACTTCGACAATGGCCGCTGGTTCGCGATCCGGGTGCGGGTCACCACCGATCGGATTCAGTGCTGGATCGATGACGAGCAACTGGTGGACGTGGAAACAAAGGAACGACGGATTTCCATTCGACCCGAAGTGGAGGCTTCGCTGCCGCTGGGTGTTGCCGCGTGGTCCACGGCTGCGGCCGTGAAGAACATCCGGATCCGCAAGCTTTGACCGAAGCTGGCTAAAAATGGGTGCGAGTGACCGCGAGCCAGACCAGGAGCGCCCCCCCGGTGATCGCCCCCAGCAAAACCATGAAGTTTCCCTCAAAGTTTTTTCCAGCCAGATAGGCGCAAAACCGGAGCAGCCGGGCGATGATCAATCCCACGATGGCGCCGCAGGATGCGCCAAAAATCACGGCAAATACAACCACGACCACCAGCGAATCACCGAGCGCGGCCGCTGTCGTCATATCCACCACCTGCATGGGTTCAGTCATCCGCGGTTTAACCCTTGCGGGCGCCCTTTTTTTTGCGGGCTGCCGCTTTCCGGATGTAACCGGCCGCGTCGGGCACCTCGCAACTGGTGTCACCCATGTCCACGCTCACCTCTCCGATTTTCTTCGCGCTCGAAATGGCTTTTTTGCGCAAGGCCGCGTTGCGGATGCCCATGGCGCACAGCGCAGAATTCATCGCATGGCGCACCCAGTTTGGCCGGCTGTGAATGTCCCGTTCGATCTCGCGCATCAACGGCTCGAAATAGGCATCATCCAACTCGGGGTCGAGCTGCGCCAGTTCGCCGACCAGCCTCCACCCCACGCATGCGATCAATTCGGAAGTTGAATCACGCCATTTCGCGCACTTCACGCGGACCAGCGGCGATTGACCGATGAGTTTTGCGAAGACGTAACAGTGGAACCGGCTCACGTCGCGGGCCCACGCATCGGCGATTTTTCCCGTGAGCGCCACTGGATCGGCGATGAGGGTGGCGAGGTTCCGCGCGTCCGCGTTGCCCGTGGCCCAGAGTTCGAGCGCGACGGGATGATTGGTTTTGATTTTTATTCGAAGTTTCCCCAGGTCGGCGAAGCTGACTCCAAAAAGATTTTCGCCCGCGCCGTGGCGCCGGTAGGTCTTCCGATTTTGCTCCGTGCCCAACGCCTCGAGCTGCAAAAGAATTGCCTGAGTGGTCACACCGCCATTGTGCGGCCTTGCGGTGGGCGGGCAAGCATTCGTTGCGCCCGTGTCGTTGCGCTTTCGACGGCGCGCGATATTCGATCCCTCCTGTGCTCACGCGAGCGAGCCGGGCGTCAGAGGCGAACAGGTTTGCCGTAGGCCCACTGCAATGCCCCGCCCGCCCCGCCTAATTGTTTCCAAAATCTCCGCGAATCTCGGACCCGCGCCGCGAGGACAAGCCGGGCGGCGAACCAGACAGGCGGGACATCGGTCCCGACGCCTGCTCGCGCGGTGCCTCGCTGTCGGGACCGCCCAACAGCGCCTCGTAAATGCGGCGGCTGCGATTCACACCCGAAAAGAAACCGTGGCAGTAGAAAATCAGAGCGGTGAGAACAATCAATCCCACGTAGACCAAATCTTTGGATGTCATAATGACAATGGGCTGGGCCCATTGCGGAGTTCAACGAAGCAGGCACGATGCCGAACCTGTGAATGCTCCGATAACACCATTTACGACTGACTCGCGATGGAGTGGGAAAAGAATTCCGAGATGGAGCATTTGGGGTGGCAAGGATTGCCGAGGCCAACTGCGGCCGGGCCAAAGTCCCGAAGGGACAAATGAAGGTAGCCGGTGGGAAGACCGCGCGAGCGGACGCACCCACCGGATCGCGAACCGACACATTGCCGCGCCCCGGAGGGGGCGCATGACGACCTCGGTTCACCTACAATCGAATTCGCGGCGTTGTGCCGACCGCCTATTTGGCGGCAACCGGAGCCGTGCTCAAAAAATCGACCTTGGCGCTGAGCTCCGGGGTGAGAAACTGGTCGGGATTCAAAATCTGCACTTTCACCTGCAGGGTGCCCTTTTGCCGGTTCGCTTCGGGGGCGATCTCGGCGACGGTTCCCTGGTAGGAACGATCCGGATAGGCCTCGGGACTCACGCGACATTTTTGACGGCGCGAGACCTTGGCAAGGTCCGCCTCGTTCAGATCGATCTCGACCTGGAGATCCTTTGGATCCGCGATGGCGACCAGCGCGGTGCTGGGTCCGCGCTGGCCCCCGAAGCTCTGCGGAGTCACCAGTTCTCCGGCGTCGACCAGTTTTTCCAGCACCACACCATCGATGCTCGAGCGAATGACCGTCCAGTCAACGTATGTCCTGGCAAGGTCCAGCGCCCCCTCGGCTTCCCGAAGCATCGCGCGGGCGGAATCGACGCGAAACCGGTAATCATCCTCGTTTTGCGGGGTTTCAATTTTCGACGCGATGAGCTTTCGCATGCGCTCATAATCCAGGAGGGCTTTGTCTACGGCGACGCGGGCATTGCCGACGCGGCCTTCGACCTCTTTCAAGCGCGACTGCTGCTCGGCGTCATCGAGAAGCACGAGCACCTGGCCGTTGGTCACGACGTCGCCTTTGCGAACGCCGATCCATTTTACCTGGCCCATGAAGCGCGGGCTTAGCTCGATCCGTTCGCGATTGATGATGTATCCGCTGACAGTCAGCACAACGCCATCGCGCTTTGCATCCGCACCCGTCGCCGCGCTCCAATTGGTCGAGCCCGGCTTCGCTTCCGAATTCGCGGCCCCGGCGGGTGGAGCGCCGCCATTTGTACGCGAATCCCCAGTGCCGCGGCCAAACGCAAACCAGCATGCCAGCGCGATCGCCAGGCCGACGCAGACGAAAATAATCCAAACGGCGCTCCGCGGACGTTCGCGCGAATTGGGATCCAGCTGCAGGGCTCTGAGTTTATCGGCATCCA
>JBEEGQ010000446.1:0-15920 GCA_041166945.1 Verrucomicrobiota bacterium
CCCTCCAAGCGTGGTCCGCTGCCGTCCCCGAACCGCTCCGGGTCTTTCTCCGGTGCGGCCCCAAGACTCACGGGCCCGGCGAACATGACGGCCCCACATTCCTCACCAACTGGACACGCCTCCTGACCGAACGCGGGGTCGTCACCTCGGGCGCCATCGCCTTCCCCAACGCCGCCGAACTGGAGGCGTGTGATGTCCTGGTCATGTATTCGGCTGAAGGCGGCGCCATTCCCCCCGCCGATCGCGCAAACCTCGAGGCGTTCCTCAAACGCGGCGGCGGCATTGTCGTCCTCCACGATTCGGTTTGCGGTGACGACCCGCAATGGTGGAAGACGGTCATCGGCGGCGCATGGGAACACGGCCATTCGAAATGGTTCGAAGGAAACGTCCCGCTCTATTTTACAGAACAGAGCCATCCGATTATCGAGGGTGTTTCAAATTGGGATTTTGATGACGAGATCTACTGGGACCTGCACCTGACCCCCGATGCCAAGGTCCTTTGCTCCTCGTACGCGCCCGACAAGCGCAACACCCGGGCCGGCCGCGCTCTGCCGTCGATTTATGAAATCGTGCCGCAGATGTGGGTGGTGGAAAAAAAGGCGGCGAAGGCGGGCGTGCCCTATCGCGCCTTCGTCTCGATCCCCGGTCACAAGACAAAATCCTTTTCGTTTCTTCCGTATCGCGCCGTGTTGCTGCGCGGCATCGCGTGGGCAGGCAAACGGGACATCGATTCGTTGTGCCAGCCCGAGGAACTCGCTTCGCTGCGCTATCATGAAGGCGGTCCCACGGAGCCCGCGAAGTCCGCGCCCCTGATCAAGGCGCACCCGGACTTCGCCCTCAAGTTGGTGGCGTCCGAGCCGCTCATCAGCAAACCCATTTCACTCGACTGGGATCCCGCCGGCAGGCTCTGGGTGGCCGAGACCCCCGAATATCCATTCCGCCGCACCGCCGGCGGCCCGCCGCACGATCGCATCTCCATTCTCGAGGATGCCAACGGCGACGGCGTGATGGACAGGAAATCGGTTTTTTTCGAAGGCCTTCATCTCGTCACCTCATTCGTCTTTCACCGCGATGGCGTCATCGTCGCGCAGGCGCCGGATATTTTGTGGCTGCGGGACACCGACCATGACGGCCACGCCGACAAGATCGTGAAACTGTTTTCGGGGTTCGGCACGAACGACACCCACGCCGTGCTCAGCAATTTTCGATGGGGTCCGGACGGATGGATTTACGCGACCATTGGCTACAGCCGCGGGGATATCTACTCCGGGGATCGCGCGAAACACTTCGGGCCGATCACGGATGGCGTGTTCCGTTTTCGTCCGGATGGCAGCGCCATTGAACAGGTCTGCTCGAAGGCGAGCAACACCTGGGGCGTGGATATCGCGACCGACGGCGAAATTTTTTTTTCGCAAGCCAACGGCAACCACGTGAACCACGTGGTCCTGACGGAGTCCGCCCTGTCGCGCGGCAAAGTGAGCGGCGCCACCAGCTACAAGACGATCGAGGACCACAAAAAATCGTTTCCATTGCGGGATTATGCCCAACAGGCCTATGTGCAGATCGATTTCGTTGGCGGCTTTACCGCGGCGTCCGGCGCGTGTCTTTATGATGGGGGCGCCTGGCCGGAGATGTGGAATAACGCGTTTTTCGTGACGGAGCCGACGGTGAATCTGCTGCATGCGGATTTTTTGAGGGCCGACGGTTCGACCTATCTGGCGAGCAAGGAGCCCACCGAGGCCAATCATGAATTTCTCGCGAGCACGGATCTTTGGTTTCGGCCGATTCACGCCCGGGTCGGTCCCGATGGCGGGCTTTACGTGCTCGATTTTTACAACCAGGCGGCGGTGCACAACGACACACGTGGTCCGCAGCATTCGAAGTTGAACAACGCCGCGATCCGTCCCGATCGCGATCACTACTTCGGACGCATCTGGCAGGTGCAACATCGCGACGCCCGGAAGCCGGTGATTCCGCGCCTCGATAAATCCTCGATCACGGATCTCGCCGCAGCCCTCGCTCATCCCAATGGGTGGGTGCGCCAGACGGCGGCGCGGTTGCTGGTCGAGAAAGCGGATCCCGCCACGGCCGATGCATTGCTGCCATTGGTCAGTTCACTCGGATTTCGCGGCCTCGAACAGGCCAAGGCCCAGGCGCTCTGGGTCCTTCATCAGCTGGGAAAACTGTCACCGGAATTGCTGGCGGAAGCCATCGCGACCGACGGCAAGCCGGATGTCCAAAAGAGCGCCCTGCGCATCGCGGCCGAGGTTCCGCCCGCCGCAGCGAGCCTGAAACGGTCCCGCGGAACGATCGAGTCAGCGGGCGGCGGCTCCGAGCGATCCGCGGTTCGTGCCGCCGTTCTCAAACGGGCCCGCGATCTCAATCCGCGCGTGCGACTCGAGGCGTTCGTCACGCTGGCCACCCTGCCCGCCACCGACGACGCGCGCGCGCTGCTGGTGGATCTTTGGACGGAATTCCCGGATCCCTGGTTGCAATCGGCAGCCATCGGTGTTGCGGCCCAGGCGCCCGTTGGATTTATCGACACCGCCGCGAATGTGCCCCACGCGGGCACGCTCACGAACCTGGTGGCACAGCTCACGGCGCAATTCAGCCGGCAGCCGGACGCTGCGAGCAATGCCGCCCGGGTCGTCGTTGTTCTGGCCGGCAAATCCGATGCGGCCGATCCCCTCAAGCGCGTCGCGCTCGAAACCCTCGCGCGCGAACTGGCAGCCGACGCCCTGCCCGAATGGTCGGACCCCCTGAAAAGCGCATTCCAATCGCTGTTCGCCGAGTCATCGGCGATCGCCTCAGCCGCGCTGCCGCTGGCCGTGCGCTGGGACACGCATCGGGCATTGAAAGACGATGTCAAAACGCTGGTGACATCGCTCCTGGCGCGCCTCAAGGAAGAGTCGCGTCCCGACGACGCGCGCGCCCAACTGGCGACCAGCCTGATCGCCGTGCGCTCTGTCAGCGCGCATATTCTTCCGGCAATCACCAACCTGCTGGGCGGGGACAATTCTGCCGGGCTTCAGCGCAAGGCGATCGACGCGTTGGGCACGATCACGGGCTCCGACTCCGGAAAATTGCTCATCAGCGTGCTGCCGCGTCTGACGCCCGCCTTGCAGGAGGCGGCCTTCGCACAGCTTCTCAAGCGCACCGAGGGTTCCCTCGCCCTGCTCGATGCCCTGAATGGTGGCATGGTGAAATTGTCCTCGCTCGGACCGGGCTTCGTCCACCGGTTGCGGACCCACACCGACAAGGCGGTGGCGGCGCGCGCGACCGAGGTCATCGCCGCATTGCGCGGACCCGATGAACACGCGAAGGAGGCCTTGATCGCGAAGTTCACCCCCGAGGTGATCCAGCCGGGAAATGTTGAATCGGGCCATCAGCTTTTCACCAAAAATTGCGCTGTATGCCATAAGTTCAACGGCGAAGGAAAGGAGACCGGACCCGACCTGACGGGCATGGGCGCCCATGGTCCGGCCGAACTGCTCGTTCATGTTCTCGATCCCAATCGGGTCGTCGAACCCAATTACGTAGCGGTCAATATCGAGACCAGGGACGATCAGTCCTTCACCGGCATCATCGCGCGCGAAAGCAAATCATCGGTCGTGCTCCGGGACGCCAACGGGGAAAACGAGATCAAGACCGACGATATCCAGAGCCGGGCCAGCAGCGGACGATCGCTGATGCCGGAAGGGTTCGAGACGCTGGGCGCGGCAGGGCTGCGCGATCTGCTCGCGTTTGTGTGCACGGGCGAGTCCCGGTTTCGCGTGCTGGACCTGAGCGCGGCCATCACCGCCGACGGTACACATGGGATCTTCGAGAGCGAGGAGCGGACGGCGGAGACGCTTGTGTTCAAATCGTTCGGGCTGGTCAAAGCCGGCGAAGTGCCTTTCCAGATCGTCAACCCGGCGCGCGCTTCGAATGGCAAGAATCTCGTCGTGCTGCGGGGGGGCGGGGGATTTGCAAAGACGCTGGCGCGCAAGGTCGAGATTGCGGACGTCCTCGTGCGCGCGACACGTTTGCATTTCCTCGGTGGGGTGGGCGCCGGTGCGTGGCCCTGCTGCGGCTCCAATAAAAATGAGGGCCTGCCCGTGGCGCGGGTCAGCGTGCTTTATACTGATGGACAACAGGAGCAATTTTACCTCACCAACGGTGTGGAGTTCGTCGACTATTCGAACGTGGACGCGGATGTGAGCGGTTCCAAGCGTGTGCCCGGAGTGCTGGCGCGCGGCCAGATCCGCGCTTTCAGCCGTGCCCTGACGGGCAAGGCGCCCATCGAGAAAATCGCCCTGGAAAGCTTCGATAATTCCATCGTGCCGGTGTTCGTGGCCATCACTGCGGAGACGGGCGCAAAACCAGAACCCTCCCAAGGTTCGCGTGACGCGACACGGCTCGAAAAGCGTCCGGCAAAGTCCGACCCACCGCACTAATCGGCTTCTTTGTGGTTGAATGCTCTTCGGTCACCCTGCCAGTAACCGCTGAAGAGAAACTCCTCCTCTCCCCCTCCCTCTCCTCCATTTCGGAAATGGAGGAGAGGGTGCCCGAAGGGCGGGAGAGGAGGAGCATCCCTCCAACCCCGTTAGGCGCGAATCATAATCACAACCGGCGGATGTGAAAGCCGCCGTCCACATTGATGATCTCTCCGGTGCTGAATGGCAGCGCGTTACCGGCGAGCATGGCGACCGCGCGCCCAACGTCTTCGGGGATGCCCCAGCGCGGCATCGGCGTCAGTCCTCCCGCGATCCACTGATCATATTTTTCCTTCACCGGGGCGGTCATGTCGGTGGCAATGATGCCGGGGCGAATTTCATAAACGCGAATTCCCTGCGCGGCCAGGCGCGCGGCGTAGAGTTGCGTCATCATTCCCAGGGCGGCCTTGGCGATGCAATAATCGGCGCGATTTGTCGATGCCGTGTAGGCGCTGATCGACGAGATGGTGATGATCTTAAATCCGCTGCCGCCATCTTGGTCCGCCGGCCGTTGCCGGGTCCCCATCGAGTCGGGTTGCGCTGTCGCCGGATGGCTGGCCTGGTCGATCATCCATTGCGCGGCCAGTTGGGTGAGAAAAAATGGGCCTTTGAGGTTCACCGCGAGGAGATGGTCGAACTCCTCCTCGGTCGTCTCGAGAATATCGGGGCGCCGCGCCGAGCCGATCCCGGCATTGTTCACCAGCACGTTTAATTGTCCAAAGGAGGTTCGTGTAAAATCGATGAGTTTGCGGCGGTCGTCCGGCACACTGACGTCGGCCTGGGCGATTTCGACGCGGATCGATTTGCCGGCATGGCGGGCGTTCTGGACGCAATCGGCCGCGGTTTGGCGGGCCGCGCCGGCATTGGTGGCGTAATTGATGACGAGATCATGGCCGCCTCGGGCGAGTTCAATGGCAATGCCACGGCCTATGCCGCGGGAAGCGCCGGTGATGAGCGAGACCATGTGATGAAGTCGATTATCGGCGGCTACAAGGTGAATGGAATCGCAAACTTTCCAGGCGTAGCGCCGATTGGCAATCGGCTGTATCGCGGAGTGGCACTCCGCAGGGGAGGCGGCCTGGTGTGAGGGACGCAAAGGAATGAACGGCCCGCGATGGGCAAGTGGGTGGCTCTGCCGGTTGCCAACCGGCGAAACAGCGGACTGCCAGTCCGCGCTACGACGGTCCAGCGTCCGTCGCTCACGGAGTGCGGCAGTCCTCGGCCGCAGCAGGTTCCTTATTCTCACCAGCCTGAATACTCGAACGCCGAGCCGCGTTGGGCGATGCTGCGCCCGGGACAGGCGCCCTCCGTCCCTGGGCCGTGGAAGCGGAAGAGCCTGCCTCGGTCATCGGGCCAACCAAACAACTTCGGGATGCACGCCACCGGTCCGGCGTTGAAAGTGCGGACTTGAGCGAAAGCCAAAAGTCGGCCATGATAGCGCAACTCCAAAATAGCCCAGGCCGCATGAACAATTGTAAATTCCGCGCATATTCCGTCCCTCATGCCTTGGCGGGATTGGCGATCGTCTTGTTGCTGCTGACGGGCTCGCTGGCGGAAGGCGCAGCGCCGGCGGTGGTCCTCAATGAAATCCATTATCATCCCGTCGAAAACGCCGCCTTTAATGCGGACGGCTCGCCGTTTCTGGACCTCAGCGATGACGTCCACGAGTTCGTCGAGCTCTATAATTTTGGACTCACCACCGTGCCGCTGGGGGGATGGCGTTTGTCGGGGGATGTGGATTACGAATTTCCGACCAACGCGGTGATTGTTCCCGCGGGCTACGTGGTCATCGCCAAAAATCCCGCCCGGCTGCTGGCCATCTCCCAATACGCGCTCACTGCGACGAACGTCTTTGGCCCGTACCAAAAAAATCTGGGCAACCATTCTGGCAGCGTACGGCTGCGTGATTCGTCCGACAACCTGATCGATTCCGTCAGTTATTCCTCGGGATTTCCCTGGGCCATCGGAGCGGACGCGTTGGGAGCGGACGACGAATGGACGGGGCTCGCATCCGCGGATTACCAGTATCGCGGACGATCCCTCGAGCGGGTCAGCGCGACGTGGGCTGCGAATGATCCGGCGAACTGGCTCGGGTCGCCGGCCTCCGGCAATCCCAGTCCGGGCCGCCCCAACGCGGTGACTCGTGTGGTGCCGAAGCCCATCGTGATCGCCCAGGCCGCCTACCAGGAGAGCGGCGGCGTGGCGCTCATCCGATCGAATCAGCCAGTGCGCATCGATTGCACGTTTTCGGCGACGAATGTGTTGAGCAGCGTGACGGTCGAGTATTTTGTCGACGACATCAATTTGTTGAACGAGACACGAACGGGAGTTTCGATGACCGCAACTGGCACGGTGGGGGGCGGCCATTACACCGTGGTGCTTCCCGGAAGGCCGGACCGGACCCTGGTGCGGTATCGATTTCGCGCGAACCGGGGATCGGGGTTGGAAACTGTGTCGCCACGGGCGGACGATCCATTTGGGTGGCACGCCTATTTCGTGACGCCGACGCGAACGAGCCCGAATCAGATTTACGAATGTTTCATCTCGTCGGCAAGCCTGACGAAACTGGCGACGAACATCGGGTCGTCCTCGTCGACCAACTGGGAAAACCGACGCATCACACAGCCGAACCCGCCGGGTTACCCGCGCACATCATGGAATGCGACGGAGCCGGCGGTGTTCGTTGCGAATGGCGAGGTGTTCGACATCCGGATGCGGCATCACGCCAGCCAATACCATCGTGATCCTGTGCAGAATTCCTTCAAGTGGCAATTTCCGCGCTATCATGATTTCGAAGGACGCGAGGGGGTTTATGCAGCATCGAAGAATGAGGACTGGGTGGCGGGAGCCGCGCTTTTTCGGGCAGCGAACCTGCCGATTTCGCATACACGTTGGATGGATCTTTACTTGAACAACAACCCGCTGTTGGTGCGGCTGGAACAGGATGAAATGGATGACAGCCTGGCATCGCGATGGGCCGATGAGCAGCACCAGGCCAACCCGGGAACGCCTCGTGAGGCCGCTGGCGAATTCATCAAGTCGCAGGGCATTTTTATGTTCGAGGATCCGGCGGGGCCGTATGGATACGGCGGATTCAAGCGGCTGCCGGCGGTGTTGCCCTGGTGGACAGAACGCAGTCGTTACGAATGGACCTACAGCCTGCAAATGCACGGCTGGAAGGGCTACGGGCCTTTCGCCGATTTTCTTCAGGGGATGTGGGCGGCCCGGGGCGACACGCCCACCGCGGTTGGTCCGAACCTGCCCGCGCTTCGGGCGTATCTCGCGGCGAACTGTGATGTCGATGAAGTCCTGACTTACATGGCCATCCGCTCGTGGTCGGGTGTTTGGGATGATTTCAATCACAACTGGTTTCTTTGGCACAGGGCGGATGGGCGATGGGGAGCATTGCCATGGGATTTCGATTTCGAACTGGGCGGCATCGAGGCTCAGGGTGCCGGCTCTCAATCTTCCGGGTCGATTTACCTGGGGGAATATGGGGTCGCGACTCCGTATCACATCCAGACCTGGGTGAGCGCGAACTGGTTCAAGGATTCCTTTTACAAGGCGTTTCGCGAGGAATATCGGCAGAAGATGTATTTGTTGAATAACACGCTGCTCAACCCGACGAACATCACGGCGCTGGGATTGGGGACGTTCCGGAGCTACGCCGATGCGCGGTTTGCCAATATCAATGCCCAGCTGGGCTTTGGCGCATTCCAGCGACCGCGGACGCCGACGAACCTGTTCCCTGCCGGGCAACAGGCAGCGCTGCCGCCGGCGCAATTTGTCACGTCCGCGTACAGCCATTCGGCGAATCCCGCTCCGGCCCAGCGTTCGACCACGTGGTGGATCCGATCCAGCGACGGGAGCTATTCCTCGCCGGTGTTTAAGAGGACGAGCACGACGAACCTGACCACGCTGCCCATTCCGTTTGAGCTGCTGAAGTTCGGGCAAACTTATTATTGGAAATCCGTTCACACCGACACGAACAATCACGCCTCGCTCGAATCGGCCGAAACGAAATTTATTTATGGCGCCCAACCGACGTTCTCGCCCCTGATCCCGCTGGATGCCGCCACCCTATGGCGTTACAACGCCAGAGGCACGAACCAGCCGGCGACCTGGAGAACCAACGGTTTTGACGACAGCCTCTGGCTGCAGGGGGCGGCGCTGTTTGGAACCAACCTGGGGCCGCTGCCTGAACCCATCCGTACGCCCCTCACCTTGGGCGCCCGCGTCACCACCTATTTTCGCAAATCGTTCAACTTCGCCGGGGATCCGGGCAGCTCGTTTCTGCGCCTCCGTTACATCGTGGACGACGGCGCGGTGTTTTACCTGAACGGCGTCGAGATCCATCGCATTGGAATGGCCTCCCCCCCGGGCAGCAATGTTTTCAATGGAACACTTGCCGGCCGCGCGGTCACTGACCCTGTCTATGAAGGACCCGTGGATGTGTTCCCGACCAATTTGATCGCCGGCGTGAACGTGCTGGCCGCGGAGGTGCATCGCAGTTCCACGATCAGCACCGATGTAATCTTTGGCCTGGTTCTGGAAGCGGCGGGGCCGCCCACAACGGGCAGCGTGGTGCTGAACGAGATCCTCGCGGACAATCGTTCGGGGATCCTGAACGGCGGAACTCATCCCGATTACATCGAGCTCTATAATACCACCGCCGTCCCCCAGAATCTGAATGGGCTGAGTTTGAGCGACGATGCGGCGGCGCCGGGGAAATACATATTTCCGCCGGGAGCCATGATTCCGCCGCTGGGCCATCTGGTGGTTTGGTGTGACGACGAGACAAACGCGCCGGGGATGCACAGCGGCTTCGCGCTCGACAACGATGGCCAGACTGTGGCGCTGTTCACCGTCACGCCCACCGGGTTCAGCCTCCTCGATTCCGTCACGTTCGGCCTCCAAATACCCGACCAGAGTGTGAGCCGTTTCCCGGACGGATCGGGTCCCTGGATTTTGACGGCGGCGACGCCGGGCGGAGATTCTGTCCCGGCTTCGCTGGGCAGTGCGTCGAGTTTAAAGGTCAATGAATGGATGGCATCCGACGCGGGTGGGCCGGATTGGTTGGAGCTCTATAATCCCGAGCCGCTTCCGGTTTCGCTGGGGGGCCTCTACCTGACTGATGATTTGGCGGTTCCCACCAAAAGCCGGATTCCATCGCTCTCCTTCATCGGGCCGGGTGGCTACCGCCAGTTCATTGCGGATCAAGATCCCAACCAAGGCGCCCGCCATGCGAATTTCAAACTGGGCGGCAGCGGCGAAATGATTGCGGTCGTGGATCCTTATGGCGCGGCGATCGACACGGTCACCTTCGACCTGCAGACCACGGGCGTCTCGCAGGGGCGCCTTCCGGACGGCGCCGCCGCCATTGTTTCATTTCCGGGCAGCGCCTCGCCCGAGGAGCCCAATCATGTCCCACTGCACAGCATTGTGATCAACGAGGTGCTGTCCCACAGCGATCCGCCGCTGCAGGATGCCATCGAGTTTTACAATCCCACAGAAACGCCGGTGGACATCAGCGGATGGTGGTTGAGCGATGACAAATTTGTTCCGCGCAAATATCAGATGCCGCTGAACAGCGTTGTGGAGGCCGGGGGCTTTCTCGTTGTTTACGAAAATCAATTCAATGCCAGCCCGGGTGGCGCCGGCAGCTTTGCGTTTAGTTCGGCGCACGGCGACGGCGCCTACCTTTCCGCCTCGGACGGATCGGGCGAGGTCACCGGTTTCCGAACGGGCGTCACATTTGACGCTGCGGAAAATGGGATTTCATTTGGGCGTTTTGAAACGAGCCAGGGATCGGTTTTCACCGCGCTGGACCATCCGACGTTCGGCGCCGTCAACGCCACGGCCAAAGTGGGCCCGGTGGTGATCAGCGAAATCATGTATCGTCCGGCCGATCTTCCGGGTGGATTGGATAATGCGCGCGACGAATTCATCGAATTGCGCAACATCGCCAGCGTTGCAGTGCCGCTCTTCGGGCCGGGTTCTCCGACTAATCACTGGCGTCTGCGGGGCGCCGTGAAATTTACATTTCCGCCCGCAGTGACGCTGGCGCCGGGCGAAACCGTCCTGGTGGTCGGCTTCGATCCGGCGGCGGATGTTGCCGCGATGAATGGTTTCCTGGATACCCACGGGCTCATCTCGGCGCGCGTATTTGGTCCGTGGCTGGGGAAGCTCGACAACAGCGGCGACAGCGTGGAATTGGTCAAACCGGACCTGGCCGTCGCTGAACCCGGGCCGGACTTCGGTTTCGTGCCGGCGATACTGGTGGATCGCGTGAAGTATTCCGACAATCTGCCGTGGCCGCCCGCGGCAGACGGCAGCGGGTTTTCGTTGATGCGTTTGGTTTCCGGCGCTTATGGAAATGACCCGACCAATTGGTTTGCCTGGGTCCCCACGACCGGCTTGTCCAACTTTTACAACGCGCTGCCTGTCGTCTCGCTGACGAGCCCGGCGAATGGCTCGGTGTTTTCGGGGCCCGCCTCGATCCCGATTTCCGCCACCGCATCCGATTCCGACGGCAGCGTGGTGCGCGTCGATTTCTACGACGGCACCAACAAAATCGGACAGGCCGCCGCCGCGCCGTTCGGTTTTGTGTGGAACAACGCCGCGTTCGGTGTGCATACGATCACTGCGAAGGCGCGCGACAATGGCAACGGCACCGCGTCGAGTCTGCCCGTCACCATCCGCATCGCGTCCCGCCCTCCGGTGGTTACGATCACCAGCCCTTCGCCGGGCGCGATCTACACGGCCAGCAACCCTGTTCCGTTGTCAGCAACGGCAATCGATCCGGACACGGCGGTGGCGAAGGTCGAATATTTTGTGGATGCCGCCAAGGTGGCCGAGTCGGCCGTCGCGCCATACCTCACGAATTGGAATGCGCTCGGCGGAATTCACCAATTGAAAGCCGTGGCGACCGATATCAGCGGCGTCAGCGGCACTTCCGCGCCCGTTAACATCTCGGTGCAGGCCACTGCCTATTCCGATGTCATCATCATCGCGAGCAACTCGGTGTGGAAGTATCTCGATAATGGCAGCGACCAGGGCACGGCCTGGACGAATCTTTTCTTTGCGGACAGCGGATGGAACAGCGGAATGGCGGAGCTGGGCTATGGAGATTCAACGGAAGTGCCCCCGCGCCCGGAGGCGACGATAATCAGTTTTGGTCCGAACTCCGCCGCGAAGTACATCACCTATTATTTCCGCCAGCAATTTGTGGTCGGGTCCGTCGAGGAGATCACCGGCGCGACCCTGCGCCTCATGAGGGACGACGGAGCGCTGGCCTGGCTCAACGGAGTGGAAGTTTTCCGAAACAATCTGCCCACCGGGCCGGTCACATCGCTGACGCAGGCACTGACGGCTATCAATGGGGCGGACGAATACACCTTCATTCCAACGAATGTCAGCCCCACGCGGCTCGTGGCGGGCACCAACATTCTCGCCGTCGAGATTCATCAACAACTGCCGGGCAGCAGCGACGTGAGTTTTGCCGCTGAACTGCGCGTGACGCGCCAGAGGCTGGGGCCCGCCATCGTCACACCGCCGGCAAACCGGATCGTGTCCGCGGGCGACTCCGCGAATTTCAGTGTCATCGCGATCGGCAGCGCGCCGCTCTCCTACCAGTGGTATTACAACGGCTCGCTCATGCCGGGCGAAACAGGACCGGTCCTCTCCCTGCCGCAGGTCCAAACCTCGCAGGCAGGCGGCTACTCGGTCGTCATTGGCAACCCCGTGGCGACCATCACCAGCGGACCTGCCGCCCTGGCAGTCGGCGATTCCGATTTCGACGGCGACGGTTTGAGCGATGCCTGGGAAATTGCCCATGGCTTGAATGCCCTGGATGCCTCAGACCGCCTGAGCGATTTGGACGGCGACGGAATGAGCAATTACGCGGAGTTCATCGCGGGAACCGATCCCGCCGACGCCCAGAGTTATTTGCGGATCGATTCCTTCGCGATCGGGCGCGCTGTCGTGCTGAGTTTCGCGGCGGATGCCAATCGCGCCTACACCATCGAGAAGAATGACGCGCTGGGCATCGCGCCATGGACGGCTCTCGCCGAACTGGCTCCAGCAGCCGTGGCTGGAATGCGCCGCTTTGCCGATGCCGGAACCATCACGAGCCGGTTCTATCGGCTGGCGACCTCGCAAACGCCGGTGACACCGCTGCGGGTCGAGTCGTTTGCCGTCGGGTCGGCAGCCGTCCTGACATTCAACGCGGTGTCGAATCGCGTCTATGTGATCGAATACACAGACAATCTTGGAACCGGGCCGTGGAGCGAGTTGTTTCGAACGCCGTCCCGTCCAGTGACTCAATCCATCCGTGTGGCCGACCCTGCCGTCACTTCGAGCCGCGTCTATCGCCTCGTCATTCCCGCGGTGCCCTGAGGGATGCAGCCACTTTGATGAGTGGCCGCGCGGTGGAAAGTTCCTTTTCGCGGAGGCGGGGACGGCATAGACTTCTGCGTTATCAGCCCGATGTTTTACGCCCATGCCAGCCGCCTTCGGACAGGGTCACTGTTTTTCCTGGGCGTGGCCATGCTGCTCGCAGCTGCAACGAATGGGATGGCGGGGGCGGAGAAGCCGGACAAGGCAGACTGGTGGGCATTCAAGCCTGCCACGCCCCCGAAGTTGCCGTTGCGTAATGAGCCAAATCCGATCGATCGATTCATCCGCGCGAAGCTCGAGGAGCAGGGATTGCAACCGTCACCGGCGACCGATCCCGCCACGTTCATCCGTCGGCTGACTTACGACCTGACCGGCCTTCCACCCACGCCGGCGGAGACGGAGGATTTTACCAGGGCGATGGCGGGAGACTCGCAGTCGGCAATGGAATCGCTAGTCGATCGGCTTCTCGCCTCGCCGCGTCATGGCGAACGTTGGGCTCGCCTTTGGCTCGATGTGGTTCACTTCGGGGAGACGCATGGTTACGACAAGGACAAGTTGCGGCCCAACGCGTGGCCCTATCGGGATTATGTCATCCGATCGTTCAACAACGACAAGCCATGGTCGCGGTTCGTCGAGGAACAAATTGCCGGCGATATTCTGCATCCGGACGACCCGGATGGCGTTGTCGCGCTCGGATTCATCGCGGCCGGGCCATGGGATTTTGTCGGGCACGTTGAATTGCCCGAAAGCAAAACGGACGGGTTGATTGCCCGGTATAATGACCGGGACGACATGGTGATGACCACGTTTTCGGCGTTTCAAAGTCTCACAGTCCACTGCGCCCGCTGCCACGATCATAAATTCGATCCGATCACGCAGCGAGATTACTACAGTCTTCAGGCCGTTTTCGCCGGCGTGGATCGCGCGGAACGCCCCTTCGATTCCGATCCGGACGTGCATCGCCGGCGCCGGGCGCTGTTGGCCGAAAGGAAAACACTCGAGTCACGGCAGCGCGAACTGCAGGCAGCGCGGGCAAAGGTCACGAGCCCCGAACTGGCAAGCCTCGACCAGCAATTGTCCGCCTTGCGCGCCACGCTCGGCAATGACGGCAACGAACAGGCCTCCAAAAAAAGCCCGAGCAATGGTTATCACTCCAACATTGAGCCGGCCGCTGATTCGGCAAAATGGGTTCAGGTGGATTTGGGGCATGAGCTTGTGCTCGACGAACTCCTGTTGATTCCCGCGCGGCCCACCGATTTTGCGGATACGCCTGGATTTGGTTTTCCGGTGCGATTCAAGGTGGAGGCAGCGGCCGACGCGTCATTCGCGAATGCGCTCCTGCTATCCGATCACACCGGCGCAGATGTCACGAACCCGGGGGACCAACCCTTTTGCATCCGACTCGCGCTGTTGCCAAAAGCGATCGAATCCCCGGGCGCCACCGGCGATACTGTTTCCGCCGGCGTTCTACCCGGGACTCGAATCGTGGAGACTAATTTGTCCATTCGCGTGCCGGTTCGTTTCGTTCGCGTTACCGCGACACGATTGTGGGAGCGCACTCATGATTACGTTTTTGCGCTGGCGGAACTCGTGGCTTATTCCAGAGGCAGGAACGTCGCGCGAGGCGCGGTCGTAACCGCGCTCGACTCGATTGAATCGGGCCGTTGGGCGCGGAAGTATCTTGTGGATGGGTTTAGCAGCCGCTCGGTGTTGGGTGAATTCGGGCCCGCGGATCTTCAGCCGGCGCAACGCAGTCACCTCGCTGCCGACTTGAAACGGCTGGCTGCGGATCGAGAGCGCGTTCTCAATGCGCTCGTGCCGGGGAGCGTCCAGAAGGATTGGGAGCGGACCCAAGCGGGGCTGACCACGGTCAGCAATGCCCTCGCAGAACTGCGCCCGCCGAGCCTGGTTTATGCGGCGGCCAATGAGTTCAAGGCGGAGGGTAATTTTCACGCGCCCGCCGACGGCGTTCGGCCGGTGCATCTGCTCCCGCGCGGCGACGTGCAGCATCCGCTGGAACTCATGTCGCCGGGCGCGCCCGCGTGCGCGCCGGGACCGGACCCCGACTTCCATCTGCCCATTTCCCATGCCGAGGGCCAGCGGCGCGCGGCGCTCGCCAGGTGGATGGTGGACCCGCGCAATCTTCAAACCCGCCGCTCGATTGTGAACCGCGTCTGGCAATATCATTTTGGGCGCGGCCTCGTGGACACGCCGAATGACTTCGGCCATATGGGCAGCGCGCCCACGCACCCGGAATTGCTCGACTGGCTGGCCTTCTGGTTTCTCGAAAACGGCGAGTCGTTGAAAAAATTGCATCGACTGATCGTGACCAGCGCCACCTACCGCCAGGCATCCGGCGAATTCGTCGGTCCAAAAATGGGCATCGCGGGCGGGGGAACGAATCCATCGATGCATCGGGGGCCAACGGATCCTGCGAACCTGCAACGGGCGCGCGCACTCGACGGGGACAACCGCCTGCTGTGGCGGATGAACCGGACACGTCTGGATGCCGAGTGTGTGCGGGACGCCATGTTGTTCGTCAGCGGCGAGCTGGATTTTTCAATGGGTGGACCCGGCGATCGACAGTTTTATTTCAAGGACGACCATTCGCCTGTCTATGACTACGCGCGGTTTGACGTCGATTCGAAGGAGGGGCGGCGGCGCAGTATTTATCGCCACATCGTGCGGAGCGTGACCGATCCGTTCATGGATTGTCTGGATGCGGCGGATCCTTCGCAGCTTGTGGCCCGGCGCAACATCACGCTGACGGCGTTGCAAGCGCTGGCGACGCTGAACAATCCGTTTGTGCTCCGGCAATGTGAGCATTTCGCCGAACGCCTCGAGAAGCTCAGTCCGGAGTTGGATGGACAAATTGCAGCCGCATATCGGCTGGCTTTGAATCGCGCGCCAGCCGTTGGGGAACAGGAACGCCTGCGCGCCCATGCCCGAAAGCATGGCCTGGTCAATGCCTGCCGTGTGCTGTTGAACAGCACGGAATTCATGTTTGTGGATTGAAACGGCATTAATCTCTGATGAAGTTTTTCCCGT
>JBEEGQ010000447.1:0-5882 GCA_041166945.1 Verrucomicrobiota bacterium
AGGCTGACAACTCGAAGTTTCCCGTCGTGTTGGGATTCTCCGGAGCGCGTCCCGCCGTGGAATGGCAACTGGCACTGGCGCGTCAATTGGGGTTCGACCAGGACGCGACGCTCGACCATGACCAGCGTTTTCACGCCGCGCCCCAGCCGGTTCCCCACAAGACATCCGTTCTCCCTTCGCGGCTTTTTCAATGGTTGCGCGACGCCCCGCTCGAGCCATTCGTCGCCCGCGCCGGGAACGGCATCGTTTTTCACCGGCACGAAATGGTTACGACGAAGCCCGCGCTTCCAATGGGCCTGATGCAGCGGGTCAAGAGCGAGTTCGATCCGAATGACATACTGCCCGGGCTTCGCGTGTGAACCTTTCAGTAACATCTCCACCGGACGCCTTCCCCGCCGCGGGCGCCGGCCTGTTTCTGGACTACGAGAAATCGCTGGCATGCGTCCACTGCGGGCTTTGTCTTTCGTCCTGCCCGACCTATCTGGAAACCGGCAATGAGAATGACTCGCCGCGCGGGCGGATTTATCTGATGCGGGCCCTCCACGACGGGCGGCTGCCGCTGGAGAAAGCCGTGGTGCGCCACATCGACCTGTGCCTGGGCTGTCGAGCGTGTGAAACCGCGTGTCCCAGCGGGGTCGAATACGGAGCGTTGCTGGAGAGCACCCGGCAACACATCGCCACAAATTACTCGCGATCCGTTTTCCAGGGTGTTCTCCGCAACATTGCCATCGAAAAAATCTTTCCCTTTCCGGAACGATTGGATCTGGCTCTTCGGCTCGCCAATTTGTTGCGCGAATTGCGGGTCGATCGGGTGCTGCCGCGGTTCCTCCGGGAGACTCTCGCGCTGGTGCCCGCCGTCGAGGCCGTGGTTCCTGTTCGGGAATTTTCAACCGCGGCCGGCCCGCGCCGCGGGCGGGTGGGATTTGTCAGCGGCTGCGTGATGAGCGCCATGTTCAGCGGCACGAACGCCGCCAGCATCCGGCTGTTGAATCGTGCGGGTTACGACGTGGTCGTTCCATCGTCGCAAGCCTGTTGCGGCGCGCTCTACGCCCATGGCGGCAGCCTCGATAAGGCCCGGGCAGCTGCGCGACAAAATATTGCCGCGTTCCCGTCGGCGGACCTCGATGCGATCATCATCAACGCCGCCGGATGCGGGTCCACCCTGAAGGAATACGGGCATCTGCTGTCCGGAGATTCAGCCTGGGCCGATCGCGCCCGGAACTTCGCGAGCAAGATCAAGGACTTGAGCGAATGGCTCGATGAAAAGGGCCTTCCGAATTTGCAACCGGCAACGGCATCCGCCAAGGCCCGCGAAGGAACGCGCGACGACACCGTCACGTTTCATGACGCGTGCCATTTGGCTCACGCGCAGCGCATCACCGACGCGCCGCGCCGGCTGCTCCGCGCCGTCGCCGGCGAACGATTTGTCGAGCTGCCCGAATCCGATGTGTGCTGCGGAAGCGCCGGGAGCTATAACCTGACCGAACCCCGGATGGCGTCGCGTCTGCAGCGACGGAAAATCGCGAACATCCTGGAGACCGGCGCGAAAACCGTCGTCACCACCAACCCGGGTTGTCTGCTCCAGATCCAGGCAGGCCTGGCTGCGGCTGGCGCAACCGATGTGCGCACGATGCATCTCGCCGATTATTTGGACGAATGACGCATAGACGGCTGGCGCCCATCCAAAATCTAAAAATCGACCTTGCTTCGACATTTTCCGCTCCCTATAGTGCGCGCTCTTTTCTGACTGAAAGAAAGCTTATGCGACGTCCCAAAGGCATCAAAACGAAAAAGTCCGTGGCCAAGCGATTCAGGCTCACGGCCCGCGGCAAGGCTGTATTTTCCCGATCGGGACGCCGCCATCTGAATCAGACCAAAAGTGCGAAGCGCCGTCGCAGTCTGCGCAGGAAAGGCGTGCTGGGCCCCGCGGATCTTTATCGCATCACACAAAGCCTTCCGTTCAGCCGCTGAACGAATTGCTGTCTCACCGCTTTAACGTCGAATACCATTTAAAGAATCATGCGCGTCACCAATGCCCCCGCCTCCCGGAAACGCCGCAACCGAATGCTCCAAGCCGCCAAGGGCTTCCGGCTCAAGCGCTCCAAACTGTATCGCTACGCTTCCGACGCCGTTGATCACGGCCGCCAATATGCCTATCGCGATCGCCGTGTCAAAAAACGGACGTTCCGTTATCTCTGGCAGGTCCGGATCAACGCCGCCGCGCGGGCTGCCGGCATCACTTACAGCCGATTCATCGAAGGATTAAAGGCGGCGAAAATCGCCATCGACCGCAAAGTGCTCGCCGACATCGCCGCCCAGGATGCCGCCGGGTTTGGGGAACTCGTCAAGGCCGCTCAAAACGGGCTCAAGACTAAAACGGCCGCTAAATAATTAGGCGTCCATCGAGCAGTCCAGCCTGCCGGAAACCGCCTGAACGCGGCACACCGAACGCGGATTATTTCTTTGCCTTCTGCCGGGCATTTCGCGGGTAATCACGCCATGTCCTTGCTGGATGAAATCGATCCCTTAAAAAAAGGCGCGCTTGCGGAATTAAAAGCTGCTCCCGATCTGGCAGCGCTGGAGCAGGCCAAAGGCGCGTGGATCGGTCCGCACGGGAAGTTCACCGCCTTGATGAAACAGCTGGGGACCCTGCCCGGCGCCGAACGGCCGGTTGCCGGCAAAGCCATCAATGCCGCCAAGGTCGAACTCGAAGCAATCCTCACCGAACGCCGCTCTGAGCTGGAATGGAAAGCCTCCCTGCCCAGTGAACCCACCGATTTCACGCTGCCGGGCCGCCGCCGCGTTGTCGGGCGCCTGCATCCCCTGACGATCGTGACCGATGATATCGTCCGGGCCTTTCGGAAGATCGGTTTCGTCGTCGCGGACGGTCCCGAAATTGAAGACGAATATCATTGCTTCGATTCACTGAACACACCGCCGGATCATCCGGCCCGGGATTCGCAGGACACATTTTATCTCCGGGACATGCCCCCGAATTCCGCTGCGACAGCCGACGACGACGCCGCGTGCCGGTTGGGCAGCCGGCCCCAATCCCGGCTGCTGCGAACCCACACGTCGTCGGTGCAAATTCGCGTGATGAAATCCCAGCCGCCGCCCATACGCATCATCGCGCCCGGTCGGGTTTATCGTCGGGACAATGCCGATGCCACCCATAATCCGACGTTTCATCAGATCGAAGGGCTTTACGTCGACAAGGGCGTCACGGTGGCGGATTTGAAGGGAACGGTGGAGTTTGTTTTCAAGGAGCTGATGGGTTCCGAGGTGAAGCTCCGTTTTCGGCCGCATTATTTCAGTTACACCGAGCCCAGCCTTGAAATCGACTTCACCAATTCGCTCGTAAAAAAACTGGGCAAAGACTGGCTTGAGATCGCCGGGTGCGGAATGGTCCATCCGCAGGTTTTCGAGAATGTCGGATACGACCCGGAGGTGTGGAGCGGCTGGGCTTTCGGTTTTGGCATCGAACGCATTGCGATGCTCCGTTATGGCATCAGTGACATCCGCCTGTTTTACGAGAACGACGCCCGGTTCCTAAACCAGTTTTAAATGGCCTCGTAACCCATTGCTGCACCGGGGAGTCTCAATCATGACCCGTCATGTCCGCCCCACCCAACCGGCGCCACAGTAATCGAGCCTGTAGCCATTCCCGCAATGCCGGCGTCGCGGGATTTTTTTCGACGCTTGTTGGCATGGTGGTTTTGACCGTTCCAACCTTTGTCGACGCTGCGGCTGCCGGAAAATCATTCGAGAAGGACATCCAGCCGTTGCTGGCGCATTATTGTTATGATTGCCATGGCGACGGTGCGGCGAAGGGAAAGGTCGCCTTTGATGGGTTTGGATCCGTCGACGAGCTGATGGCCCAGCGCAACCTTTGGCAGGCCGTTTTGCGAAATACCCGCGCAGGGCTGATGCCGCCGGAAAAAAAGCCGCGTCCCTCCCCCGTCGAACAGCAAATGCTGGAGGGCTGGATCAAACACGACGTCTTCAAGCTCGATCCCATGAAGCCCGATCCGGGCCGCGTGACCCTCCGACGGCTTAATCGCGTCGAGTATCAAAACACCATCCGCGACCTGATGGGATACGACTTCAAGGCGGAGGAGGAATTGCCGCCGGACGACACGGGCTATGGGTTCGACAACAACGGGGACGTGCTCACCGTTTCGCCGATGTTGCTCGAGAAATATATGCAGGCGGCGGAACGAATCGTGACGGCGGCCGTTCCGCGTGTGCCGTGGGTGATGGCTTCGCGAACCGTCCTTGGGTCGGAGGCACGGGGACGGGACCGCGGAAAGGGTGGCGACAAAACGGGTGGCGACAAATTCTCCGTCTATGAATCCGCGAAACTTTCGCGACGCTTCATGGCCGAACATGCGGGCAGCTACCAGCTCCAGCTGGAAATCGAGATGTCCGGCCAGTTCGCGTTCGACCCGGGCCGCTGCCGCGTCGTGCTCAAGGTCGATGACCGCGAGCTTTGGCACAAGGAGTTCGGCTGGGAGAACGGACAAAAATCCTCATTTGATTTTGATCAAAAATGGCCGGAGGGCGAACGAAAGCTCGAACTTGAATTGCAACCGCTGACGCCCTTGGCGAAAAAAACAAATTCGCTCGACCTCCGGATCTTGGCGTTGAGGGTCAAAGGGCCTTCCGAGCCGCGATTTTATATCCGGCCTGCGAATTACGATCTGTTTTTCTTCCAGGATGTCCCGACAACGGCGTCCCAACGGAGCCGGTATGCGCGCGAGATCCTGAGTCGCTTCGCCACGAAAGCCTTCCGGCGGCCGGTGGATGAATCTTCCCTCGAGCGCCTCGTTAAGATTGCGGAGCGCGCCTCGCGGGAAAAGGGCGCCCGTTTCGAGGACGGCGTGGCCAGGGCGATGGTGCCGGTGCTGGCATCCCCGCGCTTCCTGTTTCATGTCGAGGGAACAGACGCTGCGAGCCTCGCCGCGGAGGCTGTTGCCAAATTGAACACGCCGCAAAACAAGGCGGCGACCCGCCCCGACTTGGAGGACCCGCTCGTGGATGAGTTCGCGTTCGCTTCGCGCCTTTCTTATTTCCTCTGGTCAACGATGCCCGACGGGGAACTGCTCCGGCTGGCCGCGGAAGGTTCGTTGCGGAAAAACCTCGGAGCCCAGGTCACCCGCATGCTGGCACACGCGCACGTGCAGGAATTGACGGCGAACTTCGTGGGTCAATGGCTTCAGGTCCGGGACATTGACGGGATCGACATCAACGCGCGGGTCGTGCTGGCGCGGGACAGCGGGCAGGAGCGCGGATCCCAGGCGGACCGGCGGCGTCAGGAACTTCGGGACATCCCGGATGAGAAACTGACCATTGAACAGAAAGCCGAGTTGGAAGAGTTGCGCGCGCAGTTTCGGCGGCGGAACGGCAACAAGCCCCCGGTCGAACTCGACCGCGATCTGCGACGGGCGTTGCGGCAGGAAACGGAACTCTGCTTTTCCCATGTCGTGCGCGAAGACCGCAGCGTCCTCGAGCTGTTGAACGGCGATTACACATTCCTGAACGAGAAACTCGCCCGGCATTACGGCATCACCAATGTCACCGGACCCGAGATGCGCCGGGTGATGCTGGCCGCCGACAGTCCCCGCGGAGGGGTGCTGACGCACGGCGCGGCGCTGATCGTCACCTCGAATCCCACCCGGACGTCGCCGGTCAAGCGCGGCCTCTTCATCCTCGACAATATCCTGGGCATCCCAACTCCGCCGCCACCGCCGGATATCCCGAACCTCGAGGATTCGGAAAAGGAGAGCGCGGGCCACCCACCCACGCTGCGGGAGACGCTGGCGATTCATCGGGAAAAGCCGCTGTGCGCCTCCTGCCACAACCGCATGGACCCGATCGGGCTC
>JBEEGQ010000448.1:0-10752 GCA_041166945.1 Verrucomicrobiota bacterium
ATTCTCCCGACCGGCCCCCTGTGATTTGTTATTGGAGCCGCCCTCTCTGGGTGCGGCTCCAACGCATGTTGAGCCGCACCCAGAGAGAGCGGCCCCCATTTAACAGACTTCCCTCCCGTTGGAAATCTCGCTTTTTCGTCAACTCTACGCATACCCAGGCGTCGCCTAACAGAGAAGTGAGCCGAAGAAAGTCGGTACTATTCGATATTGACCCGCGGTGCGTAAAATCGGCTCTTGTTCCTGATTCACAGCATGCAGCGAAACATTTAGAGATTGTTCCGGCAAGCAAATACGCGGACCTCATCCTCACGGAAGTTTTACAACGCCCCGCTCGCCACGCCCTGCGCGCTTGCGAGCGGTTCCCGAGAATTCACGACATTGGGACGGCGGATGGATCAGGGATTGTTTTGGCATAGGGATTCGATTTCCTCGAGGATTTCAAGGTTGCGGCGGTAGGCTTCGGGGTTCACGGCGGCGACATCCGGGACGTTCGGGATGATGAAGTGCTGGATCAGCTCCTGGAGGGTGAAGTCGATGCAATCAATGGCCGGCACGCCGTCTTGCTTGCTGCTGTCGGGCTCTTCGCGGCTAGCGCGGGTGAGGTCCTTGATCCAGATGTTGTCGTCGCGCAGGCGGTTTTCCATGAAGGACCACTCGCGCCCAGACTTGTCGGTGATCAGAATGCACAGTTCCTGACTCACGTACTCGATCTTCTCTAGTTCGCCGCTGAGGTTGGGCCGCTCCCCGGTGCGCCGGATGGTGACTGTGTGGGTGCGGATTTTGTAAAGCGTGCCGGCGCCGAAGAGTGGCGTTTTCCGAGGGGCGCGTAACAAGTTGGTGCGGCACACGATTTCATCCTCCTCGTCCAGGTAGCCGAGGCGCTGGATTTCGGGCAGCGGATAGAGCGGGGCACGCTGGGCGTGGTAATCCTGAATGGCCTGAGCGACGGCCGCAGCCAGGTCCGGAGAGACTTTCCAAGGCGAGCGTTCGCTGATGCATTCCATGAGGGCATCACGTTGGGCGCGTTGCAGGACCAACTGCATCGGGCGCTTGCCGTTAATGTCGTGCAAGGCGGCAGCGGCAGCTTTGTCGACCTTGACGCTGTGTTGCTGGAACAGGGATAGGAACGTGCGGATAACGCCGGTTTGGGACAGCCAAATGTTAAACGGGGAGTGATGAGTGACTGACGGGTGGCGAGTGGACTCTTCGCGGACGGCGGACCAGAGGATGGGCGTGTCCTTGGTGAACATGTAATCTCGAACCTCGGGGCCGTCGCGGTGGTGCCGGACGAACCGGGACATGAGATCCTCGGCGGCTTCGAGGTTCGCAGCGTGAAGAAAGATTCGCGGGCCGGCGGTGTGGCCTTGCGCGAAGTAGAGGATCGCCGTTCGGAAACTGGCTGATACAGAAGGCAACGAGGGCAGCAAAGATTTCAGCTTGGTTTGCCGGGAGCAGATGTTGCCGTCGACCGTCAGAACTGCCCACACGTGGTCGCGTAGGACAAAGTGCGGCGCGCCGTCCTCGAGGATGAGCCGTGTGACGGTGGCCGCGTTGGCGATGATGTAGCCTTCGCCCATGTCGGAACAGAGATCCAAGGCGAGCATCAACGTGGCAACGGTGCTGTCGATGGTCCTGTGGACTGCCCCAGCACCCAGGCGGGGATCGGTGGCCGCGAACGCCTTGGCCACGGCTGGGATGCGGCTCTCGGCCAAACTGGCGAGACGCGCGCGGTGCCAATGGAGATCCCATGGCGGGTTCAATACGAAAAGGTCCGCCTTGAATTCCACTTCACGAAGGAGCGGCAGCAAGAGGGTGAGATCGGTATTGATGAAATTCGGAGAGGCGATCAGGAGCCGCTTGTCGATCGGATCGATGTCGGCGCCCAAGGTTTCCTCGGTGGTACCGTTGCGTGCGGCGACGAGCAGGTCGCCGCGCCCGCAAGTGAGATCCACGATGGTGCCCCGGAACTGGGGAAGTGGACGGGCGAGCAGTCGTCCCCAAGCTTGTGGGGTGTACCATTGGGCCTGGCCTTTGTCGGCGGCGTTGGTGGCGCTGTCGAGATAGGGTTGGAGGATTTCAGGGGAGATGGAGGAGCGGTTCATAATTGAAAGGACATTTTGGCGCGGCTGGGAACTAGGTATTCGGTAGGGATAACGAAACCGCGGAGGCCTACGCCGCAGTGGTGGCTGGCTGTGCTTGGAGGGCAGACAGGGCGTCGTTCAGCGCCTGGCGGACGTTGCCGCAGGCGAAAGTGGCGATTTGCTTGAGTTCATGTTCGAGCAGCGGGAATTGTCTCAGGAATTGTTCGACCTGATCTTGGGTGGGCGGTCTTGGCTCGAAGGGTTGGAACCGGGTTTGGAAACGTTCTTCGAACTCGGTGAGTTTGCAGTTGCTGGTGACCGCGACGGCGACATTGTCGGGCTGTTCGTCGAGTAAAAGGAGGAAGCGGACTTGGGCGACGCTGGGGATTTTGTCAGCTTCATCGATCCAAACGAGACGGTAATCGCCATACAGATCACGGTAATGGAATTGGCGGGCCAGCTCTTCGACGGTCTCAATTTTGACCTGGGTACCGCTGAACTTGAAGGTGCTCCATTTGGGGTGGGCCTTGATGCACACTTGCAGCCAGCGGAGCAACGCGCTTTTGCCGATGCCAGGCTTACCATTGATGACGTACCGCAGTGGCGGGCAACCGGTGGCGAAGGCATCGGCGACGTTGCGTGCGAGTTGCTCGGCGACGGTCCGGGTGTCGCCGATGAAATCGTTCGGGGATTCGGGGACATAATTGTTGGAAAGGAGATGGGAGATGCGTTGGATGGATTGGAGGCGAGTGTTCATTGGTCCTGCGGACGGCGTTATGCGGCGTTGCGGTTGAGGGCAGTGGCGAGAAGGGGCTCGTAGCTGGCCAAGAGTTTTGTAGTGTTGCGCTGGACCATCGAGCGGTAATCAGCGAGCCATTGGCCGCCCTGGCGGCCAATGGTTTCGTTGTCGATCAACAGGTCGCCGGTAGGATGAAACTTGCGACTGGTGATCGCATGGGCAATGGCGTCCTGCATTTCGCCGTCGCACGGGGCGGCGGCGCACATGAGGGAGTTTAGATAGGTGTGCATAACGGGGGCCTGCGGCCGGCATTCATGGAATAGCTGATAGACGATAGAGGAACCTTACTTGCGGCCCTTGGTTTTGATCATGGCGACGATGGGGCAAGCTTCATCGATGGCCATGTTCTGTTCGGTGGTAAGCAGGAGGTGGCGCTTGGCGTGGAAGTCGGACTGGGGCTTGACGCATTCCTTGACGCTCAACGCATCGGCGGCGTTGTACTCCGCAAAGAGCGCTTGCAGCTTGGCCAGGAGATCGTCGGCGCCGTCGGCAGGGAGTTTGTCGCCATCGATCTTCAGCTCGAACGATTGTTTGAAGTAGGATGCGACGTGCTCACCGAGGATCGGAACGAGCGACCGTTCGTCGGGTAGTTGCTTGTAGCGGTTCTGGAACGTGACCAGCACCTCGCCGGCCGCAGATTGCACCGAGACGCTGCTCGCGACATCGGCCTTGCCATGGCTGTTGGTGAAATAGAACGGGGTGACCAGGCAGCGCAGTTCCTTTTTGTCGGTCTCCAAGGCGGCTTCGAGCGCATCGAATTCGTCGACGCGCTGTTTGATGCGTGCGGCGATGATGGCGAATTGGCCGTTCGGGTCGGGCACGACCGGGTAGGCGGTTTTTGTATCTTCCTTTTTCTTGGTGATGCCACCGAAGTTGACCTTCTTCAGGCCCGGGCCTGCGGCCGGCAATCCCGGAGCTGCGCCCGGCGTTGCGAGACCTGCGGCTGGCATTGTGGGTTGGTCCACGACTGTGGATGGGGTGTAACGCATAGGAATAATGGGAGTTATGGGATTTATGGGACGGGAATAGACGATAGCCGATAGGCGATCGCCGACGGACAGGGAACCAACGAGACAGAATCTAAAAGGCCCAGCGGTGTTTCATCCAGAGGTGGTATTCCTCGGTGGCGGAACGGAGTTGCTTGGGATAAAGCGAGTTGGTGCGTTTGGCGACGAGGCCCTCGAAGAATCCACAGCCGAAGTGCACATTGTAGGTGGGCAGCAATCTCCAATATTCATCGGCCAGCTTGGCGTCGATGCGGGCGGATTGAAACAGCGCATTATCCTCCGGTCTGCACGAAGGATAGAGGAAGGGCAGGATGCCGGGCGTGAGCCATGCCCGACGTTGCCCGTAGTCGTATTTGTTTTCGTGCGGGATGACATCGAGGACAATCAGGGTGCCACGACCGATGCCGTGCCGGCGTTCGAGGGCTTCGCAGTCGACCCACTCGAATGCTTCTGCATCGAGGGTGGCGCGCAGAAGCCTGAGGGCGGGTGCGAATTCGGACTCGATGCTGAGGCGCTCGCACTTGCGGTTGAACATGGCGCCGGTGGGGACATGAACAAGGGTGCGCCAGCCGTTGTACTTGGGTTCGTAGGACCAATCACCGGACTTCGGCAGGGCTTTGTTGAGTGGTCCGCCGTTGATCGGGCGGAGTGGATAAGTGGGTGGGATAAATGCTGTCATATAATGGCGCAATGCACGGAAAAAAAGGCGAACAGTGCAACGTGGCGGTGGATTGTGCTGGCCGATTCGCGCAAGGAGCTTAGCTCGAACGATATAACCTTCAGGAACTTGTGGCTGGTTTCCTGCTTGGATCCGCGAGAACAGGTGGCAGATGGTTTGGCAAACAGGAAGGGCGGGCTCTGCATGGAATTCATTCAATTTGCGTCAGGGCTAAAGGCCGTAGGTCGAAAGCAATTAGTTTCCGAACCGAATGCGGAGCAGGATGCCGCGGGCCAGTACGTTGCCCTATCTACATATTCACACGAATGGCTCGAATTCTGATAATCGACGACACGCCCGTAGCAATCACCGTCAAACAGGCGCTCGTAGCGGCGGGTTACGAAGTCCATACCTCCACTCCCCCCAAGCGTGGGGCACGTTTGGCGGAACCGGGTCCAATCTCCCTGGCCATTATTCCCGTTCTATTGCCCGGCAATGACCGTTTGGACAGCCTTCGCCAGCTTCGCCGGCATTTTCCTTCGATACCCATCCTGACGATTCCCGGTCGGAGCCCGAGTGATCAAGACGCAAAGCTCCTGGCGCAACTTGGGTCGACCCGGCTCATGGATTACTCCTTCACTCCCACAACCTTGCTCGGCGCGGTGGCTGCGGTCATGGGACACAGGTTTGACGAGCAAAAATAAACGTTTTCTCCGACACCGAGTTCGCAGTCACAGTTTCTTTCGAATAATCCTAATGAATCGGTGATTAATGCCGAGGAGATGAATGTGGCATCAGGCAGGGTGGGCGCGGCGCAAAGATGCGACGTGGAATCCGTCTGTCTATGGCACGCATAATTATCATTGATGATGATCCCCACATAAGTGGCCTTATCGCGCAGGCGCTCCTGGGTGCGGGGTACGTCGTAAATGTGGCAAATGAGGGCGCCAGCGGTATGGAACTCTGCCGGTCCTTGCCAGTGGACCTGCTCATCACCGATTTAGTAATGCCGGGAATGGAAGGGATGGAAACAATTCGAAGGTTTCACAAGGAATTTCCTCTCATCCCCATCATCGCCATTTCCGGCCTGCTTCATCTGGGAAATGTCCTGGATACGGCGAAACTCCTTGGAGCGGTCAAAACACTTGCCAAGCCTTTTAAAGTCGAGGAACTGCTATCCATCGTTAAAACTCTAGTCCCCCCGTTTTCCCAATCGCAACCATCCAAGGTAATTTCCCAATGGCCGACCCAATGATTGGAAATCAGGAGGACTGCCGCGACGTTCGTCGTCGCGGCGTGACGCCGGCGGGCTTTGAAGGGATGAAAGCGCCGATCGTGGAATTACGCCGAGGAGGCGCGAGTTTCGCGGCGATTGCCCGGTCGATGGGGATTTCTGTTTATCTGGTCAAAAGAGCACTTGCGGAGGCAGGTTGCCCCCCGAGCCTGGGGCTGCCAGTGGCCGCTTACAGGCTGGACATTCCCAAAGAGCGCGTCGAACCCCTGCTCAGAGATGGCAAATCGCGGTATCAAATCGCTAAAATTCTTGGCATCTCCGGCCGCAGCCTGTTGACCCTCCTGGCGCGCTATAACCTAAAACCAGCCCCCTCCATCAACCTCAATCGAATGCTGGCCGAAGGCGGGAAACGACGATGTTGCGAATGCCGTGAAGTAAAGAATCTGGCAACCGAGTTTTATACGCAATCGAGCGCAGGGGGACGTAAAGGTTATCGATGCAAGAACTGTTCGAAGAACTGGCTCCGCCGCTCAGCACAGAAGCGCAGGCATTTTTCAACCAGAGACGTTGAGACTGCAAACAATGAAGCTGGCCGCACCCAAGAAACCTTATGACCTCTGATGATTACATTGACCGCGTCTCATCTCCCTCCGGCCCCGACAATCGTGACCAAACTACTCGGTCTATTCGGTGATCCTGCACCTAAATTGGGGATGAATGAATTACTGTCGAAATGGTGGCAGCAGACGCCTACTGCCCGGTCGCGTTGGTAGCACCACCAGCCCGATGGGGATTCAACGAGGCGCCGGACGAACTTGGCGGCATCGGCGATGCGACCTTTCTGGAAATTGACTGCGGCGTCGTAGGCGTAGTCGTCGCTGTAGACGCCGTTGCACTGGAGTTGGGCATATTGGCCGTTCAACAAGGCCCGCTTGACGTGGGCGATGGTCCACTTCGCGGGCAGGGACTCAAGTCGGGATGGCTTCCAGAATGGAGTGTATAGGCGCTTCGATTCGCGTTCCCCCGTGTAAATGGTTGTGGAATTGAGCGGGTTGGCGTCGGCGACAATATGCTCCAAAAAGCAGTTGAACGGGCCCGTCCGAACCCATGGCCGAGTGGCCAGCGTGGCGTGGATTGCGCGGAAGTCGAATCGGTGCGAGCCCAGAAGTTCCTGGACGAAAGCTGGAATGTTTTCCCGATGGTTCCAGTGCAACGAGAACTCGATGCACGTGTGCCCCGGGCGCATTGCTTTGGAGATGTCGGTGAGCCGGATAGTGCCAGCACCGGTCCAGACGCGCATAAGGTTGCTGCGAGTGTAGGTGGTGCCGAAATGGTTGTAGAAGTTGTCGGGATCGATTTGATCGATGATGGTCATAACGGGAGTGGCGAGTGACGAGCGGATTTCGAGGACGACTTCGCCGGCCAGGTAACGGACATCCATGGGGAAAAGATTGGCGGGTTCGGCGGCGACGAAGCTGTCGCGCTGGGTGTGAGTTGGGAAGGGCCCATGGAGCTGTGGCTCCGCGCCGCCGGTTTGGAGAAGGTAGTGTGTCACGATCATTTCAGGCCAGGTCGCGTTGGGCGGCGAGCCAAGCTTTGGTGGTGTCGTTGTTGAGGACGTGGCTGACGTTTCCGGGCTGCCATTGGCCACTGCAAAATTGTTGTTCCCCGGGCCCGCCGCCCTGCTTCGAACCGCGCACGGTGATCAGGGCGCCTTTGCCCCGTTTGGTGGCGACACCGGCGGCGTTCAATTCCTTGGCGATGCTGTGGTATCCCCAGCCTTCGCGCCGACGCTTGACCATGTGCAGGAGCCAGCGCTGTTCTTCGGGGTTGTCGATGAGGCGCCGGACTTTCACCCCTTTGCCGGTGATCTGGCCGGTCGCAATGGCGTTCCATCCATAGGGGATGTGGCCACACAACTCGCCTTTGCTGCGCTTGTTGTTGAGCCCGATCTGGACGCGATCTTTGATCAGGTTGCGCTCCAGCTGGGCGGTGGAGGCCTTGACTTCAAAAATGAATTCGTTGTGCGGGGTGCGTGGAATGGCGCCGCCTTCGGTGACCAGGTGCGGGACGACTCCCAAGTTCCACAGGTGGCGGACGGTGGCGATTTGATCGAGGGTGTCGCGGCCAAGGCGATCCTGTTTGAGAACGACTACAATAATATCCGATAGCCGATCGCCCATAGGTCCTGCGGACGGCGTTCCCGCCAGCTCCGCACGGGCTTCGATGAGTTCGAGCATGGCGGCGCCGCCGTCCGGGCCTTTGCGCTCACGGAACGGAATGCTGCCGCTGGTGTCGTTGTCCTCGAAAATCGCGATGACCGGCGTGTTGCGCGTGGCGCAGTACTCGAGGCAAAGGCTGTCCTGGCTGTCCAAACTGCTTTGCTGGGTATTGGTGCTGACACGCCGATACAGGATGGCTTCGGTGATGGGAGGCATGGGAATTATGGAAATTATGCGAGGCATAATCGCGGGCGATTTAGCCAGGCCTGCGGGCCGCCGTGCGGGCGTTCCGGCGGGTGGGCCGTAGGCCCAAGAACGCAGGCCGCAGGCCCGTGGGTTTCGATGAAAATGGCGGCGAAGCTGGTGAAGGCGGGTCGCCAGTCGGGAAAGACGGGATGGCCGTACTGGGCACGATGCGCGAGCCAGTCAACGAACTTGATGCGGGCCTCCGGAACGAGGGCAGCGCACTTGCCGAGATCGGCAGCGCGACCTGCAGCTTGTACCAGCATGAAGGCCAGGGTGGTGTCTGGAACCTGTCCCAAGGAAATAGGGCCTGCGGCCGGCGTTCCTGCGTCCGGCGTTCGCCGATCGACGATAGCTTTGGTCAGTTGCGGGGGCTTCGGCAGCACCACGGGGTTGTGAATGGGATTGAAGCGCATGGGGAGTGGCGAATGACGAGTGACAAGGTGGGGCGGCCGGCATCCCTTCCGTAGGAATGCCGGCCGCAGGCCCGCAGGCCCTCAGGATTGGTTGACAGTGCGGCCGGGTTTGATGTAGGCGTTCAGACCCACAATCACGGGCTGGCCTTGCACAGTGACGGTGGTGGCGAAGTTGCCGTGGGAACTGGCAACGACCAGGGTCTTACCGGTGGCGCTGGGTTGCGGGGTGTCGTTGAGCGGAATGGTGATGACCAGGTTCTTTCCATCGATTTTGGCGTTGAGCATAGGACGGGTGGGTTTGGTTGGTGGTTTGCGAAGCCCCGCCGTCACGAGACGAACGGGGAAAGGCTTGGAGCCGGCTGGTCAGGAGCAGCAGCCGCAGCATGGGGCATCCTCGCAACGACCACGGAGATTGCGGTACACTTCGGCGCCCGTGGAGAAGCGGGTGTAGCCTGCGTGCCGGCTGGTCCTGCGAACAGCGTTCTTGGCCGTAATGACAAGTGCGCGGGCTTGTTCGACTTTGTCGGCGGGAACTTCCCAGCCGCGGGCGGCTTTGTTCCATATGCCGCCAAGAGCGCGCAGTTCGGCGCGAACGGGATAGGTGTTACCTGTGATGAGCGTAGTCATATTGTGGAGCGGATTAAGATGAACCGGTGGCGAGAATCTTGGGCGGGACCGGGCAGCTGTGCCTCTTCGCCTTGAGCAAGGCGAAGCTTCAGCAGCCGTGGAAATAACCCTTATGCCGAGCTCGGCATAAGGGCTATTTTGCGTAGCACCGGATAATGCCGGGTAACGGGGCGGTTCTCTTAAATCCTTGAGGAACCCCCCTTTTTTGCATTTCCAACTCGGCATTATCAATGGTTATTGTGCCGAGTCTTGAATAATGCCGGGTATTGAGCTGATTTCTTTGAAAGCTGAATGACCATTCATTTTCTCTCAGACTCGGCATTATCGGGCACCGGTTGGTCGCGCCTGAGGGGAAAAGGTGCCCGAAGGACGGTCGAGGGGCAGACCCGAAGTGCACTGGCAGCGTCCAGGAGCGGAGAGGATTCCGTTCCGTCTCATCGGAGTGGATAGTCCATGCCGTGGCGCGGGAAAGGATCGTGTTACCTTTTGCACCGGGTGACGTTTATCATGGTGAAAATGAACGCGTCTGAGCTTTTGGCGACCTACAGGGATACCGGTTCGGAACAGGCGTTTTCCGGCCTGATTCGGCGCTACGCCAGTCTGGTGTTGTCCGTGGCGAAACGACGGCTGGGGGAGTCGGCCCCGGCCGAGGATGTCGCCCAGATGGTTTTCACGCGTCTGGCCAAGTCGCCGCCGCGGGTAGGGACGGATGCCGAAGTTGTGGCGTGGCTGCATCGCACCACGGTCCATGCGGCCATTGATTTCTGGCGCGCGGAAACCCGCCGCCGCAGCCGCGAACTACAGGCCGCTCTTATGCAACCCACGTCCGCTGAAGATTCAAAAGTCTGGGAGGAATTGTCGCCGCATCTGGACCAGGCACTGGATGAACTGGACGACACGGAACGGCAGGCCGTGCTGCTGCGCTTCTTTGAAGGCAAAGCGATGCGCGAAATCGGTCGCGCCCTCGGCGTCAGCGAGGCTGCAGCCAAGATGCGTGTGAGCCGCGCCGTGGATCGTCTGCGCGCACAGCTTTCGCTGAAGGGGATTACGTGCACAGGCGTCACGCTCGTCGCACTGCTGCCGCAATGCGAAGCCGAGGCGGCGCCCGTGCAGTTGCTGGTGCGTTTGGGCACGATTCAGCGGACGGTTCGCGCAGTAGTGGGCGCAGGCGTGGTTGCCAGCCTGATGCCGTCTTTCATGAAGGCGCCTCTGTTCCAACGCGCGGCACTAGTGGCGGGAGTGGGCATTATTGCGATGATTCTCTTCCGCAACTTTGGCGGCACGGGACAAGAGGACAAGGCGATGACTGTGGCCGCGAATCCACCCGAACCGGCGCGAATAGAGGCGGTAGGCGTGGCACCAAATCGGTTGCGGACGCGGCCTGGGAGTGTCGCACAAGCGTTCGCCATGCCGGAGGAAGTGAAACCGGAGGCGAAGTTCACGCTGCGCGTGGTCGAGCGTGGAA
>JBEEGQ010000449.1:0-7656 GCA_041166945.1 Verrucomicrobiota bacterium
ACGAGATGCTCGGTGGTGACATTGGGATTAATGATCTCGGCGATCAGGTTGCTGGCAGTCGCTCCGATCCGCACGCGGCTGTCACCCGGTTGATCGGTGCGCCATCGGAGGATCATGCTGGAAGCAGTGCCGGCCTGCAAATAGGGCCCTCGTTGAAGCGTCGCCGCATCCCCCGCCGCAGGCCGGAGGACCAACAGAAAACTGATGATGGCGATAGCACAGCCCGGGCGGCTCGATTTCAGTGAATGATTCATAATTGCGTTTTCCAATCCGTAGAGTTTTTTTGAGCTTGGGCGCCCGCTGGCTGGCTGGTCCGGGTCAGGGCTCACTGGTGCGCGAAGGTGCCTTGGAGGCCCTCAACATGGCGTGAATTCTCAACGCCGATCCAAATTGGCGGCCATCGGCGCCACGGCCCACCGCGAAGTCCACGATATCCCCCTCTGCGAGACGAAGCGTGTTGGTAAATCCCGTGTTCTCCGTGGGAGACAAAAACCGTCCGAACAATTCATTGCGATTGTGGAGCACATGAAAATCGCTGTCGCCTTGCGGAGGACCGTCGTAGTTGGGTCTGACAGCGGCCTCAATCCGATAGAATCCGGAGTCTCCCGCAGGCACGGTGAATCGGATGATGCCAAAATTTTCGGGGCGTCCCGTTTCACCGGGGATGATCCATACGGTTCCCGGCGGGATTGTCGCGGCGCCCCCGCCGACGGTGATCATGTTAGGCGTCGTGTTTTTGTAAATCGCTGGGGTCTGCCCGGGAGTCAGTTGCCAGGATGGTATGCTCTCGGCTCCATCGGCCCCTGACGTGTGTTGAACCGTAAGGGGAACGTAATCGCCACTGGCCAATTGAGAGGCCCAGCCATAGCTCCAGGGGCCGCTGGGATTTGCCGCGGAGGAAAAATCCTGCGCCAAATCAAAGGACCTGCGGTTGTCGACAGTGGTGGAGGTTCGGCAAAGGAGAGCGATGGGCCATGTGAGAAGCAGCGCGCCGACTGCGACAACTACCGGCACGATGACCTTGGATAGCAACATGGTATTGAGAGTTCCGGCCATCAATCCTGCTGCTGCTGCGGAAACCGCGGGCGCCGAAGGAATGCCGAGGGCACCGATTGCCTGGATGAGAAGGGGCGGCGCCGGCTGGGCTGCCTGGGCGGAAACGACACCCATGAGCGCCACAGCCGGCACCGCGACTCCACGGCGCCCGAAGTAACGCCGAAGTTTCTCCACCGCTCGTTCGATCCTTTTCTGAGCTGCCTCCTGGCTGGTGCCAAGGCTGGCCGCGACATCCGGCACGCTGCGCTGCTGGATATAACGAAGCATCAGAGCGTTTCGATCAGATTCACCCAAGGAAGCCAGCGCGTCATTGAGGCCGGCCTCGACCTGTGAAGCCGCCTCGTTTTCCGGCTCAAGAACGGCGCACTGAAGGGCTTGCATTTCTCGTTCCTGCCGGCGGCGTTCGCCGCGACGGGCGGCCATGGCGACGTGCCGGGTGACCTTGAACAACCAGCCGGCCAGGACTGTGTTGCGGGAGAGGGCGCCGGCTTTTTTCACGAGAATTAAAAATACCGCCTGCGTGACGTCCTGGGCGCGGTGCGGGTCCCGCATTTCGCGCAGGGCCATGGAATGGACCTGACCCACATAACGCTCGACGAGTCGCTGAAAAGCCGCCTCGGAGCCTTTGTGAGCATACGCCTGCAACAATTCCCAGTCATCCATAGTCGGCGGCTTCCATTAGTAGTATGTCCGCTGACCTCGGATTGCCGACAAAAAACTCCGGGGGAGCGCGAGCAAGTTCCCCATAGCCTCGGAAAGACTGTTTGGGCATAGTTGCCAAAACGACGATTCCAACCATCCGCGACATGAGCAATTCACAAAAGAAGGACGCAAATTCGTTCTGGAAGGGTTTCTGGCCTTCGATGGCACTTCTGGTTGTCATACTCGCGTTTCTATTTCGCGACAGCTTCAAAACGGGCTTCGCTCATGCCGCAAATGACGGTCCCTTGGGATTGCTGATGTCGAAGTCCCTCGCCGTTCCGGGTTCCCTGACGGGCTATTGGGTAGATCTCAATTGGGTGGGGATGAACGGCAGCACCGCACCGACAAGTATCACCTATTTGATCCTCTGGGCGCTGGGGCCGATTGGGTTCGCCAAGTTTTATCCGCCCCTGACCCTTTTATTGCTCGGGGCCAGTGCGTGGATCTTTTTTCGCACTCTCAAGCTCTCCTCCGGCCTCTGCTGCGTCATGGCCCTTGCTGCCGCGTTGAACATGAATTTTTTCTCCAATACATGTTGGGGCTTGGGGACTCGGGCCCTGACTCTCATGTCGGCGTTCCTCGCCCTCTCCGCCTTAAACACGCGGCGCGCGGGGAATCCGTGGCTCAATGCTGCGCTTGCCGGCTTTTGCGTCGGCCTCGGCATCATCGAGGGAGCTGACAATGGAGCCATCTTCAGCCTTTTCATTGGGGCTTACGTCGTATTCCAGGCGTTCGTCGAAGAAACGACGCTGCGCCGGAGGCTCATCAGTTCGCTGCGGCTCGGAGTCGTCGGCTTGTGCGCGGCGTTGCTGGCGGCTCAGGTGCTCATCACCCTGACCGGCATCGCTTCCAAAACCGCCCGCGGCGCCCAGGCCAGCCCCGTCGCCGTCGCGGCGCCACTCAGCGTCGAACAAAAAAAGGAGGAGGAACAAAAACAATGGCTCTTCGCCACCATGTGGAGCCTGCGCCCCCGCGAAATGTTGCGACTCATCATTCCCGGAATTTACGGTTATCGGATGGATACTCCGGACGGAGGCGAATATTGGGGGCGAGTGGGAGAATATTGGGGGCTTCCGGAGGGCGCCCAACGCCGCAACACCCGGTCATCGGGCGCCGGCGAATACGCGGGCATGCTCGTGGCGCTCGTCGGGCTTTGGGCATTTTTCCATTCATGCCGGCGGGGGGAGGGCCCCAAGCTGGTCTTCACCCAGGGCGAGCGCCGCTACATCTGGTTCTGGAGCGGCATGTTGTTGGTGGGCATGATTTTTTCATGGGGCTATCATGCGCCTTTTTACAGGATCGTTTATTCGCTCCCCTATTTTTCCACCATCCGAAACCCGATGAAATTCATGCATCCCGGGCACATGGCCCTGATGATTCTTTTCGGATATGGACTGCTGGGATTGAGCCGGCGCTACCTGGAAACAGTCCTGTCGGAAACCGGTTCGATTTCCGGACGGTTCAATCAATGGCGAAAAACCGCCATGCCCATCGAGCGGCGGTGGTTTCAATTCTCGATCGCGATGGCGGTTATCGGCGTCATCGGTTTTCTCTCCTACTCGAACGCGCGCGGGGCGCTCGTCCGGCATTTGCAGGAAATCGGCTTTCCCGATGAAGCCCATGCATCGGCCATCGCGCGCTTCAGCATGGGCGAAACCGGCAAGGCCCTTCTCTTTCTCGTGGCCTCACTGGCGGTGGTCACCCTGATTCAGATCGGCGTGTTTTCCGGGCGGCGCTCGAAGTGGGCCGTGATTCTCATGGGCGGTTTGCTGACGCTCGATCTGGCCCGCGCTGATCTTCCGTGGATCAAACATTACGATTATCGCGCTCAATACACCTCCAATCCGGTCATCGATGCGCTGGCGAAGGAACCCTGGCTGCATCGCGCGGCGGTTTTTCCGAACGGCATGATCCAGCAGCGCGAGGCGGCCAACCAGATCGGGCTCGCCAACCAGCTGTGGCGCGGGCCATGGCTCCAGTATCTCTGCCAATATTACAACGTGCAGTCGCTGGACATGCCCCAGGACCCGCGGCCGTCCTCGGAGAAAACCAATTTCATGGCGCATACGACCAATCCGATCACGCGGCTGTGGGAACTGACGAATACCCGGTATATTCTTGGGCTGGGTGGATCCTTCGCAGAAGTTCTGAACCAGCAGCTCGATCCGGTTCGCCGCAGCTTCCGGCTTCATACCGCCTTCGACCTACCCGGGCTGCGCGATGGAAGTGGAGGTCTTCAGCCAGCCACCAACACATCGGGTCCCTGGGCATTGGTCGAATTTGGGGCGGCCTTGCCGCGGGCGAGTCTTTACACGGACTGGCAGGTGGTCACCGACGACACACGGTCCCTGGAAATCCTCGGCAATCCGTCATTCGATCCGCACAAGGTTTTGATCGTGAACGAACCGGTGCCGCCCGCATTTGTCGCGAGCTCGAACGCCACACCGGGCACCGTCGAGTTTGTCAGTTACGCTCCAAAGCACGTCGTGCTCAAGGTGAATGCCTCCGTGCCATCGATGCTTCTGCTCAACGATCAATTTGACCGGGACTGGCGGGTGACCATCAGCGGAGAGCCATCTCCGAAATTGCCTGAGTCGCCGCGGCCGGCGCCGATTCTCCGCTGCAATTATCTGATGCGCGGCGTGCCGGTGCCCGCGGGCGCCAGCACCGTGGTTTTTCATTTCCAGCCTTCGCTGACCGGCATGAAGGTGACGCTGGCGGCGTTTGTCATCGGGCTTTTGATGTGCGGCTTCCTGTTTGTTTCAAAACCGCACTTTGCGGATCCGGCCGCGGGTTAGTCCTGCTTCTAACTGGGCGCGCGGCGTGCGGGGCGAGTTCCCACTTGCTTTGCATCCGTCCGCATTTAACTTTTGCCTTTCGATTTCGAGCCGATCTGCACCATGGATTCCTTCGAGTCGCGAAGCCTTTCTGAACATGACCAATCCGAACCCTCCACCGAACCAGTCGCTGGCCTGGACAGATCGATTTGTGTCGCGCCACATCGGGCCCGACGCGGCGGAGACCTCGGCGATGTTGAAGGCGTGCGGTTCCAATTCGCTGGATGCATTGATGCAGGCGGCGGTCCCCGCCAGCATCCGGCTTTCCCAGCCTTTAAATCTGCCGGCGGCGCGAAGTGAATTTGGCGCGCTCAACGAACTGCGCGCCATCGCTGGTCAAAACCAGGTTTTTCGCAGTTTCATCGGGCTGGGCTACCATGACTGCATCACGCCGGGTGTGATCCAGCGCAACGTTCTGGAAAATCCGGGCTGGTACACCCAGTACACGCCTTATCAGGCCGAGATTTCCCAAGGGCGCCTGGAGGCGCTGTTGAATTTTCAGACGATGGTCAGCGACCTGACAGGAATGGAGCTCGCCAATGCGTCGCTGCTGGATGAAGGAACCGCCGCGGCTGAGGGCATGGCGATGGCCCACGGCTTGAAGGGCGATGAAGAGAGGAATTCGATCTTCATTTCTGATACGTGCCATCCGCAAACGATCGAAGTTGTGCGAACCCGCGCGGCGGCGGTGGGCGTTCACACGGTCGTCGAGAATCATCATTCGCTCGATTTCGCCGGAGCAAATGCGGGTAAATTTTTTGCGGCGCTGATCCAATACCCCGCCACCGACGGCACGATTCACGATTTCCGCGGGCTGGTTGAAAACGTTCACACTGCCGGCGCCCTGGCCATTGTTGCGACGGATCTATTGGCGCTCACGTTGTTGCCCGCGCCCGGGGAATGGGGTGCGGATATCGTGGTCGGGAACAGCCAGCGATTTGGAGTGCCGCTCGGATTCGGCGGTCCTCACGCGGCGTTTTTTGCGACGCGTGACGCGTTCAAGCGATCGATGCCGGGCCGGCTGGTGGGTGTTTCGAAGGACGCCACCGGGCGGCCGGGCCTTCGGTTGACGCTGCAGACGCGCGAGCAGCATATCCGCCGGGAAAAGGCCACGTCGAACATCTGCACCGCGCAGGTTCTCCTTGCCGTGATCGCCAGCATGTATGCGGTGTATCACGGGCCGGACGGCTTGAGAAAAATTGCGCGGCGCGTTCATCGAATGACCGCCGGGCTGGCCGAGGCGCTGACGAAGCTCGGGTTCGAGGTCGAAACGGAACGGTTTTTCGACACCATCAAAGTCAATCTCGGCAATCGTCACGCGAAGGATATTTTGAAGCTGGCGGGCGAACAGCGCCTGAACTTCCGTGTGTTCGACGCGCAACACCTCGGGATTTCCCTCGATGAAACGGCCAGCCCAGAGGATCTGGCGGCGGTGCTCAAGGTGTTCAACGGCGGCCGCGCTGGCGAGTTTACGCCCGGCGCCTGGCTGGGCACCATGCCCACCGGACAGGAGTTGGGTGGTGTGCCGGAGCGCACGTCCCCTTTTCTGACTCACCCGATCTTTCAGCGGTATCACAGCGAGACCGGGATGTTGCGTTATATCCGGCGGCTCGAATCCCGGGATTTGTCGCTCACTGCCAGCATGATCCCACTCGGCTCCTGCACGATGAAGCTCAACGCGAGCGCGGAAATGTTTCCAGTGACGTGGCCGGAATTTGGACGGCTGCATCCGTTCGCCCCCAGCTGGCAGTGCGAAGGCTACAGAAAATTATTTAGGGATTTGGAAGCGTGGCTGTCCGAGATCACCGGATTTGCGGCGACGTCGCTTCAACCGAACGCGGGCAGCGCGGGCGAATACGCGGGGCTTCTGGTGATACGCGCCTGGCATGAAAGCCGTGAGCAGGCCCATCGAAATATCTGTCTCATTCCCACCAGCGCCCACGGGACCAATCCGGCCAGCGCCGTGATGGCAGGGATGAAAGTGGTGGCGGTGGCGTGCGATGCGAGCGGGAACATCGACATGCAGGATTTGAAGTCCAAGGCGGTTGCGCACCGGGAAACGTTGAGCGCGCTGATGGTGACCTATCCGAGCACGCACGGTGTTTTCGAGGAAACGATCCGGGAAATTTGCGAGACGATCCATGCGCACGGCGGCCAGGTTTACATGGACGGCGCCAATATGAACGCGCAGGTCGGCCTCACGAGCCCCGGGCACATCGGCGCCGATGTCTGCCATCTCAACCTGCACAAAACATTTTGCATTCCGCACGGGGGCGGCGGGCCGGGCGTGGGCCCGATTTGCGTGGCGAAACATCTGGCGCCCTTCCTGCCCCGGCATCCGCTGGTGACCACCGGCGGGCCGCAAGGCATCGGGCCGATCGCCGCAGCGCCCTGGGGGAGCGCGAGCATCCTCGTTATTTCGTGGATGTATATCCGGATGATGGGACCCGATGGACTGGCCGACTCGAGCCGGGTCGCCATCCTCAACGCGAATTACATCGCCGCCCGGCTGGCGAATTATTTTCCAACTTTATATAAGGGCCCAGGCGGTTACGTCGCTCACGAGTGCATCCTGGATCTGCGCGGATTCAAAGCGTCGACTGCCGAGGACGTCGCCAAGCGGCTCATCGATTATTCGTTTCATGCGCCGACGCTCAGCTGGCCGGTGGCGGGAACGCTGATGGTCGAGCCCACCGAGAGCGAGGCGAAATCCGAACTGGACCGTTTTTGCGACGCGATGATTTCGATCCATGCCGAGATGACCGCGATCGAGACCGGAGCGAGCCATGCATCCGATAACCTGCTGAAAAACGCGCCGCATACCAGTGAACTCATCTCTGCGAATGAATGGGCCCATCCATATTCCCGCGAGCAGGCCGCGTTTCCAGTGAAGAATCTTCGGGATTGGAAATTCTGGCCGCCGGTGAGCCGCATCGACAATGTTTTTGGAGATCGGCACCCGGTCTGTTCCTGCGCGGGAATGGACACCTACAAATAGGCCCGCGGCATTTATGCCGCTTCAGCGACCCGATTTGTCGCGGGCCGTTGAACCAGTTCGGAA
>JBEEGQ010000450.1:0-10383 GCA_041166945.1 Verrucomicrobiota bacterium
CCGAGGCCGCCGCGAACGCGCGGCATTTCGGTGGCGCCGACATATTGGCGCAGCCCGGGTTTGCTGGCGCGGCGCAAACCTTCGATGACGCCCTTTCGACCCTGGTACTTCAGTTTCAACTTGAGGACCTTGGGCAGCTGGCCTTCGACCGAGAAATCGCTAATGTAGCCCTCTTTTTTCAGGATGCCGGCGATGCTCTCCTTCATCTTCGAGTGCGGGATGGCGGTGGCGGGCTGCAAGGCCAGGGTGGCATTGCGAATCCGCGTCAGCATGTCAGAAATGGGGTCGATCATATCAATTCACTTAATCCAAATCGCAAGCGCTACCAGCTCGCCTTGGTGACGCCGGGAATGAGTCCCGACAGCGCATCTTCACGAAACGTAAGGCGCGAGCAGCCGAACTTTCGCAGGTAACCATGCCGGCGCCCGCTCTCGGCGCACCGGTTGACGACCCGGACCGGGCTGGCGTTCTTGGGCAGCTTGCTCAGCCCGATGTAATCCTTCTTCTTCTTCAACTCGGCGCGGATCGCCGCGTATTTTTTCACCGTCGCGCGTTTCTTGTCGTTGCGCTCTATCCAGGATGTCTTGGCCATGCGTCAGTTCGGTTCGTCGATCGTTATTTGCCCGTCTCGGAAAAGGGAAAACCCATCAGCTTCAACAGGTCGAAAGCCTCGTCGTTCGTCTCCGCCGACGTGACGATTGTGATATCCATCCCCTGCTGCCGTTTGATCTTGTCCAGCTCGATCTCGGGGAAAACGGTCTGGTCGGAAATGCCCATCGTGTAATTGCCGCGTCCGTCGAAATGCCGGGGCGACACTCCGCGAAAATCACGAATGCGCGGCAGCGTGGTGGCCACCAGCCGGTCGAAGAATTCATACATCACCTCGCGACGCAGCGTGACGCGACAGCCGATCGGCATGCCCTCGCGCAGCTTGAAATTCGCGATGCTGTGCCGTGCCTTGCTGATCACCGGCTTGCGGCCCGTGATCATCGCCAGATCCTTGGCGGCGTCATCGATGGCGCTCTTTTCCAGCGACGCGCTCACGCCCATGTTCACCACGATCTTCTCGATGCGCGGGATCTGGTGGACGTTTTTGTAGCCGCGTTTTTCCTGGAGCGCAGGACGCACTTCGCTGACGTACTTTTCGTAAAGTCTGGGTTTCATTTTCAATTCATCCCGCGCGGCCCGCGGGTGGTTCGTTCAAATCAATCAGGTGGTGGTGGCCGGTTCTCCCGCGCCCCGCCTGGCGGCCCGCGCATCAAACACGTCGGCCTTCATCAGGTTCGAGACATGCACGGTCCCTTCGCGCTCGACGATGGCGCCCTGCGGATGCTGCGCGTTCTTGCGCGTGTGCCGTTTGATCAGCGCGATGCCCTCGACGACGACCCGCTGGCGGCCGCCGGTCATATCGATAATCTTGCCGCGCTTGCCTTTTTCAGCGCCGGCGATCACGACGACTTCGTCGCCTTTTTTTACATGGGATTTCTGCATAACTAAATCACCTCGGGAGCCAGGGAAATAATCTTCATGAACTTGAGATCGCGCAGCTCGCGCGCCACAGGTCCGAAAATGCGCGTGCCCCGGGGGTTCCGGTCGGCATCGATGATCACGATTGCGTTGCTCTCGAAACGAAGATAGGAACCGTCGCTCCGGCGGATCGGCTGGCGGGTCCGGACGATCACCGCATTGACCACTTCGCCCTTCTTGACCGTGCCATCGGGAGTTGCCTCCTTGATGTGCGCCTTGATGACATCCCCGACGCGGGCGTAGCGCTGGTTGCGGCCGAGGACCCCGATCGCCGCGGCGCGTTTGGCGCCGGTATTGTCGGCGACGTCGAGAATGGAGCGGATTTGAAGCATAAACTGGTTTTAGGCGGTCACTTTTACCGCGTCAGTATTCCGTTCGACGACTTCCACCAGGCGCCAGCGCTTGGTGCGGGAAAGGGGGCGACATTCCTGGATGCGGACACGATCCCCGGGCTTGGCCTCGCTCTTTTCGTCGTGGGCGTAGAACTTGTTGAACTGCGTCACGACTTTCTTGAACTGGGGATGCGGAAAGCGGCGCTGCACGCGCACGACAATGGTCTTTGCCATTTTGGCGGAAACGACCTCGCCCACGCGTTCCTTTTTGTGGCCGCGCGGGGCGGTCGTCGGAACGGGTGCGGTGGCGGTGGTGGCAGTGGTGGTGTCGGGCATAGTCGTTTGGATCAAGCGGCAGTCGGCTGTTTCCGGAGCTGGCTGAGCCGCGTTTCGATCCGGGCGATATCGCGTCGGAGCACACGGAGACGTCCTGATTTCTCGAGCTGGCTGCTGGCCTGCTGAAGGCGCAGATTGAAAATCTCCTGCCGGAAATCACGGCTTTTGGCCGCCAGTTCGGCGACCGTCGAATCTTTGAATTCAGCAAACTTCATGGGGTCCTCTTAAAAAAGCGCGTGACTAGGAATGTTTATGACGCGTGATGAACCGCGTCGAGATGGGAAGTTTCGTCGCGGCCAGGCGCAGGGATTCCCGGGCCAGCACTTCGGACACGCCATCGACCTCGAACAGCACGGTCGCCGGCTTGATGACGGCCACCCAGGATTCCAGAGGGCCCTTGCCCTTGCCCATTCGCGTTTCGAGCGGCTTCTTGGTGTAACTCTTTTGCGGGAAAACGCGGATCCACATCTTTCCGCGCCGCTTCATGTTGCGGTTGATGGCAACCCGTGCCGCTTCGATTTGCTTCGTGTCCAGCCAGCAGCGTTCGAGGGATTGAAGGCCGTATTCGCCAAAAGCAACGGTGTGCCCGCGCGTGGCCAGGCCCGAGCGGCTGCCGCGATGCATCTTCCGGTATTTTACTCTTGCGGGTTGCAGCATAAATCAAAGTTCGCGATAAAAAATCAGGGTCGCGGTAAAAGTTTACTCACTTGCCGATGGGCACGCTCTCCGCCGCCCGGGCTCTCTCTTCCTTCTTCGTGTCTCCCTTGCAAATCCAGCATTTCACTCCCAGCTTTCCGTAAACCGTCAGCGCCTCCGCAAATCCGTAATCGATGTTCGCGCGCAACGTGTGCAACGGCACGCGGCCCTGATGATACGTCTCAACGCGGGCCAGTTCGGCGCCGCCCAACCGCCCGGCGCAACGGATCTTCACGCCTTCCGCACCGAAATCCATCGTGATTTGCAGCGCTTTCTTCATCGCCCGGCGGAACGAGACCCGGCGCTCCAGCTGCAACGCGACGTTCTCTGCCACCAATTGCGCATCCAGCTCGGGTTGCTTGATTTCGTGGATGTCGACGTAGATTTCCTTCCCCGTCAGCTTGCTCAACTCCTCCTTCAACTTGTCGATCTCCGAACCTTTCCGTCCAATCACCACCCCGGGCCGCGCTGTCATGATGGTCACGCGGCATCGTGTGCCGGCGCGCTCAATCAAAATCCGGGGCACACTCGCCGACTCCAGCTTCTTCTTCAGGGTGTCACGGATCTTGCGATCCTCGGCCAACAGTTTGCCGAACTCGAGCTTGTCGGCATACCATTTGGAGCGCCAGTCCTTGTTGACGGCGACCCGCAGACCGATTGGATTGGTTTTTTGGCCCATAGAAAAATCAATTGCTTCTAAAATTCAGGGATCGGCGCGCGCTGTTCATGCCTTGGTTTTCCTCGTTCCAACTTCATCAGCGCCGTCGCTGAGCACGATGCGGACATGGCAGCCGCGCTTGAGGATCGGCCCGGCCGATCCGCGCGCCTTGGGCTGGGAACGTTTGTAGGTCGAGGCGGCCCCGGCCACCGCTTCCAACACGCGCAGGTCATCCGTCTTGATGTCCCGGTACGCCGCGTTGTTCGCTTTCAAATCATGCGCGTTCGCAATCGCGGAGGTCAGGGTCTTGAGAACCACGCGCGCGGACTTGCGCGGCACAATCGCGAGCACGGCCTGTGCCTGCAACGCGGGCAGCCCCTGGATCTGGCGCACCATTTCCCGCATTTTTTGCGGGGACATCCGGAAATTCTTGGTGATGGCTTGAACTCGCATGAAATTACCTGGTTCCTACTTGGCTTCCGCCTTGGCCGTGTGCGCCCCGTGTTTCTTGAATGTCCGCGTCAATGAAAATTCCCCCAACCGGTGTCCCACCATGTTCTCCGTTACAAAAACGGGATTGAACACCTTCCCGTTGTGCACATTAAAAGTCAGCCCGACAAAATCGGGCGTGATCATCGAGCGGCGCGACCACGTTTTGATGGGCGACTTGGACTTCGTGTCCTTCGCCTTCGCGATCTTGTCCAGGAGATGGAAATCAACAAACGGACCTTTTTTAATCGAGCGTCCCATAGATCAATCGTTCAAATTCAAATGCTTAAAATCAAATGCATTAGGCGAGCTTCATCGGGCGGCCGTTCCTGCGAACGAGGATGAACCGGTTCGAGTATTTCTTGTGAGGCCGCGTTTTGCCGCCCTTGGCAAGCTTGCCCCACGGCGATGTCAACTGCTGCCAGCCGCCGCCGGACTTGGACTTGCCCTGGCCGCCGCCGTTTGGATGGTCAACCGGGTTTCGGGAAACGCCGCGGTTGATCGGGCGGATGCCGCGATGGCGCGAGCGGCCGGCTTTGCCGAGGATGATTTTCTCGTGCTCGATGTTTCCCACCTGGCCGATCGTCGCGAAGCAATTCTCGTTAAATCTGCGAATCTCACCCGAGGGCAGCCGGATTTGCGCGTGACCCGCGTCACGGCTCATCAAGGTGGCGGCTGAACCCGCGCTGCGCACCATCTGCCCGCCGCGTCCGGGGGTGATTTCAATATTATGTATGGGCAGACCGACGGGGATCGACTTCATCGGGAGGCAATTGCCCACTTCAGGAGGGGCAGTTTCGCCGCTCAGAATTTTGGCGCCGACCTGAAGGCCGACCGGAGCGATGATGTAACGCTTTTCGCCGTCTATATATTGGAGGAGGGCGAGGCGCGCCGAGCGGCCCGGATCATATTCGATCGCGGCCACCTTGGCCTCAACGTCGAACTTGTTCCGTTTGAAATCGACGAGACGATGTTTTTGTTTGTGGCCGCCGCCGATGCCGCGAGCGGTCATCCGGCCGTAACAATTGCGCCCGCCCGTCTTCTTTCGAATCTGGACAAGGCTCTTTTCCGGCTTCGATTTTGTGATCTCGTCGAACGACGCGATGGTGATATATCGCGTCGACGGCGTTAGCGGTCTAAAAGTCTTAACGGGCATAAAAACAAAAACGTTCCCAAGTCAGCAGCCTGGAGAGGCCCGGCCATCAATCCCGCTCCTCGCCGGAGTCGGTTATCGGCCGTGCCGAAAAAAACGCTGTCCGCGTCCCGAACTGGGGAAACGGAGCGCAGAGGTTAGCAAAGGAAACCGACTGTGCAACAAGTTTTTTGAAATTATTTCGAGCATCAAACCGGGACCCCAACCCCTTTAACGTCGCGAGTGCCTGTGATCCCTCCAGCGCGCACCGACGGTCTATACGGACCCTGTCCCGAAGGGACAAATGATTGTAGCCGGTGGGAAGGGCGCGTCAGCGGACGCACCCACCGGATCGCTATCCGAAACACACCGCGCCCCGGAGGGACACATGTCGGTTCGCCGCGGACCATGCGGAACCATGGGATCCCTGATGAACCCAGCCCGTTGGGCTGGGCTGAGGAATCCCGGCCCTTCGGGCCGAAATCCCATCGACAACGGCGCTCCATCCCATGCCTTTTGGCTCCAGTGATGACGCGCGCTTGCCCTGCACCACAAATATTGATACAGAGACGCAAGCCCGATGGATGCGATGCCCAGCCAGTCCCCTGCCAGTTCCGGCGCGTACGCGGATTTCCGCACCACCCATTGGAGCATCGTCCTCCAGGCCGGCCATGAACCTTCTCCCGCCGCCAATAGCGCCCTGGAAATCCTCTGCCGCACTTATTGGTACCCGCTTTATGCCTTTATCCGGCGGCAAGGAAACTGCCCACACGACGCGGAAGACCTGACGCAGGAATTTTTCGCCCGCTTTCTCCGGCTCAAGTCGCTCAGCGTAGTCGCTCCTCACAAGGGCAAATTCCGCACCTTCCTGCTTGTGTCGCTCAAACATTTCCTCTCCGACGCCCGCGACAGGGCGCGCGCCGCCAAACGCGGCGGGGGAAAGCCCTTGCTGTCGCTGGACGACGATGATGCGGAACACCGTTATGCCGCCGAGCTGCCGGCAGTCCTCAGCCCGGAGAATCTATTTGATCGCCGTTGGGCTTTGACCGTCTTGAACAACGCGTTCGCCCGGACGCAGGCGGAATTCTCAACTGAGGACAAGGCAGCGCAGTTCGATGAACTGAAAGTTTTTCTCTCGAACGAAGCCGCGCCCGGCATCTATGAAGAATTGGCTCTCAAGCTCAACATGACGCCCGGCGCCGTCGGGACTGCGGTCTATCGACTGCGCCAACGCTACGGTGAATTGGTCCGCGCCGAAGTGGCCAACACCGTCGGCGGACCCGCGGACGTGGAATCGGAGTTGAATTACATCCTCGAAATGGCGGGGCAATAAACGCTCGAAACGAGGAATCCGGTGATCTAGCCGGCCGCTTTCCTCTTAACGAGGGTGAACCGTGATAGGCTCAGACAAATGCACTCAATGCGAAGCGAGTCTCGACGCCGGGTGCGTCGGAGGGCTTTGCCCCCGTTGCCTCGTGCGTATCATGCGCGGGCGCACCGACAGTCCTCTCCACGAGGACGTCGCATCGGCGGACGCGGCTGGTCGCGCTTCGGCGCAAATTGGCGACTACGAGTTGCTGGAAGAGATTGCGCGCGGCGGCATGGGCGTGGTCTGGCGGGCGCGTCAAGTCGGCCTGAATCGTATTGTTGCCCTAAAGATGATTCTTGGGGGCCGTTTCGCCAATGACGCCGAGGTGAAACGATTTCGGTCGGAGGCGGAAGCGGCAGCGAGCCTGGACCATTCCAACATCGTGCCGCTTTACGAGGTGGCTGAGCAGGGGGGACAGCATTATTTCGCGATGAAGCTGATCGAAGGCGGAAGCCTTGCGTCGCGAATTTCGAATTCCAAATCTCCGTTTTCAAACGAAGCCGCGGCGCAGTTGCTGGCATCGGTCGCCCGCGCCGTTCATTACGCACACCAGCACGGCATCCTTCACCGCGATCTCAAACCGGCAAACATCCTTCTCGATGAGCAAGGCGTACCACACGTCGCCGACTTCGGTTTGGCCAAGCGTGTGGAGCAGGACGGCACTCTCACGATAAGCGGAGTGGCGCTCGGCACTCCCAATTACATGTCGCCCGAGGCGGCGGCAGGCAAAGCCAGGCAACTCACCACCGCGACAGATATTTACAGTCTCGGTGCCATTCTGTACGAGTTGCTGACAGGCCGCCCCCCCTTTCGCGCGGACACTCCACTCGCGACGATGCGGCAGGTGATGGAGACGGAGCCAAAACGGCCCAGCACGATTAATTTTCACGCGGACCGTGATCTTGAAATCATCTGTCTCAAGTGCCTCGAGAAGGAGCCGGCGCGCCGCTACAACTCCGCCGCGGGATTGGCGGATGACCTTGAACGTTTCCTTCGTCATGAACCAATCGGGGCCCGCCCCAACACGGTGCGCGAGCGCGTCATCAAGTGGTCGCGCCGTCACCCTGCCATCGCCACCCTCTCAACGGTTTTGGCGGTAACGTTCATTGTTTCGTTCGTTGCCATCGTGTTCTTATGGCAGCGCGCCGAGCGCGAGACCGAGCACGTGCGCCGGATGACGGAGCAGAAAATCGCTGAAGCGGTGCGCATGGAAGGCGCCAACAACGATTTGTTCCAACAAGCTCGCGCCTACCGTACCAGCGGGCAGGTGGGCCAGCGCTTTAAAGCCATCGCCGCCATCGCCGCCGCGGCCCGGATTCGGCCTTCCATCGAACTTCGCAACGAAGCCATCGCGGCAATGGCATTGCCTGACCTCCTGGAAGAGGGTCCCGAAATCCGATTCACCCGAATCACTCCAAACATTGCGCTCGACACCGACGCCAGCGTCGCTGCTTACGTGGATGTGGATAATTTATTACGTCTTGCGAGCCTCGCGGATGGGAGCGTCCTCACCAATCGGTCGATGGCCGGCAGACCTTCCGGCTGGCTCACCTTGAGTTCCGATCGTCAATGGCTCGCGGCGCGCAGCATGACCACAGCGGTCTTTTGGAACATTGTTTCTGGCAAACAGAGCCGTTATTACCCGGCCGCCTTCGGGATGAAAATACATCGCGCCACGGAGTTCAGCCCGGATAATCGCTTTCTAGCGATTGCCGACGGCAAGGAATCCATCTGCCTGGTGGACGTGGAGTCCGGAGAGATAGCTGCTGAACTCAAGCCGGGACTGGGCGTGGATTCGTTCAAAATTTCGCCCGACGGCCGGCATCTAGCGGTCGCCGCAGGCCTTTCCTTGCAGATCTGGAACCTGTCAAAAAGGAAGATGGTCGAGGAATTCCCGATCCCGGCGACCGCGGGAGTGGATTGGCAGAAGGATGGGGGACGGTTGGCGCTGGCGGCTCGAAACGAGGATCCCAACATAGTGGACTTAATCAGTGGAACAACTTCGAAAATGTGGGCGGAGCAGGTCCGTGGCACAGACACCGCTATTCTCAATCCTGCCGGCTCGTTAGTGGCAGCGACCATGAGCTATGGTCTGGGTATGCGTCTGTGGTCCGCCGTCACCGGCCGACTGTGGTTAACGGTGCCCAATGTGGCAACGTATGGTTTCAGCAAGGATGGCACCCGGCTGGGCTTTAAAAAAAATCCAAACCATGGCACACTGGCGACATGGAGCGTTGCGGAAGGCGGTGAACTTCGCTCGCTCCTTGGATGCTCGAACAGGGTGACCGATCTCGATGTCTCTCCGGATGGCCGTTGGCTCGCCGCAGCATACGACGACGGCGTTGGGCTTTGGAAACTTGCGAGCGGGCAGCGAGTCGATTTTGCTCCGTTGACGAATTTGATCTCCGTTCAATTCGCAACCGATGGGCAATCACTCCTGGCTCACAACTATGAAAATCACTGGACTGTTCCGATGCGAATCAAGGAGCGACGCTTCCATAAAGAAATGGGCTTCGGCACGCCCGAGGAAAGGCGGGCCAGCGCTGCGTCCACACTCGCTGGCCAAATCAAACCGCTTGGACGAGAGGCCACCCTGCCAAATGCATCGGCCACCGGTCTCCACGCAGAGATTATTTTCAACAATCGCATCAAGCTCTCGGACGCCCACAATGGCAAGGTCATCGCAGAGATGAGCACGCCCGACACCGCCAGAATGGAACAACTCTTTTTCAGCCGCGATGGTCAAAGGCTCATGTGCCTTGACGAAAGCCATTTCATTCACGTTTGGGATTTGCCGCGTCTGCGTGCTGAATTGGCGAAACTCAACCTCGATTGGAGCCCGTCCAAATCAACAGAGTCCGGACAGCAGAACCCAAAGCGCGGCAGGGGCCTCCAGGGCGGGTATCATTAACGCCATGACCGCCGCGGCGCCGTTTCTCCTCGCCATTACGGCGGAGTAGAGACGCGCATTTCAGGAATCCTCGCGGCACCGAGTCATTGGATCGCCGTTCCCTTTCATCCGCGCACACGGGGGTGCGGCCGTCCTCGGCGGCAGCAGGTTCCTTATTTTCACCAGGCTGAATACTCGAACGCCGAGCTGCGTTGGTTGTTGCTGCGCCCGGGACGGGCGCACTCCACAGCGCGCAGGTAGCGCCGATTGGTAATCGGCTGTATCGCGGAGTGGCACTCCGCACGGGCCAAAAGCTGGATTGAGTCAGATCACCAAATGGCCTGCCTGCATTGTGTTTTGTTATTTCGGTCCCCCCGCCGGTTGCCAACCGGCGATACAGCCGACTGCCAGTCGGCGCTACGGCGGTGTGTCCTGGCTCTTCGCGAAAAACTTTCTTCAAAAACTTCGTAATCCTGCCGGGCTGGTTCCTCTTTAAAGCCCCAGAACCGGATAATGTGCTGCAACCTTCAACCAAGGTATTGATCATGAGGACCCATCTGTTCCCTTTCTTAATCGCGCTCGGACTGACCGGTGCCGCGCCGCCAAACGCCTTCTCCCAATGCCTTGTCGATCCCGCGTCAGCGGTCGCCTGCTGGAAAGGGGATGGCAACGCCACTGATCTCAGTGGTCTTTACCCCGCCACATGGACAGGCACACCCACGTACACCCCCGGCAAGGTCGGATCGGCTTTCCGCCTTGACGGCACATCGTCGCTGCGAGTGAACGACGCCGATGGGTTGAGTCCCGGGGTTGGCGGCGCTTTCACGGCCGAGGCATGGGTCAACCCCGGCGTGTGGTCGGGCACCGTGCTGGCAAAAGGATCCGGGACGGGATTGGAATATAGCCTGGCCCTCAATCGCACCAACGGGACGGTGATGTTTAGCATGGTCTTGA
>JBEEGQ010000451.1:0-7897 GCA_041166945.1 Verrucomicrobiota bacterium
CACGAGGCCGGAACGGCCCGTCATGATCGGCCCGTTGGCTTTCCAGAACATCTGATCCACACCGTGCGGCAGGAAAACCAGCCGCCCGGCATCCAGGTCATGAAACATCCGGTAGTTGTTCTTCCCCATGGCATAACCGTCCCAATTCCACATCAGGATATCGAGCGCGTGCAGCGATAAAAAGCGATCCAGGTCCAAAGTGGCCCGCAGACGCTTGAGGCGCTGGGTGGGATCGCTGAGATTGGCCGCGGCCGCGACCGCTTCGAGCGCGGAATGATTCGTCGGATTTTCTCCGAAGGCAGCGTCCATGGGCTTGTCGACGTCGTGACCGCCGCCCAGATCATAAAAGTTGCCCTTCACATTTTTGAAATAGCGGCCCAGGAACTGTTTGTTCCATCCCTCCGCGAGGACGAACAGGCCGAGGTTGCGTCCGTTCAACTCCACGGTGGCGTAATCGACCCGTGGCACCGGCACGCCGGCGGCCGCGTAAAGTTCACGGCAGATTTTCTCGCTGACGAACGACAGGTCCTGCACCGAGTTGTTCAGCGAAATTTTTTGGAGGCCGTGAAAACGCTCGTTCCCGGACCCCTTGTTGAAATTCAATGTCAACGCGGGCTTGTCGTTGACGGTGCGAAAACTGCCGAGCGATCCCTTGAGATGAACCGCGACGTTCGTCCAGGTGAGATCGCCTTCATGGACCATTGCCGGGACGGACGGACGCTGGCCGGCATTGCGATTGCGGGTCACAGGCGCCCGCAGAATCTTCATCTGACTGGCGCCGATCTCGATGCTGAGATGGCGGATCGCGCGATTGGTGAAGAGTTCATCCGCGGGATCGGCCGCCGTCGCTCGGAGGCAAAGGCAGAATGCCGCGCAGAGGGCCAGGCAGAGGAAGGATCCACCTTTTCGGAGGGCAAAGCGCGCGATCATCGTCCGACATTTCGCTTGAAAACAGCCGGGGCGGTCAATCCATTAATGCGGACGGCGAGAAGCGGACGCTTGTCCGCACACGCGTAGCGCAGACTGCCAGTCTGCTGTGTCGCGGATTTCCAATCCGCAGGCGCTGGAATTGTCCTTTTGCGACAGGATTATCAACCCCCTGCCGACTGGAAGTCGGCGATACGGCAGACTGGAAGTCCGCGCTACGGTGGCGAATCAGTTTCAGCTCGGACGTTTTCCCTGCGAGGGAGAAGGGGGTGAAACCACCAATAGTTTCCGGATGCCGAAGGAGTGGGGTGATGATTTCCAGTTGTCACATCCGGTGTCCGCTCGGATAATTGCGATCACGAAGTATGCCTGACGCAAAAAAACAGATCTACGACGAGAGCAAAATCAAGACGCTGAGCAGCCTGGAACATATCCGGCTACGCACCGGGATGTACATTGGACGCATCGGCAACGGATCCCATTACGACGATGGCTGCTACATCCTGCTCAAGGAGGTCGTCGACAATACCATCGATGAGTTCATCATGGGTTTCGGCAAGGAGGTCCATTTGAACGTGGAAGGCAGCCGCGTGTCGGTGCGCGATTTCGGGCGCGGCATTCCGCTGGGGAAGGTGGTGGATTGCGTTTCGAAAATCAACACGGGCGCCAAATATAACGACGACGTGTTCCAATTCAGCGTGGGACTCAACGGGGTGGGAACCAAGGCGGTTAACGCGCTTGCGAAGGATTTCCTCGTCCGTTCCTACCGGGCGGGTGAGTATGTCGAGGCGTCGTTCAAGCAGGGCAACCTGAAGGGCGAAAAGAAGGGCAAGGCGGCTGCCGAACCGGATGGCACTTTCATCGCCTTCGAGCCGGACCCCGCCATTTTCAAGGATTCTGAATTTCGTCCGGATTTCATCGAGAAGCGGCTTCGCTACTATTCGTATCTCAATAGCGGGCTGAAACTGGTGTTCAACGGCAAGGTGTTTCAGTCGCGTCACGGCCTCCATGATTTGGTGATGGAAGAACTGGCGCAGGACAACGCCGAGCCCATTTATCCGCCGCTGCATTACACCAGCAAGATGCTCGAATTTTGTTTCACCCACACCAACAGCCGGTATGGCGAAACCTTCTATTCATTCGTCAATGGCCAATACACCGCCGACGGCGGCACGCATCTTTCGGCGTTTCGCGAAGGACTGCTCAAGGCCGTCAATGAACATTCGAAGGGCGGCTACGACGGCGATGATGTTCGCGAAGCGATGGTGGGAGCGGTCGCCATCCGGTTGAAGGATCCGGTTTTCGAGTCGCAGACGAAGAACAAGCTGGGCAACACCGAAATCCGGTCGGACTTGGTGAACCGGGTTCGTGAAGAGCTCCTGCATTTCTTTAATCGCAACAAGGAGATTGCGGGAAAAATTTTGGCGAAGGTCGAGGACAGCCGGCAATTGCGCAAGGAGTTGCAGGAGGTGAAAAAGCTGGCCCGCGATCGGGCAAAGGCAATCACGATTCGCATCCCGCAATTAAAGGATTGCAAGGTTCACCTCGATAAAAAGCGGGACAAAGGCGGCGAGTCGATGGTGTTCATCACTGAAGGCCAGAGCGCGGCCGGCAGCATCGTGAGCTGCCGCGACGTCGCGACGCAGGCGATTTTTGTGCTCAAGGGAAAGCCGCTCAACGTCTGGGATCTCAAGCGCGACATCGTTTATCGCAATGACGAAATGTATAACCTGATGTGCGCGCTCGACATCGAGGACAACCTCGACAAGCTGCGTTACGCAAAGGTGATTCTGGCCACCGACGCCGACGTGGACGGTTTGCACATCCGGAATTTGTTGATCACCTATTTCTACCGGTTCTTTGATCAGCTCATTCACGACGGGCATTTGTATGTCCTCGAGACCCCGCTTTTCCGGGTGCGCACCAAGGATAAAACCATCTACTGCTACAGCGAGGTCGAGCGGGACAAAGCGGCGGCCGAACTCGGGAAGGCGTCGGAGATCACCCGGTTCAAGGGGCTCGGTGAAATCAGCCCGGCGGAATTCCGGCAATTTATCGGCGATGAAATGAGGCTGAGCCAGGTGGAGCATGCGACCAAGGCAGATGCGGCGGCCATTCTCAGTTTTTACATGGGTAAAAACACCCCCGAGCGCAAAGACTACATCATGAGCAACCTGGTGGTGCCTGTGGAGGACTGACTGGCGTCCGTGTGAAGCGGATGCGCTCTGCAATTCTTCCGCCGCGCAGGACCGCGGCATTCATGCCGCCTCGGCAACCTACTTTGTGAAGTGCCGTGATGAATCCGGGGCCTTGGTGCGTGTCCACTCTGAAGCGGCATAAATGCGGCGCGCCGTTCGTTCGGCGCGCCGTTGTCAGCCAAAGGACGTAAGTTTCAGTGCGCGTTCGTAATCGGCGGGTTCATCCAGATCAAAGTCGAGGCCCGCGTCTCCCGATTCAAACCAGACACGGCGACTCGGAAAGGCGCGCAGAAATTCCTTTAAATTTTCAGCGGGCGTCTTCGCAAGCTCGGCAAATAGATCGCGCGGCAGGAGGACCGGATGACGGGGACGCCCCTTTCGCGCGGGCTGGCAGGCCTTGTCTGAATTGTGCATTGCCAGGTCGAGCAACATTCGCAAGGTGCCGAGCTGAACCTGGGGCTGATCGCCCAGCGTGAGAACCCAATGGGTCAATGCACGATCCCAGCCCGTCCATTGTGCGGCACACAGGATGGAACTGAACATCCCCGACTCCCGCCGCGGATTGCGGATGCGATCTTTTGCAGGGATGCCCAGCCGGTCGAGCTCGGCTTCCAATGGACGGCGCGCCTCCGCCTCGTCGATATCGATTCGAGAGTCGCCATGAAGGTGAAGGGTGGAAGCCGTCACGACGGCTATCTGCTCCGCCCCGAGTTGCCGCCAGGTGGCGACGAGATAGGAGAGGATGGTGCCATCGGCCCAGGGAAGGAGAAGTTTCGGCCGTCCCATGCGCCGGGAGGCGCCAGCGGCGAGGATGACCACGGCGAGGTTCACTTTGCAGCGGTGGATTCCGTGACCGGCGCACGGAGCACTTCCGCGCGCTTTTGGATCAACTGCGCCAGGATGCTGACGGCAATTTCCGGGACAGTTTGCGACCCGATATCAATGCCAACAGGGCAGGCGACACGCGCGATTTCGTCCGGGGTCGCCAGGTGTTCATCGAGGAATTGATCGAAAATGAGGCGCGCCTTGCGCCGGCTGCCGATCATGCCGAGAAACGCAAACCGACGATGGATCCAATTTGCCAGGACCAGCGCATCACGCTGGTGTCCGCGTGTGACCACCAGTCCAAATGCGGGACGATTCGGCAAATGCTGACGGAATATTTCCTCCCACGACCCGACGAGGCACTTCACTTTTTCGGGAAAATATTTCGCGCTGGCGAAAGTCGGCCGATCGTCGAAGACCGTCACTTCGAAATCAAGTTGCACCGCCAGCGGCGCGACCGCCTGTGCGACGTGTCCGGAGCCGCCAATCCAGAGCGTGCATGGAGGAAAAACCGTTTCGCGATAAAGATAATCCTCGTCCGCGCCCTCTTCCGCCCAGTTGATCGAGAAATCGCGGCTCACGCCCCAAGTGCGGGCACGGTCCCGGCGGAGAAGTTCCCGCCAGAGCGGGTCGGCATCGGCGGCTCGAGGAAGAATCAGGCCCGACACCCTTCCGCCGCAGATGAGCCCGTCGTCCCAACCGAAGTCATGGTCGAGCACGAGATCGAACGTGGCGGGCTGCCCCGTGAGCAACGCGCGCCTCGCGCGGTCCTGAATTTCCGCTTCGAGACAGCCCCCCCCGAGCGTTCCGACGATGCGACCGTCCGCAAAAAAGAGGGCCTTCGCACCCTGCTTCTGGGGGCTTGAGCCTTTGATGCCGGCGATGAGGCCGAGCGCAAAAGGTTCGCTCCCTGCCAGTGCGTCCAAAAGTTGTTCGTAAAACTGCGGCATGAGATGGGCCTTGGATTTTGAAGGTCAGACTTTTGGATGGCGACAATCCGGCGGGAATAGATCGTGATTCAAATTCAATAGTTAAGGAACAGATGAAGTGTAGGATTGAAAACTTAAAAGTTAAGGGATTTTTGCTTTTTTGAGCACTCTTGCCAAGTTGACCGCGTTCCATTCATCATCCTTCGTGCTCCCCGCCGCCAGGATGGCGCGGAGGACAACATGAACTCACCTGATTCGCCTGAACAGCCCGAGCGCCGTGATTTTTTTGCCAAAGCCGCCGCGGTGGGTATCGGAGCCGCGGCGACCACGGTCCCATTGCTTGCCGGGCTGGCCACGATCCTGGATCCGCTGCGCCGAAAAACCGGAGCGGGCGGGCCGATTTTTGTGACGACGCTCAGTGCCCTGCCGGAGGATGGCGAGCCGCGACGATTCCAAATCATCGCAGACCGTTCGGATGTCTGGAACAAATTCCCGAACGTGCCCATCGGCGCCGTGTATCTTCGGCGCGCCGGCGATCAAAAAGTGGAAGCACTGAACGTCACATGTCCGCACGCGGGCTGCCCGGTGGAGTTCAAGCCCGAGTCGAGCTCTTACCTCTGTCCGTGCCACGACAGCATGTTCAAACTGGACGGCACGCTGGCCAGCGAGAGCAGCCCGAGCCCCCGCGGCATGGATCTACTGGAGGTCGAGGTGCGGCATGGAGTCGAGGTCTGGGTCAAATTTCAGAATTTTGAAGCAGGCAAGGCGAAGAAGGTGCCCCTCGCATGAAACGGCTTCTGGCCTGGCTGGACCAGCGCACCGGCTGCAAAAAAATCGCGCACGAAGCGCTTTACGAAAATGTGCCGGGCGGCTCGCGCTGGCGTTACGTTTGGGGAAGCACGCTGACCTTTACGCTGGTCGTTCAGATCATCACCGGGATTTTTCTATGGATGTCGTACGCGCCCAGTTCGACGTCGGCGTGGGAGAGTGTCTATTTTATCCAGCACGAAATGTGGTTCGGCTGGCTCCTGCGTGGCATTCATCATTTCACGGCGCATGCGATGAACGTGCTGCTGGTGTTGCACCTGATGCAGGTGGTCATCGACGGCGCGTACAAGGCTCCCCGTGAGATCAATTTCTGGTTCGGTATGGTGTTGTTGCTCCTGGTGTTGGGCCTCTCGCTGACCGGCTATCTGCTGCCCTGGGATCAAAAAGGTTACTGGGCTACAAAGGTCGCCACCAGCATTGCGGCCATCGTGCCGGTCGTCGGCCCTGAAGTTCAAAAGCTCATCATCGGCGGCACGGAGTACGGCCATCACACACTGACTCGGTTCTTTGCATTGCATGCGGGGGTTTTGCCCGGGGCGATTTTGGTGCTGCTGGTGGGGCATATCTATTTGTTTCGGCGGCATGGGCTCACCGCGAAGGAACCCCGGCGCAAACCAGACGCCGCGTTCTGGCCCGACCAGGTGCTGAAGGACGCCGTGGCCTGCCTCGCCGTGCTCGCTGCTGTGCTGCTGCTCGCCTTGAAAAATCACGGCGCCGAACTCACCGCGCCGGCGGATCCGGCCGACAACTACGCCGCCGCCCGTCCGGAGTGGTACTTCATGTTTTTATTTCAACTCCTGAAATATTTCCCGGGCCAGTCCGAGATCATCGGCGCGATGATTCTTCCCGGCCTGTTCATGACGCTCGTTTTCCTGATGCCTTACTTCGGCAAATGGCGGCTCGGCCATCGCTTCAACCTCGGACTCATGTGGGGTTTGCTCTTCGCGATCGGCCTTCTGACCTGGCGCGCATTCGTCGCCGATCGGAACAACCCCGGCTACGTCGCCGCCGTAAAGCAGGCCGATCGGGACGCGGAACGGGTGGTCGAGCTGGCGCGCAGCCCGATGGGGATCCCCAGCGGCGGCGCAGTGACGTTGCTGCGCGACGATCCACTCACCCAGGGGCCCAAGTTGTTCGCGAAGCATTGCGCGAGCTGCCATCGGTATGACGGTCTCAATGGCTTTGGCGCTCGGGTCACAACCCGCATCAAAGTCCAAACCAACGACACGTTCCAGTCCATTGCCCAAACGAACGGGATGACGGAAGCGGAGCTCCGTTCGCTCAATCAGCCCACTCTCGTCCGGCTCGTGGTCGGCCAAAGTCTTGAAGTCTTTGCCGCGCCTGCCGCCTCGGATCTCAAGGGATTCGCCTCGCGCGAATGGCTCGCAGGCCTGATCAATCCCTCCAACATCAGCAGCTCGCATTATTTTGGACCGACGAAGTTTGCCGACGGCAAGATGGCAAAGTTCGTGAAGAAGGATGTCGCTGCGTTCAGCGATTCGCAGCAACAACAGCTTGCGAAAGTCATCGATGCGGTTTCTGCCGAGGCTCAACTTAAATCCCAACGTGCCGCTGACGAACGGGACGCGGCGGTCATCGGGGAAGGCCGTACGCTGTTCGCCAGTGAGTCGATGCGTTGCGCGGAGTGCCATCAGTTTCGCAAGAAGGATGAGGATGCGACCGCGCCTGACCTGACGGGTTACGGGTCCCGTGAATGGCTGGCCGGCATCATCAGCAATCCCAAACACGAGCGGTTTTATGGCAAGCGGAACGATCGAATGCCGGCGTTCGGGCCGGACATGATCCTGGACGCGCACGCCATAGGGCTAGTCGCCGACTGGCTGCGCGGCGAATGGTATGAGCTGGCAAAGGCTCGCGCCACCGATTCCAGGTGACCGGTGGCGCCGGTTGGCAATCGCTTTACCGCGGAGCGGCCTCCCCACGCAGGCGCGTCACGTAGCGCGGCCGTCCCGGCTGCGAGTTCCGGCACCGTCCCGGTGCAGGGAATTCACGTTGGTGAAAGCCTGAGGCGGCGGGACGCCACCAGAACTCGCAGGCGAAGACGCCCAATGCCACTAGGATTTCGAGGCATATTTTTTGAGGTTGCGACGTGCCTGAGCGCGGGTTCCGACTAATGGTGGGTAGGGTAAACGTAAATGGCGTTGGGCGCGCGGTTCGTTGGGGCGCGGT
>JBEEGQ010000452.1:0-5073 GCA_041166945.1 Verrucomicrobiota bacterium
TTCACAATGGGCTCTTCTCCACTACACGCCTCGGCGGTGACCGATAAGGGTCTAATCAAAGGATTCCGCGAGGTTTTCTGCCGGAATAAATTGAAACGGCCTTCCGAATGACGAACTTGGGTTAACACCACCATCCTCGTGAAGGAGCACTCGGAAACCTTCGTGCCGGTGAGCTGCACCGAACACGGCCGCTGGTCCTATACTTCAGCCGCCTTCGCCGACTCCAAAGTCGTCATGGCCCACAAGGTTCGCGCCCGCAAATCCCGCTCGGTCAGCGAATCACTCGCCGCCTCCGCCGGCTTTCAATCCGATCAGGGCGAAGTCTGGAGGGAAATTGCCGACCTTCATGCGGCAGGAGGCACATCGTCTCCTACCGGCGCCATGAACGACGCCTTCAAGGCGCGCGAGCGCGAGCTGGATCAATGCATGGCCGTCTTCACCGCTGTCCCCTGCCAGACCGGGCTGCTCGTGGTAATCGACAACCGCGTCGCCGGCTTCGACCTCATTCCACAACCGGAAATCTACGCCCGCCAGCACGACAAGTTGGTGAAGAGCTACGTCATCGACTCGCTGGCCGCGCCGCAGCCCCAGCCCGCCAAACTGGAGTCAGCGGGCACGAAGGCTGTCGAGTTCTTGGCAGCCGCTGCTGACTGCCCTGCGCGCAAGTTCCCCTCCCTCGGCTACGGCACCGACTGCCGCTACCGGAGCCCCGGACTCGCCGGTGCCGCCCTCATCCACGAAGACCAGATTGTCCACGCCGCCTTCTTCAGCCTCACAAATGAGGCGAAACCGGCCCAAGACACTATGGCCCCGCTTCGCGCCCGCCGTCGCCGGTTCACCGAATAGCGCCCAGCGTCGCCATGACTGTAAACAGAATCGCGCCGCTGCCGACTGGGGAATTCCACATGCTTGTTCTGGCTCAAGTGGTCCGGTTGCCACAGGCGCGACATTCGACCCCGGTCGGACGGAGGTTGGAGGGAAGTTCTGTTTGGTTTCGCATGGTTCGCCAGCAACGACGTGGCGCGAACCCACAGCACCCGCTACCACAAGGCGGCTCTGAAATCTGATCTCGCAAGGTTAATGAAAGAATCCGCGCTGCCTCATGTTTTGCGGAATTTCTTCGTGCGATGCTCCGCGAGAAAAGCCAAATCTGGAAGCGCCGCGTCGTCTGGCAAACACAACGGTTGTCTCGCATATACGCCGAAATTCTCGGCGACAGCCCGTTGCGGCAACTCAGCCTTTAACCGTGGAGAAAGCACCAAACACAAACTGTCGTCGAAGGTAATCAGGCCTTGGTCAAAGGCTGCGTCGTGAAGACGCGAAAGAGAAAGGCCGTTGCGAACATTCAACCGCTCGACCTCGTGAGTGCCCCACGGAAGGATGTGCGAAGCAATCAGCAATTCGCGGACAGCAAGTTGAGTGACGCCGCAACGCCCCCCAAAATTGTTCAACACGGCGTCGCGGAAATAATCCTGCCCCCGCCGCACCTTCACGTTCGCTGTCACTTCAGTCGGCCCAATCGGTGACCGCTTGCGCACACGAATACCTTCCTTTGGAAGCACTTCAAGCGCACTATCCTCACCTACTCCGAACAATTTTCGCAGAGCCTCCTCACTCGCAGGCACGGCCTCGTTTAGGTTCTTGTGAAACTCATTCCACACAGTCCGGTCGAGGGCGCTTGCGCCCTCCAGCCCTTTGATATTGCGAAGCTTCAATGTTGGGTCAAGCGAAGCAAAGTTGCAGAGCTTCATCGCTACGCTATTCGAGCCTCGTTCGAGCTTTTCCGCCAGCGCGGCGATTGCCGGTTGTCGCGCGTGAAGCTGACCAAAAGTGAGCTTGTGATAGAGGTTCAATGCGACGAGCAATTCATCGTGTGTCCAAGTTCGGCGCGTGACTCTGACGCTGGCTGTTAAATGTCCGCCATTGGGGATCTCTACATTTCCTACGACATGTCGATTTCGTCCGTCGCCGATTATTTCCCTCTCGACTCGTCCGTGTGGCCAATCTTTAGCAAGTGCACCAACATACATCGGCATCGGGTCGCCCCGGCGCCACTCCGCCGGGACGAAAACTGCCCCCTTGTATCGCTTCCCTTTAACCGTCCAAGCCGCTCCGGAAAACCGTTGGACGCGACCTTCTTCAACGGCGCGCTCCAAAGGGTGAATCTCGAACGGTTCACCGTTCTTTGACACCCATCCGTGAGCCTCGCCCGCCGCATCAACCCTGCCCGGATTTGCCCACCGAACATGATTCACACCGATTGCCAAAGGTGGCCGGATCTCCGTGAGACCGGTCGGGATAGAAACGCCTTTGCTCCCAATCGTGATGAAGTTCGCGCTCAACGAGGTCAAGCTTAGTCAACACAGGAAAGGTGGCGAAGATAAATTGCTTGCTACGCTTCGTGGACGGCTGCTTTTGGCATGCCGCGGTCGTTCGCCGATCGGTTTATCGGACATCGTCCGTTATCGGTGACGGTTCACTGGTCACTGACCCCTGCACACGGCGGGACGGCTCGCGATCGATTCTCGGCATCAGCAGCTTCGCAATCAGGCCTGTCCACCCGGTCTGGTGGCTCGCTCCCACACCGCGACCAGTTTCCCCGTGAAAATATTCGTGGAACAAAAGGTGATCGCGAAAATGCGGATCACCCGCGAGCTTCGGATGATATTTCAACACGGGACGCTCGCCGTCCTCCCCTTTCGCAAACAGCCTGACCAGGCGACGCGTCAGTTCATCAGCGATCCCGTCCAGGGTCAGAAACTGTCCCGAGCCGGTCGGACATTCGACTTTGAAATCCTCGCCGTAGTAATAATGAAACCGCTGCAGGCTCTCTATCAAGAGATAATTCACCGGCATCCAGATCGGCCCGCGCCAATTGGAATTGCCTCCGAAAAGCAACGATTCCGATTCACCCGGCTGATATTTAACGCTCAGAACTTCGCCATCCGTTTGAAATTGATAAGGCCGCTCCTCGTGAACTTTCGACAGGGCGCGCACCCCGAAGTCGCTGAGAAATTCCGTCTCATCGAGCATCCGCCGGAGCAGGCATTTCATGCGATGCCCGCGCAGCAGCGACAGCAGGCGCCGGGAGCCCATGCCAGGCTCCTGCCATCGGGAAACGAGCTTGGCCAGCTCCGGCCGATGATCGAGGAACCACTCGAGGCGCCCCGCAAACTCGGGCAGGTCCCGGAGGATGTCCTCGTCCAATACCTCCACCGCGAACAACGGGATCAATCCGACCATCGAGCGGACCCTGAGAGGGATCTCGCGTCCGTCCGGAAGCCGCAGTTCATCGTAATAAAACTCATCCGTCTGATCCCAGAGCCCCACGCCCTCCTCGACGGAATTGATCGCGGCGGCGATGTGCAAAAAATGTTCAAAAAACTTCGTCGCGATGTCTTCGTACGTATGGTTGTGCTGGGCGAGTTCGAGCGCGATGCGCATGAGGTTCAGCGAATACATCGCCATCCAGCTGGTCCCGTCGGCCTGGTTGACAAAGCCCCCCGTTGGAAGCGCCGCGCTGCGATCGAACACGCCGATGTTGTCCAACCCGAGGAAACCGCCCTGGAAAATATTGCGGCCCTGCGTGTCCTTGCGATTGACCCACCAGGTAAAATTCAAAAGCAGCTTGTGGTAGACCCGCTCGAGAAACGCCAGGTCGCCGGGATCCCCGGGCTTCGACTCGCGGCGTTGTTTGCGATCCATCTCAAATACCCGCCACGCCGCCCACGCATGGACCGGAGGATTCACGTCGCTGAAGGCCCATTCGTATGCGGGCAGTTGCCCGTTCGGATGCATGTACCATTCCCGGGTCAGCAGGATGAGCTGTGACTTCGCGAAATCCGCATCCACCAGCGACAGCGGTATGCAATGAAATGCCAAATCCCAGGCGGCGTACCAGGGATATTCCCATTTGTCGGGCATCGAAATGATATCGGCGTTGTTCAGGTGGATCCATTCGGCATTTCGTCCGTGCCGGCGTTCGGGGGGCGGCGGTGGCTGCGCCGGATCGCCTCGCAACCATTCCGGCACGTCATAATAAAAAAACTGTTTGGACCAAATCATTCCCGCAAAAGCCTGGCGTTGAACATGGCGGGCATCTGCGTCGGCAATGTCCTTTTGCAACCGCGCGTAGAACTCGTCGGCTTCGTTCTGGCGGCGGGCGAAGATGGCATCGAAGTCAGCAAACGGCTCGCCCGGGGCCGGCGGATTGCCAGGGCTCCCCGCCGTCGCCTGCTTCCGCAGTCGCAGCCGGATGCTCGCAGCAGCTCCTGCGGCCACCGTCATTTCATAATGCGCAGCCGCCTTGGTTCCGGTCTGCCGCGGGTTCACGGCGCCTGGATCGCCGCCAACGAGATAATCGTGGAAAGCATCCTTGTAGAAGCCGGTGCCGCCGGCCTGACCCGGATGGCGGCGCGGGTTGGTGTCGTTCTCCGTGAAAAGATGTTTTGGATGGCCGTCGCAAAACAGCTGATACGAACCCAACTCCGCATGGTCCACCCCGATTTCCCTCCCAGGCATCAGCGTCAAAGCGGGACGGCTCGCGCCGGCTTGCCACGACCATGTGTTGCGAAACCAAATCGTGGGGAGCAGGTGGATGCTCGCCTCCTCCGGTCCCCGGTTGTGCGCGGTGACCTTCATCAAAATATCGTCAGGGCCGGCCTTCGCGTATTCCACCGTCACGTCGAAATAGCGATCGTCATCGAAGATCCCGGAATCCAGCAGCTCGAACTCGGTTTGGCCCCGGGTGCGCCGCCCGTTCTCTTCGATCAGTTGCGCATAGGGAAATCCGCGTTGCGGATATTTATAAAGCATCCTCAGGTGGGAATGCGTCGGGGTCGCGTCGAGATAATAATAGAATTCCTTGACGTCCTCGCCGTGATTCCCCTGACGGTTGGTGAGGCCGAAAAAGCGTTCCTTGAGAATGGGGTCCTGGCCATTCCACATCGCCAATGCAAGACACAGGTGCTGCGAGCTGTCGCAAATGCCGGCGATGCCATCTTCTCCCCATCGATAGGCGCGGCTGCGGGCGTGATCATGTGGAAAATATTCCCAGGCATCGCCGTTCGGCGA
>JBEEGQ010000453.1:0-10771 GCA_041166945.1 Verrucomicrobiota bacterium
CGCCCCAAACCCTACCCACTACTCAACAAACCCAGACGCCAGTTCAAAGAAATTCCCCACCGCACCCGCTACTGGAAGGCCAACCCCCGGAAATCTTGACTCTTATCTAAGCGCCATTCGGGTCAGTTCTTATTTTTGCACTATTTTGAGAAAAGTGACTCTCGCAGGGCATTTGAAAATGGAAGTGTCCTGAGGACGGAAACTCACAAATAGGATCAGACCAGGAAGCGACCCTTTGGCGGTTATGCGCCTGGCGCTTTAAACTTCGGCGATTGGCTCATGAATCGGATCGGGTTTTGATAGATCACGCCGTCCACTTTTTCGGCCGTCCAGCCGCGACGGCGCATTTCAAGAGCGGCGTAGGGAACCGCCAGCGGCACACTCACGCCCCAGTCGCATGCGCTGTTCATCCAGAGACGTTCGGTGCCGTAGACCTCGAGTATGTCGGCGGCGCGCGCGGCGGTGCATTTGCTCTCCGGATAAAGGGTCATGCCCGCCCAATGCCCCTGATCCAACACCATCTGGACAGTGTGTTCCTCGACGTGATCGATGATGCAACGTTCCGGCCGGATGCGCGCGTCGCTCTTGAGCACATCCAGGATGAGACGCGTCCCTTTCAGTTTATCCTCGAGATGCGGCGTATGAACGAGGATGAGTTGGTCGCCTTGAGCGGCGAGGTCGACGTGCATTTCGAGCACCTTCAGCTCGTTGCGCGAATTCTTGTTCAGCCCGATCTCTCCGATGCCGAGCACATTCGGGCGATCGATGAATTTTGGAATGATCCCCAGCACCTCGCGCGCGAGCCCGACGTCCTCGGATTCCTTGGGATTGATACAGAGCCATGTGTAATGAGTGAGTCCGAACCGGGCCGCGCGCCTGGGTTCGTAGTCGGTCAGTTGGCAAAAGTAATCGTGAAAACCGTCAACGCTGCTGCGGTCAAACCCTGCCCAGAAAGCGGGCTCGCAGACACACGCGCATCCGGCGGCGGCCATGTGGATGTAGTCATCGGTGGTGCGGCTGACCATGTGGCCGTGGGGTTCTATGTAGCGCATCGGAAATGATGGCGATCAATGAGCCATGAAAAATTTGGGGCCGTCAGAGCGATCGAGGCGGACACGCTCCCACCGCCCCTTTTCCGGGAGCCTTGTCGATGGGCTCCGTCGTGTCATCACTTAACGAAATCAACACCTGTTTCGCCCGGTCCGGCGCGCCTCGATTGAGCTGGGTCAGCGCGGCTTTGAATTCATAAAGCCGAAAATCGGACTCGCCCTCGGCGCGATCCACCCGGTCGAGGAATGCCGCGATATCGATGAGCTTGGCGCGATTTTCCATGAAATAGAGGTCGAGCACTTGCTGTCGTGTCATAAGCTTATGTTCGTTGGAGCGATTCTACGCCGCAGCTGGTGAGGTGACGAGGCAGAAACGAGCCGTTCATGGAGGGCCGGTCGGCGGGTGAGATGAATGATTTTTGAGTTCAGATTCCCGTCGCCATTCGCCATGCTTCGGCCGTCATGCAACCACTCGTTGCCTTTGCAAACCGGCACCTTGTTTTTCCAGCGCTTCTCATCGCCGCCGTCATGCTGCTCGATGCCTGCGGCAAAGTCCCATCGAACGGGGTCGCGGCGACCTCGAACTCCGTATCGGCGCCGGTAAAAGGCGACGTCGCATCCACCCCGCCGCCCGTCCCGCCGGCCGGCACCAACGCCCCCTCGATGGAAGCCAACCAGTCGGTGGTCGTCGTCAAGGACCTTGGATTTGGAAAGAAGCCACCGGTATTGGAGGAGGTCCTGCGCGACCTGGAGCGGCGTTCGCAGGCGGACGACGGACGAGGACGCACTTTTGCGATTCTCGAGGCGTTCACCCAAACGGATGTGGTGTCGGGCAACCTCAATCTCTGTTTGCGGTTGAGCACCGAGAAGCCGGGCATTGGCGAAATTGTTTATCGCCGGACAGGCCAATCGTTGTGGAAAAACCGGGTGACCCCGGCGACGCATAAATCGGGATTCACCGGGGGGTCGCTGACGATCCTGTTCGACACCGGCGATGGAAAATCGTTTACCGTCGATGGCTCGATGAATCCGCCGTCCATTTTGGATGCGATCCTGAAGGAACCCGGAGTGCCAGTCGCGCAAGCGTGGCCGGAGGGAGAAGTCCGCGATGTGGCCTTTATCTATAGCGCGTGCGGTTGTCCCATCCACGTGAAATGCCGGCGCAGCGGTGATCGCACGCTGCGTGTGGAGAAGGCCACGCAGCTGATTTTCCCGGACGATCCTGCGGCCGTGGAGGTCATCAGCCGGCTGATGCGCTGGTGAGCCAAAGAAAGATTACAGGACGGCTGCTTTCCCACCGTCTGACCCTCAACGAGTCCGATCACGACAAAAACCAAAATACCGAAAAAAGTTACCATGAAAACGAATCTCATGCTGAGCCTGTCCGCCGCCGCGTTGTTGGTGCTGCCAGGAATCACGAATGCCGCTGACAAAAAGGCGGAGCCGGCGAAACCCTATCCCTTCGACAAATGCCTCGTGTCCGGCGACAAGCTGGGCGCCGATCCCGACATGAAGCCGCATGTGTTCACGGTGGACGGCCAGGAGGTCAAGCTGTGTTGCAAGTCCTGCCTCAAGGACTTCAATAAGGACAAGGCGAAGCACATGGCCACCATCCAGGAAGCCCAGAAGAAGTCCAAATAGTCCGGTGCGTTCCCTTGTCTGAAGGCGCCCGCGTGCTGCTGACGGTTCCCTTTGGCGCTCGCCGCCGGTTTTATTCCAACCTGCCGGGAGTGTGCCGTTAAAAAAGCAGTGCCATCGCCGACGATAAAACGTCTGGTCGAGTCGAGCCTCCTGTTGATCGCGGGAGGCCTCGCCGGTTACGCAACGGCACTGCTGATTGCCGCACATCACGCCAGGACATCGAACACTCCCAAGCCGGACGGCGAGGCGGTGCTCATCAGCGTTTCCGCCACCATCGATGGCAGTGAGCGCTTCATTTTTACCCGCGAAAACATTTGGAACGATCACGGAAAATGGCAGCCGCCCCGGGATGTGCTTTTCAACGGCGAGCCATGGACGGATCTGACGGCGGCTCCGGCGGCCTGGGCGAACCTCGGGAGGGAACTCGATCTCTCACGCGCTTCCCTGGTGGTCCGCAAGGGCAGGGACATCGTCGCATTGGAAAGGACGTCCGATGGCTTCGAGCTTTATTTTGCGGACACGCCAATGGGCGCAGCGCGGTATGAAGCGACCATTTCGATCCCGCATCGGTGAGGGCCGGGGTTGAGCTTCCGGAAGCTTTCCTCTCGCGGAACAGCATGGTTTATGCGTGAGTTTTCCCCACGCGGACTGTGCCGGAAATAAACAACTGTCCGATCCATCACCATGACGATGCTCCGTTTCCTCTTTCCGTTGTTGTTAGGTTTTTTTGTCGCCCCGGAGTTCGCCCGCGCGGCGGCCCAGGAACCGCGTCTCCCCGATGCCTTCGACGTCAAGGCCATCGATGCCTATCTGGCGTCGGAAGCCCGGCAATCCGGCCGGGTCGGATTATCTGTCGTGATCGTGCAGGATGGGAAGGTGGTCCTTTCCAAAGGCTACGGGAAACGGTCCCTTGCCGACGGCCGGCCTGTCGAACCGGACACCCTTTTTGCGATTGGATCCGTTACCAAGCAATTCATCTGCGCGGCCATTTTTCTGCTGGCTGAAGAGGGAAAGCTTTCCGTGAAGGATGCGGTGTCAAAATATTATCCCAAGCTCACGCATGCGGACGACATCACGATTCTGGATCTGATGAACCATGTGTCGGGATATCCTGACTATTATCCGCTCGATTTTTTGGATAGACGGATGATGGCCGCGATCGATCCGGACGAACTGCTGCGCCAGTATGCCGGCGCCAAGCTCGACTTCGATCCGGGCACCCGCTGGTCCTACAGCAACACGGGATATATTTTGCTGGGACGCGTGATCGAAAAGGTGAGCGGCGAATCGCTGGGGACTTTTCTGGCGCATCGCCTGTTTATCCCATTGGGCATGGACCACACGTTCTACGAGCTTCCGCCGTCCGACCCGCGCCTGGCCGTGGGTTACAACACGTTTCTGTTGAGCAAACCGGAAGTGGTGCCTGCCGAAGCGGCAGGCTGGCTCGGCGGCGCAGGGGGAATTTATTCCACGCCAGGGGACCTCGCCAAATGGGACCTCGCGCTCATGGCCGGCAAGGTGCTCAAGCCTGAATCCTACCGTCTCATGACAAGCCCCCGCGCGCTGGCGGATGGAAAAATGACCGACTACGGCTGCGGGTTGTCCATCAAGACACAAGGAGGGCGCCCGGTGCTCTCGCATAACGGTGCCGTCAGCGGATTCAATACCTGGAACGGCATGATCCCCTCCACCCGTTCCGCGGTGATCGTGATGTGCAACCTCGAGGGCGGATACGGCTCCATTCCGGGCCGCATTTTTTCGTTGCTCCTGAAGGAGTCATCGATCGTCCCGGCGATCACGGGACGCGCGGCGGCGCCCGTTGCGAAAGTGATTCTCGAGGAACTGCAACGTGGAAAAGTGAATCGCCGGCTTCTCGGAGCGGAATTCAACCATTACCTCACCGATGAAAAAATCGCGGCCGCTTCACAACGCCTCAAGCCTTATGGAGCGCCCGCCAAAGCGGAAATGCTCAATGCGCATGAACGCGGAGGTATGGAAGTGAGCCTGACGCGATTGACATTCAAAAAGGACGCCTTGCGGGTTCAGATGTATCGACGTCCTGATGGCGTCATCGAACAGTATTTCGTCCTGCCCGACTAACGGGGCGATTGGCGGGATGAACCGTTGGTGATTCGACATTCATGCCATAATTTCAGAAAAATCCCGACCCTTTTTAAGACGCTTGTCCACCTTGATAGAGACGAGGGACGCGATGGGCGATCGCCGTGAGCACCTCCCAGGGAATGGTCCCACACCACCCGGCGAGTTCACTGGCGGTGATCTGTTCGGCGCCTTGCCGGCCGATCAAGACAACCTCGTCGCCGCTGACCACCCGCTCCAACCGCGAGACGTCGATGAGAGTCTGATCCATCGTGATGCGGCCCACGACCGGACAGCGTCTTCCGTGCAGGAGCACCATGGCGCGGTTGCTGCCCGACCGCAGGTAGCCATCGCCATACCCGGCGGCAATCGTGGCGACGCGCATGCGCCGCGGCGCAACGAATGAGCGTCCGTAACTGAGGGAACCGTTTTTGGGAATATCCTTTACGAGGGTGACGCGCGCCTTTAATGACAATGCGGCTCGAAGATGATCGCCGAATTCCGTGTCGCGCCGGCGAGGGGCGGGCGGGGAGACTCCATAGACAAGCAGGCCGGGACGAATCAGGTTGAACACAGTGCCGGGTTGATGGAGGAGCGCCGCGCTGTTGTTCGCGTGAATCAAAGGAGGTTTCAGTCCCGAGTCGGCCAGCGCCTCAACCACTTTTCCAAAACGCAGCGCCTGTTCCGCTGAGAACGGGGCGTCGTCCTCCGCCGAGGCGAAGTGGGTATAGACTCCTTCCAGTTTGAGCCGTGGGTGGCGGGTTATGTGACGCGCCAGGGCGACGGCTTTTTCCGGGGCGACACCGAGCCGGCCCATGCCGGTATCGACCTTCATGTGCACGATCGCGCGCCGGCGCAGACGATGGGCGGCCGACGAAAATGCCTCCGCTTCGTCCGTCGAAGAGATCGTCACCTGCACATTGTCCCGAATCGCGAGATCCATCTCATCGCGCAGACATGCGCCGAGCATCAGGACAGGCCAGCCCTTTCCGACGCTGCGCACGGCGTGGGCCTCCGTGAGATTGGCGACTCCGAAAAAATCGGTGCCCGCCTGCATGAGCAGTCCGGCGATTTGCCGGAGTCCGTGGCCATAGGCATCCGCTTTGACGACCGTCATGATTTTCACTTCGGGCCCGACGCAATGCCGGAGCCAGGCGAGATTCCCGCGCAGCGCATCCAGGCTGACTTCCGCCCAGCAGCGGTGGCACGGCTTCATGAGGGAGATGCGTTCACGACTTTTTACCGAGAGGGAATGAGGCGCGGCGGCGGTGCCTTCACGAAGGAGGCGGGGCGCAGATAAACCGGTTCCAGCGTTTCCGCGGGAACAAAATTGCTGCGGGTTGCCGCCAGGCGTCCGAGGGCGGCCGCGTCCGGAGACATCGCCTTTGCGCCCGGAAACTGCGGGAGCAACGCCGGCTCGACGATGAGCGAACCCGGGTCGAGCCGGCGGGCCTCGTCGGCCCCGATCAACCGGAGCGGTCCCAGGCCCGTTTCATTTCCAGGAAAGGTGGCGCCGCAATAAAATTCTCCGCGCTGGGCATCGATTAAAAAATGGAGATCGCCGCGGATCGCCTCGTCGCGGGCCTGGAGGGCCAGGCATTCGATGCTGGGAATGCCGAGCACGCGGATGGCTTTCGCGAGCTGCCAGCCCTGCGCCAGCGCGATCGCTGCGCGTATGCCGGCATACGAGCCGGGTCCAAGGCCGACGACGATGTACTCGATGGATTCTCGTTCCGCGCCTGCTTCACCCAACGCCTGATCGAGGAGCGCGAAGGAACGGGTGTTGCGGCCGCCGTGTTCAGCCGCGCGGCCGATCACGGCGCCGTTTTCCACGAGCGCGACGCTGCGGATCCCGGACGAAAATTCAACCGCAAGGATCTTCATAGCGAATGCGGCGCTGATTTTCGTCGAGCTGTTCCATCAGTACCAGGCGGAAACCGGGGGGCCTCGGCGCCGTTGAGTTCGGATTAAAATCCGGCCAGCGCTCGCACCATTCCACGACGACGACTCCCGACGGGCGATGAAAATATTCGTCGAGACCCGCGCCGCGAATTTGGTCGGCGTTCTCGAGGCGGTAAAGATCGAGGTGAGCCAGCGGCAGGCGGCCGTGCTCGTATTCGTTGACCAGTGCGAACGTTGGCGACTGGAGGCGCGAGGTCACGCCCAAGCCGCGGGCAAGGCCTTTTGCGAACTGGGTTTTGCCGGCGCCGAGATCCCCGCTCAGCCCGATGATCCAGCCGGCCACCGCCGCGCGGCCCCATTGCTCGCCGAGCGCGGCGGTTTCGTCGGGGTTATGTGAAATGAACGTAACCATGTCCGGTAAACGTCCGCATGCCTTCCTTGTCACGAATGCGCAGACCCGGAGCGGCCGTTATTTTTCCGATGCAACTGAGTTTAACGCCCGGGAACCGGCTTCGCCAGGCGTCTGACAACGCCACGGCTTTGCGGGGATCGATCGTGAACAGCAACTCGAAGTCCTCGCCATCCGTGAGCGCCGCGAGCAGCGAAGGTTTGGCCGCCGAGCCCTTCCTGGCGCGAACTTTCGCCGATTGGCTGGTCGGAATGGCCCGGCCCAAAAGTTCGGCGCCGGTTTTGGAGGCGTCCAGGAGATGGCGCAGATCGCCAGCCAGTCCGTCGCTCAAATCAATCATCGAATGTACTTCGAAATTTTCCGCCAGCCAGCGGGCTTCCATCAACCGCGGTTCGAAATCGAGATGCCATCCCTCGAGCGACCCACCGAGTTCGCCAGTGACAAAGATGGCATCCCCCGCTTTTGCGCCGGTTCGATGAATGCATTTATCCCGTGCCACGGTGCCGAGCAATGCGATGGAGATGAGGATGCGCTCGGGGTTGGTGGTGGTTTCGCCGCCGGCAATGGCAACGCCGTGGCGACGGGCGAGGTTGTTCAACCCATCGTAGATGGCGGAGATTCGCGACGGATCGAACCCGGGCGGTAGGGCAATCGTAACGAGTGCCGCGGTCGGAGTTCCCGCCATTGCCGCGATGTCGCTCAGACAACGTCCGAGTGCCTTGTGGCCGATTTTTTCGGGCGGCGTTTCGTGGGTAAAATGAATCCCCTCCACGACTGCGTCCGTTTTGAACAGCACAAAACGATCGGGAATGCCCAGGTCGATCACAGCGCAATCATCGCCCGGGCCGGTGACAAGCGCGTCGTTCCCGGGGAGTGATTGCACCAGCTGGTGAATGAGTTCGAATTCGTTCACCGGGCGGGGGCCGTGGGGACGGTGAGAAATGCGCCGGGAAGCAGCGCGTCCATCTCGAAGCGGCGAATGCGGGATGGACGATCGGAATCGGCGACAAACACCAGGGCGCGCGGGGCGTATTCGGCCAGCAACTGGCGGCAGGCGCCGCAGGGCATCGGGCCATGCGGCGCTCGCGCGACGATGGCGATGGCGATGAAGTCGCGCCGCCCTTCCGTGAGCGCCTTGAACAGTGCGATCCGCTCGGCGCAACAGGTCAGGCCGTAGCTGGCGCTTTCCACGTTGGCCCCATGGAACACCTCGCCTGACCGCGCCAAAAGCGCCGCGCCCACCTGGAAGTTGGAGTAGGGAGCGACTGCGTTCTGCCGTGCGATCAACGCGGCGGCGATGAGCTGGGTCTTACTTATCCTGGGCATGGAGCGTTATGAATTGGCCTAGAAGGGCGGCTGCGGTTTTTTGCACCCGCGCGGCGGTGTCGAGCACCTCATGGTGCGACAGCTCACCGCGGGAGCGGCCGGCGGCAAGATTGGTGATACAGGAGAGACCGGCGACGCGCAGCCCGCATTGCCGGGCAACGATCGCCTCGGGCACGGTGCTCATGCCGACCGCATCCGCCCCGAGCCGTGCGAACGCCCGGATTTCCGCGGGGGTTTCGTAGCTGGGTCCACTGACCGCAAGGTACACCCCGGCACGAAAACGAGCGCGTGACTTGACCGCCGCGCGGCGGAGCAAATGGAGCAGATCGGGATCGTAAACCTGCGTCAGATCCACGAACCGAGCGCGTCCGGGGATGGGTTCTCCGCGCAGGGGATTGGTCCCCATAAAATTGATGTGATCCTTCAATCCCATGAAATCGCCGGGACGAAACTGGCCATGGATGCCGCCCGCGGCATTCGTGAGGAGCAAATCGCGAATTCCAAATTCAGCGAGCGCGCGGACCGCGAACGTGGCGACCTCCATCGAGTGACCTTCGTAAAAATGGGCTCGCCCGCTCATGATGAGGACCGGCGTGCGGGCGAGGGTTCCGATGATGACCTCGCCGACATGGCCGCTGACGCCGGGGCGGGGAAATCCGGGCAGCCTGGAATAAGGGATGCGACACTGCACCTTGAGTTGGGAGGCGGCGCTTTGGAAGCCGCTTCCGAGAACCACCGCCAGGGCCGGCCTCAAAGCGGTGAGTTTCGACAAACGGGCCGCCGCTACTTTCGGCGAAGGGTGCAAGCGGGAGAGGCCATTCATCGTGCAGCGATCTGACATCGACCCTGACCGCAGATCAACAGGGATTGTGGAAGAGCCGGCAGAGAAAGCCGGCAAAGGGTGGTTCGACTTCAGCTTTTCCAGTCGAAGGCGCGCTTCTTAAGGGCGTAAAGATATCCGATGAATAGCACCGCCACGAACGATACCATGGAGCCAAGGACCATGTTGCGCGTCGCCGGATCTTTGAGCATCAGGCGGTAAACAACGGCCCATGGATAGAGAAACACCACTTCGATGTCGAAGAGGATGAACAACATTGCCACGAGATAGAACTTCACGGAGAGCCGGGTGTTGCCCTCTCCGACGGGGAGCATTCCGCATTCGTAAGCGGTGTCCTTGGCCTTGTTTCGCTGGCTGCGCCATCCGACGACGACCGACAAAATCAAGGCGCCAAATGCGAAGGCCAGCGCGATGAGACCAAGCAGCAGCACCGGCACATATTGTTGCAATTGGTCGTCCATCGCGCGGGCACGTTAGAAAAAGGGCAGGGGTTGGGCAAGGGCATTCCGGGTGGCACAACCCCGTTGCTAAACAACACATCCGGCACTAAGTTCGCCCGCGATGATTGCCGATCGGCCCTACATGCGCAGAGACCATTCCGGAATGAAATGGTCGCCGACGATTGTCATCCTGGTCCTGAACGTTCTCTTCTTCTATTTGAAATATGTCGACGGGGTGCGATCGCAATGGGCCTTCTTGAATTACGGCGCCTTGAGCCTGGAGGGAATTCGTCAGGGATATATATGGCAGTTGATCACTTACCAGTTTTTGCACGGGGGCCTGATGCATCTTCTGCTCAACGGATTTGTGTTGTACTCCTTTGGGCGTCCGTTGGAGGAGGCGTTGGGCAAGGTTGCATTTCTAAAGCTTTATCTCTTGAGCGGTCTTGCCGGAGGCATTCTGCACCTGCTCCTGGCGTTGTGGTTCCCAGGACTCGGCGGACCGGTGGTCGGCGCCTCGGCGGGAATCTGTGGATTGCTGGCCGCGTTTGCCTTGATGAGCCCCCACAGCGTGATTTACCTGTTTCTCGTTCTTCCCCTGAAAGCCCGGTATTTCCTGCCATTGATGATTGTCGTCTCGGTCGGATTTTTGGTCGCTGGCCCGGCCAATGGCGGGGTGGCGCATGCCGCGCACCTGGGGGGCACCCTGTTTGGTGCAGGTTATTATTGGTGGATGCAGCGGGGCGAAAGTTTGGGGGCGCTCTGGCGGCGCTGGATTCCGTCACGACGGTCAAGGCCGATCGTGAAGGTGCGTTTTCCGAAGGCGACGGCATCATGGAAAGCCGGTGACGCCTCGCCTCGCGGGCTCGCGGAGGGCGATTTTATCAGCAAGGAAGTGGACCCCATCCTCGATAAAATCCGCGAGCAAGGCATTCAAAGCCTTACCCAGCACGAGCGGGACGTGCTGGAAAAAGCGCGCACGCGGATGGAACAAAAATAACCTTTCCCATTCCGAGCCACCTTCCACCACAAAAGTTCAAATAGTAGGGACTGACCCCTTCGG
>JBEEGQ010000454.1:0-6245 GCA_041166945.1 Verrucomicrobiota bacterium
TCCACGAAGGTTATTATAGGCGGAGGTAAATCCGGACGTGGTGGAGAACCAGATTTCCCGAAAGGGCGCTGCGGCGAGTTCGATGGTGAAAGTTTGCGCCGGAGTGTTTTGTGTTTGCACCAGACTGGCCGTGATTATCGGAAAACTCCGTACGGGAAGTGGCGTGGCATTGGTAAAATTGCGGGTGAGCTCGTTGATGTGGAGTGACAACGTCAAATCCTGCACCACCGCCACTTCGCCTCCGACCCGATATTCCCCGGTGCCGGTCAACTGATAGGCCGGCGAAACTCCGCCACCCGCCCGCCAATTGATATTGGTAAGCCGATATCTTGCGAATAATGGATTGGGAGGGAGCGCGACGAGTTCGAACGTGCCGCGCAACGGCAATAGAATGGTGGGCCGCCCGCAAAAGGTGCATTCGTCGACAAGAGAGCTCCCCTCGACCAGCGTGTAGAACGCATTCGTGAATGCCTGGGCATGAACCGTTGAAGAGACGCCGATGACGAACGTCGCCACGATGCGCCAGAGGATTCGTTGGAACTTCATACGCCGTTTCTGCGTTGTCCGCCCGCGCTCGGTGCGGGGCACTAACTCATTGAATCATCGCACCCGCCGAATTCAACAAGAGTTTTGCAGCTTCTCATCCAGGCGAGTTTCGCGCGAAACAGGCGCTGCAACCGGATAAAGCGGAGAGTGGCCGTCCCCGGCCACAGCAAGGTCGGTATTCTCCAGCGTGCGGACAGCTGCGAACGCCACCACCGTTCGGGCATTTCTGCGCCCGGGACGGGCGCACTCCTTTCGCAGCGACCCAGTTTTGCGCGAAGCGCAGGTAGCGCCGATTGGCAATCGGCTGTATCGCGGAGTGGCACTCCGCATAGCTGCAGAACCGGGTTTAACTGAACGACCAAACGGCATGCCTTCCCCGGCTGTGTTATTTCGTGCACCCGGCCGGTTGCCAACCGGCGATACAGCCGACTGCCAGTCGGCGCTACGCGGCTTTCACCCGTAATAGGTCGACGTCACGAATTATCGGGCCGCATCGCGTGTGGAAGCCAATTTCGAATCGACGCGCTTGAAGTAAAACGAGATGTCGTAAGAAGCATTTTTCTCAGCGGCTTCCCGGAAACGCGCGGCGCGGTCGTCCAGTTTTTTCAGCCGATATAATTCGTAAAGCGCCGTGGGTTCGTAGGAACCGGTGTCCCCGGCATTTTCCAATGCGTCGAGATGCCGAGCCAGTTTGCCGCCGGTAAAGGCGCCGGAGGGCAATGCCAGCAAATGATTGTAAATCAGGTGCCAGCATTTGTGGGCTGTGCCGGCGAGCGCCATGAGCGCCTTCAAATAATTCGCGCGCGGTTCGACGCCGCTGTCGGCCGCCTCGCGCTCCTTTTGCAGCCGCCGTTTCTCGAGCACTCCGGTCAGGTCATCCAACCATGGCCCTGCATCGCGCTCCGCCAATTTGCAGAGATAGTTGGGACGGAATTCCGGATCCGATAACCGTGCCCTAAGAAGGCTGTCCACCTGGTCGAGGTCAAATTTCATCAGGGCGAAGCCGGCGCTCGTATGGACATGGCCTTCGAGGTCGACGCGGGCTCCGGCCCGCAAATCCTCGATGCCCAGCGGCGGGACGGGACGCGGGCGGCCCACGGGATCGTCCAGGAGCATTTCCAAAACCGGCAGCAGCTTGACGAATTTCCCCTCGCCAATCGCGTCAGCAACCGCGGCCCGCACCGCGGCAGATTCATCCTTCGCCCGATCCCGCAACGCGTCCTCCACAACGCCGAACTGATATTCGGGCAGCAATCGCACCGCCTGGAGCCGCGCTTCCGGGATTGGATCTCGAAGCCATCGGGTCACGGCATTGCTGATATTGATCCACGGGGCGCCGGACAATGCCGCGATGGCCGCGCTCCGCCGGCTCACGGTCCCGCCGTGATCGGCGATTTGGATCAGGGTCGAGACAAATGGCGCAATCGACGAATGGCACTCTCGGCTTCCGTGAAAACTTTTGAGCGCCGCGACCGCCACCTCCTCATTTGGCGAACTGCAAAGCGGCAGGAACGCATTTAAAACGGCATCGCGCGGAAAATCCCCCGGATGCGCGGAATCCTGGGGGCAATGCTGGCTCATCGCATCGAACTGACGCACCGCGTATAGATTGTTGCTGGACGCACGGTTGGTGAGGAGCAACGAAAGTTCCATCCAATGGGCGGCCGGGATATCCATTCCGGTGAGAGGCCGGGCATCGAGGGTGCGGGTGACGCCTTCATCCTGTTTGAGCGTGTGCGATTCGCGAATCGGCTGGAATGCCCCGCGGCGACCCGCGTTCAATGCGAAGAAAATGTAACATTGGCCCGGATCGAGTTCGTAATGCTGAGGGCTGTAACTCCGCCCAAACGCAGGCGGGCCTTCGGTGTAATACTCAAAGCGGACCACGTTCGTCTGCGGATCCCCTTTGAGAATCGAAATGATTTGAAGCGTTGCCACAGCAACCGGATAACTGGGCACTTCGCGAACACCGGTGTTGGTGGCGCCTATGATTGAAAGTACGCGCGCCTTGCAAACCAACTCGGCGCAAGCGGACATCTTTGTAAGACCTTCGGGCATGCTGACCATGTATGCAGGAAGCTCGAGCGCTGTGAGGGATGCGGCCACAATGAGGCAGCGCCAAGGCCAGCGGAGCAAGCGATTCAGGTGCATGCGTGTTGGACGTTGATAATTCAACCGTGCTCCTGACGCAATCGCGTCGAGGCGCGCGGCATTTATGCCGCTGCAAGGTCGATCTCAGGGGAGGGCCCGGATTTTTGACGCGACACCATGTGCGGATTGAGCTCGGCATTGGTTTTGCAGCGTTACCTCGTCTGCCACGCGGTCTCGAAACGCAGACTTGTTGAATGGCCGTTGTCCCGGCAACGTCAGGCCAATGCTTTTATGAACGAACACCAAACCTCCCTGACCACCCGTCGCACCTTTCTCAAAAACACCGGAACCTTCGCCGCCGCATCGGCGCTCGCGGGCGTTGCCATTCCCCATGTCCATTCTGCGGTCAATAACACGATCCAGATCGCGCTCATCGGCTGCGGCGGCCGCGGCGGTGGCGCCGCTCATGACGCCCTTTCCACCAAGGCCGGACCCGTCACCCTGGCCGCAATGGTGGACGTCTTCGAGGCGAACCTGAATGCGCGGCATAAGACCCTCAAGGACAAGTTCGGGGATTTGGTGGACGTGCCGAACGACAAAAAGTTCATCGGGTTCGACGGCTATCGTCACGCGATGGATTCGTTGAAAAAAGGGGACATCGCGATTTTCACCACACCGCTGGCTTTCCGCTGGGTCCATTTCAAATACGCGATTGAAAAAGGCCTGAATGTTTTCATGGAAAAGCCGCTGACCGCCGACGGCCCCACCAGCCGCCGCATGTTGGCCCTGGCGGAACAGGCCTCCGCAAGAAACCTGAAAGTGGGTGTCGGACTGATGTCGCGCCACAGCCGGGCGCTGCAGGAATTGCAGAAGCGGATTCAGGATGGCGAAATTGGCGATCTCAATCTCCTGCGCGGTTATCGCATGGCTCCGGGGCCCCTCGCATCGGCATTCTCGGAAAAATGGCCCGGCAAACCGAGCGAGTTGTTGTGGCAGATCTCGCGATTCCACAGCTTCATCTGGGCGAGCGGCGGATGTTTCAGCGACTTCTACATCCATCACATCGACCACCTGTGCATGATGAAAAACGCGTGGCCGGTCAAGGCGCAGGCCCTGGGTGGACGCCACTATCGAAACAGCCCGGATGGCCATTTGTACGTGGATCAGAATTTTGATTCCTATTCGGTGGAATACACATTCGCGGATGGCGCTAAGATGTACATGGATGGCCGCTGCATGGTGGGCGCCGAAGCCATCTATTCGAGCCACGTCCAGGGCAGCAAGGGAATGGCGATCGTTTCCAAAAACGGCGACTGCGGAATGCCCTCGAGCACCTACAAAACGCAAAACCCGCAGCGCGACAGCCTCATTTGGACGTCCAAGGTGGAATCGAAGGATGCCGATCCCTATCTGAATGAATGGAACGACTTAATGGCCGCGATTCGGAATGACCGGCCGTATAACGAAGTCAAACGCGGCGTCGAAGCCAGCCTCGTCACCTCGATGGGCCGCCGGGCCGCCCATACGGCGCTGGAAATCACCTACGAAGAAATGCTCAACAGCGACGACGAATTCGCTCCGGACGTCGACAAGATGACCATGGATTCCCCGCCTCCAGTCCGTTCGGATGCGAATGGTGTCTATCCTGTGCCGATGCCCGGCCGGAACAAGATGCACGAGTATGCCATGGCCCGCCCGGCAGCGGCCGTTAAATAGCGCCGGGACAAAGCTACATAGTACTTTGATGCCCAGTTGTTCAAAGCGGCCGGGCATTGAATCGACGTGGCTCGGCGCGCTCGCAGCGACTCTTTTGTCCGCATGGAGGCCGCATGCCCGGGGGTGGGGAATAACCGAACTGTCATTTGATTCGCTGATGATTCGAGTTAAAATCGATTCGTGATTTCCACCGTTGGTTTTCCCATGGCGACACGCGCGCTTGCCGGGCTTCTCCTTTTGTCGCTTTCGAGCGTAGCCATCCGCGCGGATGAATTCCAGGATCTCTCCGCCAGCTTCGGCACCACCCTTCGCCTCGCCGGCATCCACCAGGCAACGACCAGCAATCCCGATGGGTCCGCCATCGATTTCTGGACGCCGGCCTTCGAAGGCGCGCCTGCCAACACCGTCACGCTTTCCAATCCGCACATGGCCGGGGCGGACGCCTACGGCAATGTGTTCATCGCCGATAAATCGAGCCATGCCATCCTGAAGATCACGACGGATGGCCGAATCCATACCTTCGCCGGCACTCATTCCCCCGGCTTCAACGGCGACGGTCCCGATGCCGCCACTGAATTACAGCTAGCCAGTCCCAACGGGCTTTTCGTTTTTCCCAACGGCATCGTCTATGTCCTCGATCCGGGGAACCATCGCATCCGTCGCATCGACACCAATGGCATCATGACGACTGTCGTGAATGATCCGGAACCGGACTGGTATCCCTCGGGTCGAGCATTGTGGGTGCGTCCGGACGAACAACTGATTTATTACACGCACGAATTCCGTCCATTGGTTCAAAATGGCGTGACGAATCTTTTCGCCGACGGGGCGGTCATCAAAAAATGGACGGTGGACGAAGGCATCGAGGTGGTTTGCCCCAAGTCTGTCGGCTTTACCAATCCGGGAAATATCGCGGTGAATCCCGTGGATGGAAAACTTTACGTTTGCGATCGCGCGGAGGATGACACGACGAAAATGGCGACGGGCTTGTTTCGAATTGATGGCCCGGAGGATCGCGTGCGGATCACCGGCAACATCACTCAACCGCTGGCCGCAGACGGACAGCTGGCGATCCATAGTTACATCGACGGGCCTCGCGGCATTGCGTTCCGAGCGGATGGCTCTTATTTCGTGTGCGGCCACAAGGATGGCAACATCTGGTTTGTGGACACGGAGGGCGTGCTGCATCGTTACCTGCGCGGCTTGGGCCGAAAGGACAGTTACATACTGCCCGACGGGCAACATCCTCCCCTGGTGGCCCAGGATTATTTTGCGCAACCCCGCGCTGTGACGCTCGCCCCCAACGGCAACTTGCTGGTGGTGTGCAACGACAGCGGCTTCGTTTTCCGTGTGAACAATGCGAGCGTCCCGGATGCGCCATCCGGCATTCATATGACGTTGCAAGGCGCGGGCGGCGTGAGGCTCAGCTGGACGGGCGTTTTCGGTCATGGTTACCGCGTGGAACGAGCAACGGACCTGAGCCCGGCGAACTGGCGCGGCATCGGAGCGGTGGGCGGAAATCCCGAGGGGCCCACTCTGTTCATTGATCCACAACCCGCGACCCTTTCGCACGGATTTTACCGCATTCTCCCGTCACTTTGATTCCGTCGGTCCGGAGCCATTTCGGGCGAGTGACACGGCAATGAGTTGCCTGCCGTTGTGCACGAAAAGATTTTTGCCGGCGAAAGCCGGATGACACCAAAGCACATCCCGTCCCCGCGTGTTCTCGGCGGTCTCCAATAACTTGACCCGGCCAATCTCATCGAACTTTGCCGGTGTCAGGCGTGCCAGGATTAATTCGCCCTGATCATTCCAGATAAACCAGCGCCCGGCGTTTTCGATGAAGAACGCGTTGGCAAACAGGCCCCCTTTGCCTCCCGTCGCCGCAAAAG
>JBEEGQ010000455.1:0-3463 GCA_041166945.1 Verrucomicrobiota bacterium
CGGCGCCATGCACCAGCACGGGATTCATTCCGTCGCCGCGGATGGTGTCCGGCAGGGTGCCGAGATCGATCCAGTTCGTGCCGCCATCCGGCGACATCGACAGGCCGATGAAATGATCATTGGCGCCGCCCGGGACGTTGTCCCACGAACCGGAGTCGACATAGGCCGAATAGATGGTATTGCCGGCCCCCAGTGCGAGGGTGGTTTCCTGTTGGGAATCTCGCGCCGTGTTATCGAGCGCGGGTTGATTGACCAACACGTTCGGGAGAGCGGCGGCGCGCGCCTGACAGGGAGCCCAAACCATGGCCACCGCGCAAAGGGTGGCAAAAAATGCCGCGACCGAACGGGAGTTGAACCGCCTTGAAGTTGTTCTCATAACGTTTTTCAATCCTTCGAATTGCTGTTTGTTCTTTCCAAAACCTGAAACGGGTTTGCTGGGTTTCTGTTCGTCTGAAAAATTCTCGCCATCGCCTGCCCCGGGAGCAGCAGGGGTGGCATCAGGGACGCACAACCCTCGCTCCAACCAGGGTGACGAAAACCGACCCAATCCTCAGGTTGAACCTCGATTGGATTCAGAGAACCATCCATGGTTGCCTGGATTGACCAGGTGCGGTTTGCAGTTCGCTGGCGAGATTCGCGAGCGACGGAATCATGCAGGACCCATTCACCAGGGCGGGGACGCGCTGCCGCTCGGCCCCACTCCATCCGGCAGCACGCGGATCGCCGCAGGCACGGGTGGGGGCCGGAACACGGTTGCGCTCGTTCCGCTGAAATGCTGAACGGCGCGACAGCGCCGCCCTGCCCTGGGATAATGGCCCGGTTAAACCTGCGACAGCCCATCGCCAATCGCAGACTTCCGGTCGGGGGTCGTGTGACAGGGCCGTTGCATTGAAGCTGGCTCCCGCCTCGTCCGGGCTGGAATGCCCGGGCGTGTTCCATCGAAAATCTTCAGTCCTAAAATCGTGAAGGCCACCATGACAAGCCTGACCTCGACGACCTCCTCCGTCCCTCGGCCTCACCAAAGATGCGGCGCCGTGGACTTTGGCCCAAAACCCTTTCCGGGCTGAAGCCAGAAGAGCCGAGATCATATCCGTCATAGATAATGAATTTTGTCCCATGCCATCCTTGGGGCTGAAACCGCTCTTTGGGGCAGCGACAATGCCAAATCCCTGGCACCCGGACGCTGAACGGCCCAGATACAGCCAACATCCGAAAAAAAACGCAAGTGAAAAGTGCTAGTTTTTTATACGAGAAGTTGCCCCGGGGAAACTACGATCGCCCTTATCCGCAAAAATCGGAGACCAGATAAATTTCGGGGGCACATGTTGCCTTGACGGTGCCGGGCGAACGACAAACACTCCGCGCGTCATCAACAATCCCTCAGCTCACAGCTTATGAAGCGACTCATTCTCCTCGCACTCGGCGCATTGCTTATTAATTCGTTCGTTGTGGCGCAGGAACTGGAATCCATTCCCGACGACCCCTATCTCGCAAAGTTCAAACCGCGGCTGGCGCCCCGTCCGACGCGGCTGCTCCTGCAAAAGGGAGATCGCCTCGCCATCTGCGGCGATTCGATTACGGAACAAAAGATGTATTCGCGTTACATGGAAACGTATCTCACGGTGTGCACGCCGGAACTGGAGGTGGCGGTTCGCCAATACGGATGGGGCGGCGAAGTCGCGCCCGGTTTCCTGGGGCGCATGACCAACGATTGCCTTCGTTTCAAACCGACGATTGCCACAACCTGCTACGGGATGAACGACCATGGCTATGGCGCCTATAAACAGGCCATCGGCGATCGCTATCGAAATGCCACCATCGCGATTGTGAGCGCATTCAAGAAGGCCGGGGCGCGCGTGGTTGTCGGCTCGCCCGGCTGCGTCAGCCATAATGCGCCGGCGTTGAACCTGAATCTTTGTGAGTTGCGCAACATCGATATCGACATCGCGCAACAGCAGGACGTGAATTTCGCGGATGTCTTCTGGCCCATGCTCACCGCCGAGCGCGAGGCACATAAACGGTATGCCACCAACTATTGGATCGCCGGCAACGATGGGGTGCATCCGGGCGGAGCAGGTCATCTCGTCATGGCGTATGCCTTCCTGAAGGGCTTGGGCCTCGACGGCGACATCGGTACCGTGACGATCGACCTCGAAGGCAGGAAGGCGCAGGGATCGGACGGGCATAAGGTGGCATCCGCGGCGGACGGCGCCTATGAAATCAAAAGCACGCGATATCCCTTCTGCGCGACAGGCGACAAGACGAAGGACTCGAGCGTGCGTTCGGGGATGACCCTGGTGCCGTTCAACCAGGAGCTGAACCGGCTCATGCTGATTGGAACTCATGCCGGCTCCGGCAATTACAAAGTCACCTGGAGCCGCACCCTAAATCCGCCTACGGTTAAACGGGAGCCGGGCGGTCCCGGCGAACCTCCCCCAGGGCCCACGCCGGCACGCAGCTGGACGAAAACCTTTTCCGGCGAACAACTCGCGAAGGGCGTCAACCTGGCGGACGAGTTTGAAACCAACCCCTTCACCGATGCCTTCGCAAAAGTGGACGCCGCCGTGGGGGCAAAGCAGTCGTACGAGACCCACCAAATCAAGGATGTTTTGCATGGGCCGGAGGCGAAATTGGAGATGGCGGAGATGGTGGCGCTGTCCGAACGCGTGCGCGCTCCGCTGATAAAAGCCATTCATACGGCATTTGTGCCTGTGACGCACACGATCCAAATCGTCGCGGAGTGAGTTCGAGTTGCTTCGCGCTTTGAGAAACCCCGACCCTGGCTTCATCATGCACACATCCATTCGAATTCTTTTTTCGTTCGCGCTGATCTTCGCAGCCCACGCGGCGGAAAAGGTGGAATCCAAAGCCGCGGATGCGTCATTGGCGAAAGTAGCGCCGCTTCCGGCGCCGCAGCCGCGCGGGCTGTTCCTGAAAAAAGGGGATCGCCTGGCCATCGTTGGCGATTCGATCACCGAGCAGAAGAAATATTCACGGATGATTGAGACCTACCTGACGGTATGCACGCCGGAGCTGGGGGTGACCGCGCGCCAGTACGGATGGAGCGGCGAGCGGGTGCCCGGTTTTCTGTCGCGCATGACCAATGACTGCCTGCGCTTTCATCCCACGGTGGCGACGACATGCTACGGGATGAATGATCACGAGTATCGGATTTATGAGGAGCGCATCGGGACCACCTACCGGCAAAAATCTGAAGCGATGGTGCGGGCGTTTAAAGATAACGGGGTCCGGGTGGTGCTTGGCTCGCCGGGTTGTGTGGGCAAGATACCGGGATGGGTGAAGGGCACCAATGGCACCGTTGACGATCTTAACGCGAACCTTTGCACCCTGCGCAATATCGACATCGAGCTCGCGGCCAGGGAGAAGGTGCGTTTCGCCGATGTTTTTTTGCCGATGCTCAACGCCGGTTTCGAAGCCCGTCACCGTTACGGGCCGGACTATG
>JBEEGQ010000456.1:0-26811 GCA_041166945.1 Verrucomicrobiota bacterium
CGTCTTGCGCATGTCCGGATTCATGCGCTCTGGACCCTGCTGGCCCTGGATGCGCTCGCGGAAACAAACCTCGTGGTGGCGCTGAACGATACGCATCCGTCCGTCGTGAACAATGCGCTGCGAATTATTCCTGAGCTGCAAGAGGCGCCTTCGAGCAACGTGATTCATGCGGTGGTGAAATTGCTGAAGGATTCCGCGGAGCGCACCCGGCTTGATGCATTGATTGCCCTCTCCGTGTGGCCGCCGCGCGCTTCCACGCTCGATGCCGTTCACAAGTTGTATCCGGATTTGAAGGATGGTTGGACCAAGTCCGCTGTCCTGGCCATGGCGCGGCTGGCGCCAACCAATTTCATCCGCCTCTCCTTCGCCTCGGACAAGGCCGACAGCTTTCGTGAGATTGTCACCCCGCTGGTCGAGGATTTCATTGAGAAGCGCGATGACGGCGCAGCGGCATGGACGCTGGGGCACCTGGGCCGCGCGCCGGGGACTGCGGACAAACTGAAGATCAGCACGCTGGGAACGTTCAACAAGCGGCTGGGCGATCACGCCCCGCCCTTCACCACGAACATTCAGGCCAGCCTCGAGAAGGCGCTCAAGTCCGACAACCGGGCTCTCCGCGCGGCGGCCCTGCCGTGCGCCGCCTATTATGAACAGAGCGGGGAATTCACCGGCGACATCGGGTCCCTCAAAGCCGCCCTCCTGTCCGATCTCGGGAACGACAAGATCAAGGAGGAGGACCGGATTGCCTTGCTGACGAGCCTCATGAACGTGGAATCCCTTCGCGGGGATGTCATCGTGAACGTGGATGCGCTCCTGGGAAAAGGCGCCTCGGCGGGCGTGCAAAAGGCCGCCATCAACGAACTCGGCCGGTTTCCGGATGCCGCCGCCGCCGCAGTGTTAATTCACAATTTCAAAAAGATTGCGTCCGAACATCGACAGCTGGCCTTTGGGACTTTGCTGAAACGGTCCGCCTGGGCCATGGCGCTCTGCGAGGCGCTCGCCCGGAAAAGCATCGCCCCGGCTGATCTCGGTGTGACTGGCGCCAGCCGACTCCAGACGCATGCCGATCGGACGGTCGCGGCGCGCGCGCGTGCGGTTTTCACCGGTCTGCAAGGTTCTCCGGCTCGCCAAAAGGATGCGCTCATCGCCCGGATTCAACCCGCACTCCGCGACAAGCCGGATCTCAAGGCCGGCAAGGAATTGTTCGAGAAGAATTGCGTCATCTGTCACAAATTCGGCGACAAGGGGAAGGAGTTGGGGCCCGATCTCACCGGCGTCGGACTCAATGGCCCCACCGTTTTGCTCACGCACATCCTCGACCCCAACCGCGTCGTCGAAGGCAATTTCGTGGCCTACAATGTGACAACCAAAAAGCAGGAGGAATATTCGGGCCTGATCAAGACCGAGAACAAGGAGACCGTGGTGCTGAAGAATCTGGAGGGCGAGACGGAAATTCGGCGGAGCGACATCGCATCCATGGGATCCTCCGGCTTAAGTCTCATGCCCGAGGGGCTCGAGGTCCTCGGCGAAAAAAGCCTCCGCGACATCATCGGTTACCTAACGGCAAACACCCCCAAAGGTTTTCAAACGCTCGACATGGCGGGGGCGTTCACCGCCGATACGCGACGGGCGTTGTTTGCGTCCGATTCAGACATGGACACACCTTCGCTCCCCTTCCGGCAATTTGGCGTCGTCATGGTGGACAATATTCCATTCAACATTGTGAACCCGGCGACGACGCCCGCCGGACAAAACATCGTCGTATTGCGGGGAGGAACCGGCCTGTCAAAAGGCCTTCCGCAACGGGTGGAATTTCCCGTCGGCACGCGCGTCGCCAAACTCCATGTGCTGGGCGGCGTTGCCGGTTGGGGTTTTCCCTATGGCCCGCCCGAAGGCCATCATGTGCCGGCGGCGCGATTGATATTGTATTACGCCGACGGCACGACGGAGGAAACCATTTTGCGGAACGGCGAACAATTCGCCGATTACGTGCAACCGTTCGAGGTCCGGGCCAGCAAGGCGGCGACCGATTTGGTGACCCGCGGCCAGCTCCGATGGTTTTCCATCGTGCCCAAGCGCAGGGGGGAAATTACCAAGGTCGCCCTGGAAAGTTTCGACAACCATCTGGCTCCGGTGTTCGTCGCGATGACGGCGCAAACTGAATAAGCGCTTGGGGTTGGCGAGGTGGGAACGACCAGGCCACGAGCGCGCCGCGACTGTAGCGCCGACTGGGAGTCGGCTGTTTCGCCGGTTGTTAACCGGCAGGCGCCGTCCGATGCCAGTTTTCCGACGGCGATCGCAGGCCGTGTAACCTGAAGCGATTTTTCACCTGCCGGTTGGAAACCGGCGACACAGCAGACTGGAAGTCCGCGCTACGATCGGAGAAAGATCTCCTCGCGACTATGCGGGCGGCCTACTCTTGTGGGTAAGGAGGAGGCCGGGACGGCCGCTCTCCGGGCTTGTCAGCTTGCTCCGGTTAAATCTTTCTCTCCTTCCGCCCGGTTGCCGGTTGCCTTGGAACGCGGCGGTCGATCCTCACGGGGACGGGCGATGTTTACCGTCAGGGCGCGTCCTTGAAATGTCTTTCCGTTGAACAACTCCACCGCGATTTGCGCCTCGTCGGCCGAATTCATGTCGACGAAGGCGAACCCACGTGATCTCCCGGAAAACCGGTCCATCGACAAATTCACCGTGGCGACGCCTCCCGCAGCTGTGAGGAATTCCCGGAGCTCCGCGTCGGTTGTCTGAAACGACAGATTGCCGACGAAAAGACGTAAGTCACTCATAAGGGTGTGTTTTGGAAAATGATAAACCCGGGAACGGCAGGGGCGGAACCTTCAACGGTTCTGAGATCGATGACATTCCCTCCGCTATTTTTCCAGGCGGAGTCGAGCGACGCTCCATGATAATGACGCGGCGGTCAATATGTAGTTCCAGCCCCCATTTTCGGCGGGTAGCAACTGTCGCAGCGCGACATCTTTTAACTCGCCCACGCGGAGCGCGCCGGTGGCACTTGTGGCGCTGCGGCACGGGGGCTGTCGCAGACCCTCGTGAAAACCCCAGCGAAAGGACAAAAAACAGGCGTTGGCAACAATTAGCTGGACACGGCGTCAAGGGGGACCACTAGGAATGGTATTTTGGGGTGTCTGCCGGGAGCAAATAAAGATTGTTTCAAGCGCATGATTTTCTTACTATTTGAGCGCGGTTCACCGGCCCGAATTCTGGGCTTTTGGCGACCGTTAATATGGCGAATGAAAGTGCAATTTGTGACATCGACGAAACGATTCCCCCGCCCGCTGCGATGAGCTCCGATTACGATGCTTCCAAGCTGGGCAAGCTCGAGGGACTCGAAGCCGTTCGTAAAAAACCCGGCATGTACATCGGCGGCACCGATGAAAGGGCGCTGCACCATTGCGTGTCCGAAGTACTCGATAATTCCGTGGATGAGCACCTTGCGGGAAAATGCGATCGCATCGATGTCGCCATTCATCTGGATGGCTCGATCAGCATCCGCGACAACGGACGCGGCATCCCGGTGGACATTCATCCGCAATACAAGGTTCCCGGCGTGGAGATGGTTTTGACGACGCTGCATTCCGGCGGCAAATACGGGCAGGGCGGGTATAAATTCTCCGGCGGCACCCACGGCGTCGGCGCCAAATGCGTCAACGCCGTCAGTGAATGGTTCGAAGTGGATGTCTCGCGCGACGGCAAGGTTCACCACATGGAATTCGAGCGGGGCAAGACCATCAAAAAGCTGGAAGTGATTGGGACGGCCAAGGGCACCGGCACGCTGATCACGTTCAAGCCGGACCCCGAGATATTCCGGGAAACGGTCGAGTTCAAATCCGATCGGATCACGCAGCGGTTACGCGAGTTGGCATTTCTCAATTCCGGCCTGACGATTCATTTTACCGATGAACGCAGCCCGGAGCCGAAGACGGAATCCTATTATTACAAGGATGGGATCGAGGAATTCGTCAAGCAGCTCAACAAGAGCAAGGAGACCATTCATCCCAAGCCCATTGCCTTTCACAAGGAGATGAAGGAACGGCTCGACGACAAGGAAATCGAAGTGCACGTTGAGGTGGTTCTCCAATATAACGACAGCTACAACGATCAGGTTCTTTGCTACACCAACACGGTCAACAACCCGGACGGCGGCACGCACCTCAGCGGCTTCCGCAATGCCGTCACGCGCTCGATCAATCAGTACGCCAAGTCCAACAATATCCTGAAGGAAAAGGATCCGCAGATCACCGGCGATGACGTGCGCGAAGGGCTAACCGCTGTCATTTCCGTCAAGCACACCGATCCGAAGTTCGAGTCCCAGACGAAGGTAAAGCTCCTTTCGCCCGAGGTGGAAGGCATCGTCAGTTCCGTGACCTACGACGGATTGATGTCCTACTTTGATGGCAACCCGCCGATCGCAAAACGGATTATCGAGAAGGGCCTCAACGCCGCGCGAGCGCGTGAAGCGGCCCGGAAAGCGCGTGAAGCCGTCCGAAAATCGGCGCTCACTGGCGGCGGTTTGCCCGGGAAACTGGCCGACTGCTCGGACCGCGATCCCGCGAACACCGAGCTGTATATCGTCGAGGGCGATTCCGCCGGCGGTTCCGCCAAACAGGGACGGGACCGGAAGTTTCAGGCCATCCTGCCCATTCGCGGGAAGCTGATCAATGTGGAGAAGGCCCGCCTGGACAAGGTGCTCCAAAATAACGAAATCCGGACGATGATCACCGCCATCGGAACGGGGATTGGGGATGGCGAAGGCGAGGGGGCGTTCGACTTGAACAAACTGCGCTATCACAAAATCATCATCATGACCGATGCCGACGTGGACGGCTCGCATATCCGCACCCTGCTGCTGACCTTTTTTTACCGGCAGATGACCCAGCTGGTGAAGCAGGGGTTCGTTTACATCGCGCAACCGCCGCTTTACTCCATCACGCGCAAAAAGCGGACTGAATACGTGGATGACGATTTGCAGCTGAACCGCATTTTGATCCAGATCGCCTCCGAGGAGGTGCGACTCAAAAACCTGGCGGACGGCAAAGAGTTTTCACAGAAACAACTCGAGGAGGTCCTCGAATTGCTCGAGTCGCTCGACAAACATGCCACTTACATCCGGCGACGGGGCGGAGACTTCGCCGATTACGTGGGGCACCGCTCCAGTGACGGGGAATTGCCCGCGCACCTCGTCAAAGTGCGCGAGGGCAACAATGAAACGGTTCATTACTTTCTCACGAACGACGAGCTGGATGCCTTCAAGGCGGAGAATGCGGACATTTTTGGCATCGACACCGAAACGGAACGCCGGCGGGATGGCCCGATTCGGCGCGCCAGCGCGGCGGACCTGCATCACGAAAGCAAGGCAGTCGCCGAGATCATCGGGAAGCTTTCGCGCAAAGGGCTGAAGGTTGAGAATTACGCGGCGCAGGATCGACCCCTGTTCGAGTTGATCGAGGGCGAGGGCGAACGGGCTGTCGCCACACCGCTTTTCGCAATCCCGGAAATCCTCAATGGCGTCAAGGCGGTCGGCAAAAAAGGGATTCAAATCACCCGGTTCAAGGGACTGGGCGAAATGGATGCCAAGGAGTTGTTTGAGACCACCATGAATCCCGCGCGCCGCAAGCTTCTGCGGGTGGACCTCACGGACGCGGTCGAGGCCGAGGAGATGTTCACGCGCCTGATGGGCGATGAAGTCGAACCGCGCCGGCAGTTCATCGAGGACAACGCGCTGAACGTCCGGAACCTGGACGTCTAAACGGCTCCTCTGTTTTCGCAAACTTTTCCCGACATGCCTGACGAACCCCGCAACCCCGAAACCCCTGGCGCGCCTCCGGGCGGCATTCCGCTGGCCAGCATCCCGCTGTTCGCCGCCAACGAAAAGATCACAAAGATCAACGTCGCCGACGAGATCAAGAACTCGTTCCTGGATTATTCGATGTCGGTGATCATTTCCCGCGCGCTGCCGGATGTGCGGGACGGTCTCAAGCCCAGCCAGCGCCGGATTCTTTACGCGATGCACGAGCTGAGCCTCTTTCCGGGGCGCAAGCCGTACAAATGCGCCAAGATTTGCGGTGATACGTCCGGCAATTATCATCCTCATGGCGAGGCGGTCATTTATCCGACGCTGGTGCACATGGCCCAGCCGTGGGTCATGCGTGAGAAGTTGATCGAGGGCAAAGGAAACTTTGGATCCGTCGAGAACGATCCCCCCGCCGCCATGCGTTACACGGAGGCGCGCCTCACTCATCTGGGCGCGGCGCTCATGCAGGACATGGACAAGGAAACGGTCGACTTCGTCCCCAATTACGACGAACGAATGACCGAGCCGACAGTTTTTCCGGCTGCCTTCCCCAATCTGCTGGTTAATGGCGGCACCGGCATCGCGGTCGGCATGGCCACCAACATGGCCCCGCACAACCTCGGCGAGGTCATCGACGGCATTTGCGCCCAGATCGATAATCCGCAAATTACAATTCCCGACCTGATGAAGTTCATCAAGGGCCCGGACTTTCCCACGGGCGGCATGATCTGCGGCATCGAGGGCATCCGAAGTTATTTTCACACCGGCCGCGGCGGCGTGAAGGTGCGGGGCAAGGTGGGCATCGAACAGATGAAAGGCGGGCGCGAACAGCTCGTCATCACCGAGATCCCCTTCAACGTCAATCGCGCCGCGCTCGAGCAACAGATAGCCGATCTCGTCAACGAAAAGGTCATCACCGATGTCAGCGCGATGCGCAATGAGTCGGATGAGAACTGCCGGCTCGTCATCGAGCTCAAGCGGGACGCCATCGCCAAGGTGGTCATCAACAACCTCTACGAGCACACGCAGATGGAGGTGTCGTTCAGCGTCAATGCCCTGGCCATCGACCATGGACGCCCCAAGACGCTCAATCTGAAGGAGCTCATCTCGGCTTACATCGATCACCGGCGCGAAGTGGTGTTGCGCCGAACACGGTTCGAGCTGAAAAAGGCGGAGGAACGCGCCGAGCTGCTCGAGGGCTATATCTGCGCCCTCAAGAATCTGGACGAGTTCATCCGCATCATCCGCGGCTCGCGCAACCGGGAGGAGGCCCGCGTCAAACTTCTCGCCTTCGAATGGAACCGGCCGCAGGTCGAGGCATGGGGCGTTCTGATTCGCAATGAAGCCCGCCTCATCAACGGGTTTTACGCGCTGACCGAGCGACAGGTCGACGCCATTCTCGAGCTCCAACTCTATCGCCTGACCGGGTTGGAAATGGACAAGGTCCGGGCCGAATACGCCGAGTTGATCTCGAAAATCCAGGATCTGCTCGACATCCTCGCCCGCGAAAGCCGCGTGATGCAGCTCATCAAGGATGAACTGAAGGTGATTCGGGACAAGCACGCCAGCCCCCGCATGAGCGACATTGTCCCCGACGAAGGCGAGATCGCCATCGAGGATCTCATCGCCAACGAAGGCGTCATCATCACCATCACCCACGCCGGCCTCATCAAGCGCACCAACGTCTCGAGCTACCGCAGCCAGCGTCGCGGCGGCAAGGGGGTCATTGGCATGGCGACGCGAGAAAGCTCGACACCCGAGGCGGATGATGGCGATTTCATCGAGCATCTCTTTACCGCCAGCACCCACGATTACCTGATGTTCTTCACGAACTCGGGACGCGTTTACACCGAGCGCGTTCATGAGATTCCCGACATGGGCCGGGCCAGCAAGGGCCGCAGCATCGCCAATCTGCTGGAATTGCGTCCCGATGAAAAGATCGCCTCCCTCATCCGCGTGCAGGCCAAGATCGGCCCCAACAAGGAGGATCAAACCTGGATACAACCCAACTTCATCTTCTTCGCGACAGAGCAGGGCATCGTGAAGAAAACCGCCCTCGAGGAGTTTTCCAATATCCGCAAGGGCGGCATCATCGCCATTAAAATCGAGGAGGGCGACCTGCTGATCGACGTCAAGATGACCAATGGCCATGACGAAGTGGTCCTGATCACGCACGGCGGCATGAGCATCCGGTTCCGGGAGGAGGATGCCCGGCCGATGGGCCGTCCGTCCGTCGGTGTTTACGGCATCGATCTCGACACCGGCGATCGCGTGATTGCGGCGGCGATCGTGGATTTGAGCGCGACCTTGCTGGTTGCCGGAGAGAACGGCATCGGCAAGCGCACCGGATTTGACGAATACCGCATCCAGACCCGGGGCGGAAAGGGGATCATCACGATGAAGACCGGCGACAAGACCGGGGGCGTCGTGGGGGCGCTGACCGTGCGTGAGACCGACGAAATCATGCTGATCACCACGGGCGGCCAGATGGTGCGCACCGCGGTGGCACCCATCCGCGAAGCGGGCCGCAATACGATGGGAGTGAAACTGGTGAACCTGGATGCCAGCGACAAACTCCAGGCGATCGCGCCGGTGGTGGGTGAAGCCGCCGAGGAAGCCGCCAGCGGAACCGTCATCCCTCCGACCGATCCATCCGCCCCGCCTCCCGCGTAACTGCGAATGGGTCTTGGCTCGTTGTTCCGCCTTCAAACGGTTCCCGGGAAACGTGAATCGTTCGATGCGGGGACAGGCTAAAGCCTGGACACCGAGCGGTTTGGTGTCCCGCCTTTAGGCGGTTCCCGGCGACGTGAATCGTTCGATACGCGAACGGGTGAACCCGGGAGACCGAACGGGACCTTCGCGAAGCTCAGCGGCCCTCTGCCGCGAGCTTTTTGTTTCGATAATGCAGAATCCTGAACTCGGTATTTTCCTGCAGCAGGGCCACCTCCTCAAAATCCTGCTCAAACGGCGGGAAAAATGCGTCCCCGTCCACCGTCCTTTTTACCACCGTCAAATAAAGGTCCAGGCAGCGCGGCAGACCTTGGGCATAAATTTCAGCTCCACCGCATAGGAAGACGTCACGGGTTTCGTGCTCGAGGTCAATTTCATCCAGGCTGCCCAGGGTCCGGACACCGGCATACTGGAAGCCCGATCGGCTCAACACGATGGTTTCGCGATTCGGGAGAGGTTTACCGATCGATTCGAATGTCTTTCGGCCCATGACCACAACATTGCCCGTGGTCACTTTCTTGAACCATTTAAAATCGTCCGGCAGATGCCATGGGATTTGGTTGTTGCAGCCGATGACGCGGTTTTCGCTCATCGCGGCGATGGCTTTGAAATAATTCACAAACGAAGCGAGGCGCTTATCTTCCGCTGAGGTGACTGTATTGTGACGCGGCCCGAAATGGAGCCGTGAGGGACCGCGAGGTTTACGAAGGCGCAGTCGGCTGGCGGCCGGCGGTGAGGAATTCGAGGTAGTAAGCGAGGCGCTCTTTCATTTCGGTCCGTGGAATGATGGCGTCGATGAGCCCATGCTCGAGGAGAAATTCAGCGGTCTGAAAGCCGGGCGGAAGCTCGGCCTGCGTGGTGTCCTTGACGACGCGCGGTCCGGCAAAACCGATCATGGCGCAGGGCTCGGCGAGAATCAGGTCCCCGACGCTGGCGTAGCTGGCCATCACGCCCGCTGTCGTGGGATGGGTGAGAACACTGATGTAGGGCAGCTTGGCGCGCGCATGATACGCCAGGGCTCCGCACGTCTTGGCCATTTGCATCAGGCTGAACATGCCTTCATACATCCGCGCGCCGCCGCTGGTGGAAATGATGATGACCGGGAGGCCGCGGTCCGTGGCAGCCTCGATCAGGCGGGTGAGCTTTTCGCCGACAACAGATCCCATCGACCCCCCCAAAAATGAAAAGTCCATCACTCCCAGCGCTGTGCGAAATCCCGCGATCTTCCCGATGCCAGTGATGACGGCATCCTTGAGAGTGGTCGATTTTTGATACGCTTCGAGTTTGGCCTTGTAGGAGGCTACCCCCGTGAATTGGAGGATATCGACGCTCGACATTTCGGCATCCATTTCCTCGAACGAACAGGTTTCAACGAGGGAATGGATCCGTTCGCGGGCGGTGATGGCGAAGTGATGGGAGCATTTCGGGCAGACCTTGAGGTTCTCATCGAGTTCCTTGTCGAACACGAGCGTCTCGCACTTGGGACATTTGGTCCAAAGCCCTTCGGGAATGTCCTTTCGTTTCGATTTGCCGGGCAGTTTCGGTTTCTTGACGAAAGCGGTCTCCGGCTGCGGGGGCGGCGGGGTGACGGCGGCTTCCACGTCGAAGCCTATGGACTTCTTGGTGAACGAGGTCGTTGCCATAAATGAACTGGATTTAATGTAACAAACCCCGGGCCAGCGTCCATACACAAACTTCATCGGCGCCCGAGCGCAGGAGGGCATCCGCGCACGCGCTGGTGGTGGCGCCGGTCGTGAGAACATCATCGATCAGCACGACGCGGGACGCGGGGCATCGCGCGCCCGGGACGGGCTTGAAGGCGCGGCGGACATTTTGCGCGCGCTGGGCACGGCTGAGCCGGGTCTGGGTTCGAGTGACTTCGACCCGTCGAACGAGATTGGTGGCGACCGGAATGCCGGCGGCCATCCCCAGATGACGCGCCAGCCGCTCGGCCTGGTTGAATTCCCGCTCCGCCTCCTTCATCGGGTGCAACGGCACGGGAACCAGGAGGCCCCAACCCTCCTCCTGGATACGCGCCGCCGCCGCATTGATGAGCAGACGGGCCAGGAATGGTTCGAACCAGAGCGCGCGCGAATATTTGTAACGATGGATGATATCGAGTGCCATTCCCTTCGCCTCGATCACGGAGCGGGCGCGGCTAAAATGCAATTTCACGTCGCGGCAGTTGGCACACTCAAACTGAATGGTCACCTCACCGTCGAACGGCAGGCCGCAGCGATCGCAAAACGGGGCCGTGATGAAGCGCAGGTTCCGCCAGCAGGCACCGCAGACATATCCCTCGGCGGGCGTCGCGTGCTCCTCGCTGCAAATCTGGCAGGCTTCCGGGTAGAAGAAACTCAGTGCGGCCTCGGAGGATTGGCGCGCGGCACCGAGGAGTTCTGGATTCATCCCCATTTGTGTTTGGTGGTTCGGGCTGCTTCGTCTGGCGTGCTGGATTCAATTCGCCAGCGGTTGGGTGCTGCGCAAGTAAGCGAACAGATCGCGCACCTGTTGCTCCGTCATCGCATCCAGCAATCCTTCGGGCATCAGGCTCATCCCGGCAGCGCGCATCTCGACGATGTCTTTTTGATCGAGGACAACGTTTTGGCCATCAAGCCCGCGGAGCACAACGATGTGCGCATCGCGTTCGACCAGGAAGCCGGTGAGGCTGCGGTCGTCCCGGGTCTCCACAAGGATATTTTCGAATCCTTCACGGATCTCGGCGCTTGGGTTGACGACGTGGAGGAGCATCGAATCCACGTCGCCGCGTTGGTACGTGGTGAGATCGGGACCGACGTGACCGCCCCTGGCAAAAAGTGTGTGACAAGAGGCGCAAGTCGAGTTGAACAGTTTCTGGCCGGCATAAGGATCCGCCTTCCCATTGCGGAGTGCCCCGCTGAGTCTTTGAATTTGCTGGCGCATCGCCTCGGTCGTCGGACGGCCGGCATGGGACCAATGCTTCGCAATCAGGCCGGCGAGTTTGCCATCCGCATGCGCCTGAATCCTGCGGACAGTTTCAAGCGGCACGTCGGCGGGTTTGATCCTGCCCGAATCGACGGCGTCCACCAGTGCGAGCGCCCAAGGTATGCGGCTGGACAGCAGCGTCAATGCGACCGACCGGACTTCTGCAACGTATGCATTGTAATCTTTGAGGATGACCGCGGGGATGCGCGAATCGTCATAGCCGAGGAGCGCGGTGAGAGCAGCTTTGCGGAGCTGCGGATCGCGTTCGTCATCGGCGACGCGCAAAAGCGGGTTCAGAGCTTCACGAGGGCGAATCTCGCCCAGCACCTCGATGAACTCCTGACGGCGTTGCCGGGCGACTTTGGAGTCCGTGATGACAGCGAGGGCGCGAGTGAGCGCGGCGATATCTCCAGTGCGGAGTTTGAAGGCCTGGGAACCGACGTTGTGTCGCGCCATCCCGGCGACAAGTTCGTTTGGAAGGCCGGCAAGCGACCTGCCTTTGAAGGCTTCCTCGAAACCTTTCATCAGCTTCTCGCTGTGCTTTTGGGAAGGGGCCAAATCGAGCAGTCGCGCGCAAGTGAGCAGATCCTTGCGCGTGCCGGCTGCGGCGAACCGGCGCATGAGGCGATCGAGCAAATGTTGCTCGACGATGGGAATCGACCAGAGCGTGGAATCCTCGAACAGTTTCAGGACCGCATCGCGATCGGATTCGCACTTGGATTCGATGGCCCACCAGAGGAGGAGGGGCAGACGCGAGTCGCGTGCGTCCTCTCCCTCTCCTCCCGCCGCGGGAGGAGAGGGTCGGGGAGAGGAGGCCGGTTTTGTCCTGGATTTCCCCTCTCCCCGCTCCTGCGTGGCGGGGAGAGGGAGTCCCGAGTTGGCGTCGCGCGTTGACGAAAGGATCAGATTCCGGACGATGGGCAGCGCGTCGACGGCGGGCAGGCGTATGGCGGTGCAGGCGAGTTGGGCGCGGACTTCGGGGTTTGTCTCCTTTAAGGCCAGCGCGGCAACTTTCTCAGCGATGGCCGGACTCACGTGCCTTTCATCACCAAGCAAGCGGACGCTCCAAGCCAGTGTGGGCGACGAGTCAAAATAACCGTGCGTGAGGATGAACAAAAAGTCCTTTTCCTCCAGCCGGCCGCTCGCGGAACCTGCCCACAGGACCTCCAACCACCCGCGCAGCGAATGTTCCGTTCCGTGTTGGTCTATAAGGTTAGTCAAAGTGGAAAATGGGGGAGTGCTATCGTGCCGATCGGCGATCAGACGTTGAGCTGTTTGCCGAACCCATTGGTTGTCGCTGCCAAGCGTACGGTGTAATCCATCGCGCGGAAGCTTCCCAAGGTCGAAAGGCGGGATTGCCTGGGCTCCCTTTTTCTTCAGCCTGTATATCCGTCCGTTGCTGCGATCGATATTACCCTCCTGGTTGCGTGTATGCGTGACCTGCCGATCATACCAGTCGGCGATGTAAATCGCCCCGTCCGGGCCTGCCTTGATATCCACGGGTCGGAACCAGGAGTCGCTGCTCGTCACCACGCGCTCGAGATCGCGCGTCTTAAAGGTCGATCCATCAGGCGTGATCTCGCTGAGGACGATGCGGCTCTGGAGCGGTTCACAACCGAAAAGTTTGCCTTCATAGCGCGGCGGAAGCGCGCCGCCATGATAGATGAGGAACGTATGGCTGAACCTTTCGCCCTTGGTGCCGTCCATCTGCGGGAAGTAGCCGAATGCATACGGATTCGAGAGTTCGCCGTGCTTCTCGAAGCCTTTGCGAAGGTAGGCACCCTGCATGTAATGGAACCCGCGCGTGTCGCCGCCGTTATGACCCGAAAAAAGGCGGCCTTTGTCATCGAATTCGACGCCGAACGCGTTCCCACCGCCCTCCGCGAAGATTTCGTAGATGCGCTTCTCAGGGTGATAACGCCAGATGTTCTGGCCCTGCGAATAGACCCGGTTCGTCACAGCAGCCGACGTGCGGAGGCGCTGGCTGTTGCCGATGGAGGATTGCCGGTTGCCGATTTGAGTTTGAGCCGCGTCACGTCGGCTGCCAGGAGGCGCGACGACCCGCACGTTCGCTGTTACCGTGCTGCCTTGGGCCGCGTAGAGCCAGCCATCGGGACCCCAACGGAGGCTATTCACAACGGAATGCGTGTCCTCGAGGCCGAAGCCTTCGAGATGCACCACGGGAGCTCCATCGGGAATGTCATCGTTGTTCTTGTCTGGATAAAAAAGGAGGTAGGGTGGATTCAACACCCAAACGCCGCCGCGGCCTTTGACACAGGATGTGGCGATGTTCAATCCGTCGACGAACACCTTGTGCTTGTCATAAGTCCCGTCACCGTTGGTGTCCTCGTGAATGCTGATGCGATCCAGGCCTCGTGGGCCGCGCGGAGGCGGTTCCGGCACGCGGTCGTAAACCGCCCGCCAAAAATTGTCGTGGCTCACGACCTTGAGACCGGCAGGAGCCGGGTATTGTCGATACTCGACGACCCACATGCGTCCCCGCTCGTCGAAATTCAGAAAAACCGGCTGAACAATTTCGGGTTCGGAGAGGACCTGCTCGATCTCGAGATCCGGAGGGACGCTGAAAGTCCTGGCAGCTTCCGCGGGCGACAACGGTTCATTGCGCTCTGACATCTTATGGCCGGGAAAAGGTTTTGATACCGCACCCTTCTCAGCCTGTGGGTCCGCAACAGGAGCGCCACTCTCCGCCCGTTGAAGTTTTGTGGGCGCCGTCGTCACGGGCGGGAGGCCTGCGGCCCACAAGACGGCGTTCAAAAGCAGATGGCGAAATGCGGGTTCCTTGAAATCCTCAGGACTACCGAGGGACGTGTAAAAAATGCGGCGATTGGCATTGGTGTTGATCCACGCCACCGGTTCGGACACCTCCGGTCTGCCCTCGATGCCGCCATTCAGGAGAACGCGGGTGGTGGCCGCGAGGTCTCGACAGAGATACAAGTGTGACGAAAATTTCAGTTCACCGCGCGGAAGTCCCGCGAGGATCGGATGCGCGGCCGACGCGGGCGCGATGCGCACGATCGTTGGAGGGCCCTTTCCATAATGATTTTGATAATTCCCGCCGAACACATCGCGATCGAAAGTATCCCAGGATTCGCGACCGGGCTCCGGATTGCGGGCGCCAAATGCATGACTCGCGGTGCGGATCCCCAACACCGGTTTGCCGGCATCCAGATGACGGCGCAGGATCGCGAACTGTTCGGGTGTCAGCGCGCGTCGCTTGAGACTGATGAACAGCACGTCCGCGTCGGCAAGCCGCGACAGGCCCTCGAGGGTTGCGGGTTTTTTTGGATCATCGATGACGAAAATGCAACGGACTCCGCGGGGGACGAGTTCCTGATTGGCCCACTCGGGAACCGTTTCTCCGGTTTTGTATTCCTCATCGCCAACGAGGAATAACACCTGCGGCACCCGCGCCGGCTCCCGGCGGGTTGCCGGCGGAGCCGGAGCGGCGGAGCTTGCGAGCAGCGCCACGGAAAGGACAAGACATGCGACTGTACCTCCGCCAAATACCCGGGGACATGTTGTTGAGGCCTCCCGAATCGGCACGCATTGCAGTGCAGCAGGCACAGGAAGGTTTGGCGGCGCGGCCCGGGCTGAGGGCTTTCCGCCAGTTTATTTTACGCGCACGAATTTGTGCAGGTGTCCAAACTTGCTCCACTCGGCCACGATGAGGTTGCCGTCGCTGTCAATCGACGCGCCGTGAGGTGAGTTGCAAATGCCATCCTTCCATTGATCCGGCGCCAGCCCGAAATTGGCGCGCTGGGACGCGATCGGATTATCCCCCACCTGCGCGGCGATGGATCCGTCCTTGTTGAGCACGGTGACCCGTCCCTGCAGTTCCGGAAAGACGGCATAATCGCCGCGAATATGGACGGCGGCGGGCATCCTCAGATCTTTTTGGATTATCTTCACGAAATGGCCGTCGAGGTCCCAGTATTCGACGCGGTTGTTGTTGCGGTTGCAAACGAGCAGGAGCGGTTTTTCCTGCCGGGTATCGAGGGCGATGCCATGGCACGTGTTAAATTTTCCCTCCTCGGCACCCGGCCCTCCGAACGCCTTCACAAATTTCCGGTCGCGATCAAACTTCAGCACGTAATTCGCACCGTAACCGTCGGCGATAAAGATGGACCCATCCGGGGCGACCGTCACGGCGCAGGGTTTGAAGTTGTTTTCGTCCTTGTAAAGTCCCGCCTCTATCGGGAAATGGATGATCCACTGGGTTTCGCCCTCGAGATTGAGTTTGAGCACTTCATGCTGGTTCGGACGCGCCGCGTAAATATATTCGACGTTCTTTTCCTCGCGCAGTTCGAGGCCATGAATTCCCGAAGGCCCATTGGTGCGCAAAAATTTTCCATCAGGAGAAAAAACGACGATGCCACGTTTGGTGTCCGTGCTGACGTGGATGCGACCGGCCTTGTCGATCACCACCCCCCCGTGACAGGCGCCCAGCGGCTGATGATCGGGATTTGGTTCAAAAAAACCGTTCGCGATGGAGTATTTGACCTCGGCGGAACGGGCGTTCCAGGAGACGAGCGTGATCAGACCCAACAGGATTGGTGCGATGCGATTCATGGATTATGTATGAAGTTGGCGGGACGAGCTGGTTTTACGGCCGGGCGATTTGTTTTGCAATGCCCGAAAACCGTCCTCAGCTGTTTTGTTTACCACGGAGCCACAGAGGCACAGAGTTCGGGGAGCGATGAGCAAATCTCAGCTAACGTTAGGCGTCCCCGATCGTCGCAGCTTATAGGATTGAAACTTGCGGCAACGACAATTGCGCTGGCGGCCCTTTTGTGTAGCTGCTCTACGCCCAAACAGGTGCATCGGTCGGTTGTGGTGGCGAGCTGCAATCTAAATCAGACCGAACTTGCGCAGTTGATTTTTGATGCGCTGCGGCAACACGGCATTGAGGCGGCAAATCTTATGAACACAGCGGGTGGCACGGAGCGTCCAATTTCGTGCCGCAAGAGGGCTTGGTATGAAAAGCAACATTCTGCCTCGGAGCGCATTCACGCTGATCGAGTTGCTGGTTGTCATTGCCATCCTCGCCATCCTGACGGCGCTGTTGCTGCCGGCGTTAGCGAAGGCCAAAGCGAGAGCGCAGCGCATTGCGTGCCTGGACAATCAAAAGCAGATCGGCCTGTCCTTCATCCTGTGGGCGGGCGAGCACGGTGAGAGGTTTCCCTCAACCGTCGATGTTTCAGAAGGCGGGAGCAAGGGTCTGTTGGAGTCCTGGGAGCATTTCATGACCATGACCAACGAACTGGTTACTTCGAAAATTCTTCATTGCCCCAGTGACCCCGCCAAGCAAATCGCCAGCGATTTCTCGAGTTCAGCGGGCGGGTTGCCAACATTGAAGGATGCCGCCATAAGTTATGCGGTCGGGACCGGGGCCGGGCCGGACAAACCGGCGGCGCACATTGCCGGTGATCGCAATCTGGTCGGACGCGCCGGACAAGGATGCGGTCCTGCGGCGATCTTCGGATTTATCACTCAGCTCAGAACCGGCGACAATCCGCGTTGGGACAGCATCATGCACGTCAACGCCGGCAATATGGTGTTGGCCGATGGAAGCGCTCATCAACTCACCCAAACTGGTCTTGCCACGCAGATGGCGGGCACCGACGGTGATCCGAACTGTTCCCTGAAGCCGAACTGATGTCGCCACCAAGAGATGGAAGGAACGTCCGGGCAGGAGCGCTGCATTTATGCCGCATCGAGGTGGATCGCGGGGAGGGTCGGATTTTTTAGCTACAAACCCGAGCGGCGCGCGCTGTGTTTCAATCCGGCCACGATCAGGCATAAGGCCAGGCAGAGTCCGGCGGCGACGGCGATTTCATTGAGGTTGGGTGAAAAAATCAGGATAAACCCTTTGCCTTTCACCAGCGCCGCGAAGCTCGACACGCAGAATGGCATCAGAAAGAGCCGGAATAACTGCCAGAATCCCAGTTTCAACCGCGTGCTCCCGGCCGTGACGGTGCTGACGTACAGTGCAAAGCCGATGATGCCGCTCAGGCCCAGCGAGGTCAGCCACAGATCCAGGCGCGGATCGAAATAACGCTTGAGCACGACGAGATACCAGATGAAGTAGCACCAAAGGATCAGCCTGGCGGAATTGAGATTGCGAAGATAACGAATGAGCATGTCGCGCGTGCGTCGCAAACTAAAAACCCCATCGCCGCCTGTCGAGAGAGGAGTTGCATCCGATGACGCAAATAGGAGTCTCCTCACGCCGGCTGCCACGACATGGCGAGGTCGAAAATGTCGGGAGGTCTTTTGAGGAACATCTGCCCCGCCACGTTCCCGGCCTGGCGCCTCTGCTCAGAAATAAAACTTGAAGCTCAACGCCAGGGTGCGCTCGCGTGGCAGTTCACCGTAGAGGGTCAGCGGGTTGAGATGATAGTCACGATCGAGAATATTCAGCACGCTCACGCGCAGTTCGACGTGGCGCTTGGGAAGGCGGTAGCCGATGCCCACATTATGCTGCCAGAAATTGGAATCGGGCAGGACGCCATCGTTGTGCTGCTGCGACCAGACGGACCAGGCCTGGGCGAACAGGCCGCAGCGGGAATAGTAGTGTGCGGAAAAGGTCGCCTGGTTCAACAGGGCGGATTCGCGGCGCGCGGCGAAGTTATAAAGTTGCGGAAACGTCGCGAACTCCGGGAACTTCGAGCGAAGATCGGCATCAACAAGCCGATATTGAATGCCGAGCGACCAATTCTCTCCCAAAAGCTGTTGTATGGATGCGCCCAAGGTGCGTTCCCGGAAATCAATGGTCTCCCGTGTGACGGATGGCGTGCTTCCCAGGGCGGAGAGATCGAAGGCGCCCACTCCGCGCGCCGCGTCGGAATAAAGCAATTCGCCCGCGATGGTGAGATAGGTCCGAGTCGGGAACTTTTGTTCCAGCGCCAGCCCAAACGTCTCGAAGCTGCTTCCCGGAACGAGGCCGACCACGGATTCCGGTGCGACGCTCCGGAGCGCCTGGTTGAAGCCTCCGATCTGCGTGGGCTCGAGGCGCACGCTGGTGTCAAAGTAAACGCCGCCCAACGAACGTGTCCATGCGCCCCGCAACGTGGTGTTTGTCCAGGGCATCAAATAAAACCCGAGTTTAGGCGACACCTGGTCTGTATGAACCTGCTTATCGGAGATGGGCGGGATGGAGGTGTTCTCCGGGAAGTTTAGATGGTCATAACTCACTCCGGCCTGGAGCTGGAGCGGCTGGAGGATTTGCCAAAACCAATAGGCATACGCCGAACCGCGGAGGAGATCCGTGTTGAAATGCTGGACGACGGGAGCACTCGCACGCGTCTCGATTTCGCCGCCTTGCATCCGTCCCCCAACGATGAGCGTGTGACGTTCGTTCTGCCAGATTTGCTGAAGTTCACCGGTCAGGGCGCGAAAATCGGTTTCGTAATTTACCCCGTAGCGGGATTGAAATCCGCCGACGATGGCACCTGCCGGGCGCACGAGGTTATACAGATCGAATGCGCCGCGGAAATCCAGGTTGTCCTCAAGATAACCGGCCAGGGCGAGCGTATGGATGCCGGGCGCCCATTCATGATGCCAGCCAGCGAAAACATTGGGAGCCTGCCGTTCATGAACGCGTTGAGAGCGATTTGCGTCGGTCTGATAAAAATATTGCGCCAAGTCACCGGAGTCGGCCGAGAAAAGTTCGGCGCGGAGATACAGACTATCCCTGGGTGTCAGTTGCTGCTTGAACGTGGCCGCGATTTCGGTCTGTTCGAGATCGTTGTTCGGCCGTTGCCCGGGGTCGGTGTGATAGTAGGCGTCGAGGGACCAGCTGCTGTTGCCCAGGATGCCGTATTGGGAGCCGCGTTGGATCCATTCGCCGCCGCTAAAATATTCGGTGCTCGAAACGGCGCCCAAATGGTCCTCCTGAAAGAGCCGCGAATAGGGTTCGTCCGCAATATTCCGAGGGAAGGCGCCGGCGGCGGCAGGCGCGAGCAGGTTCGCAACGAGCTGCTCGCTGAGCCATGGGGTCTCGTAGCGCAGATTGATGAGCCTTGGATCCCGCAACGCATCGTAACTGTTGGCGAGAAAGAGGTGGGCGGAAAAATTACCGTAATCTGAATTCACCGCGTGCGCCGCCTCGCGTGCCGCCCAAAGAGTCATGCCGGCATCGCGATAAATGCCCGCCAGGTTCGCACTCCGCGTGGCGAGATCCTGTTCCAGACGAAACCGCGACTGAAACAGGCTGCGATTTCCATTCAGCGCCTTGGACTGCTCGACGTTGCTGATGGCCTCGTTGATACGATTTTGCTCCTGTTGCATCAGGGCGAGGTAAAGCCATGACGTTGGATCTCCGGGATCAAACTGTCGCGCGAGAAGCAATTCGCGTTCGGCATGACCGAAGTCGCCCTCGGTGGCGAAGGCTTTGCCAAGGTAACTGCGGAGCACCGAGCGATTTGGTTCCAACGTTGCGGCGACCTGCAAATCCTCGCGCCCGGCGGAATGCTCCCCGAGTCGGATGCGACAGAGACCGCGTCCGAGCCAGGCGTTGCCCAGCGCTGGATCGATGGCGATGGCATCGGTGAAGAACTGCGCGGCGGCGCGCGTGCCGCCTTTTTGGATGAGGCTGAACCCGCGGAGAACAAGTCCCTGAGCGTGACGCGGGGCAAGCTTGAGGCCCTGGTCCAGCGCGGCGAGCGCCGCATCCATCCGGCCGAAACTCATTTCGAGTTCGGCCACGCGAATCCACGCAAAGGCAAAGCGGGGAGCCATCCTGACGGCTTGGCGCGCGGATTTTAATGCTTCGTCCAATCGGGATCCGGACTGTTGAAGATACGATTCGGCGAGCCACTCACTTGCGCTCACTGGTGTTTTGTTGGTCGTTGCCTGCGCTTTCACTACGCTGACCAATTTGCGCAATGCCCGGGCGGCTGGCGTCACCGCAGGGAGCGATGACAAGATCGCCTCGGTCTGAAGCACGTCCCCGACGGCAAGGGACAATGCCGCGCGATAAATCCGCTCGCTATCCGCCGCGGGCTGGCGGCCGGCTGGGTAGAGCGAAAGGGCGCGAAGCAAATCGCCGCTTCGATAGGCGGCGATTGAATTCGTCAACGCGGTTTGCTCCGCAGCCCCCAGATTCAGTTCGTCCAGATCCAGGATGGCGGGATAGTAGAGCGTCCACTGAATGACGCTGATCACATCGACGCGCGGGGATTTGCGGGGCGGCTGGCCAGGTTCGACGATGCCTTGATCACCGGCGGCGAGATCGAGGGTTCCCTGCGGATTGGCGAGCTGCACGGCTCCTTCGATCAGCGTGAGGACGGTGCGGCCGGTCGCGGCGTCGGCGGACAATTCGAATTCCGTTCCGCGAATGGCGCCGGACGCAAGCGGGGTGCGGAATTGCAGCTCGGTCGGTTTCTCGCGGTTGAACAGGTAGGTTTTGCCCGATTTGAGATCCAGCAGCATTCTCTTCCCGGCCTGTGCGGGCGGACGGATTTCCAACGTCGTCGAATCGCCGACGCGGAGGACGCTGCGGTCTGAAAGCAGGAGAGTGGCGCGACTTCCGTCACCGGTATGGATGCGGTCGCCGACATTGAGGATTTGATTCGTTTGTCCCGGCTTCCAGTTCAGGGTTCCGGCCGATGCCACTTCGACCGTGCCTTCAATGGTGAGCAAGACGCTCTGGAGCGCGGCAGCTGACGGCGGCGCGAGGACACGTTGGGCGGGGACGATTGCTGGAAAAGCAATCGCCGATGCGACGAAAAGGAGGATGAGAGCCGGACGAAAATTCACGAGCGTCCTGGGTGAGCGAATCCGGGTGGACGCAGGCAAAGTGACATGGGAGCCAGGGAAACACAATGGCCGCGCACCAACGAAAAGGAGCTCGAAGGGAAGGGCATCCCGGGAAGTTGGCGCCTACCGGCTGACCTCGATAAGGTCGCCTGGCTCCAGGGGTGGATCTTCAAGACCGCGGATCAGGCGCTTCGGATCGATCCGATAGGTTTGTCCCTGGCGGATGACCTTGATGCTGGTGGGATCGAGCGCGCCGGTGTATTGGGCCATGACGAGCGCCTGGGCGAGGGTCAGGTTTTCCGTCCACGGAACGCGAGGGTGCCGGACCATTCCATGAAACCAGACGGCGGGTTCCTGGGCCTGTTGTTGTGCGGCGATGGCCTGTTGCTGTCCTCGGAGGAACGCCTCCTGTTCGCGCTGTTTCCGCCTGGACCCGCCGGCGCAGCCCGCGTTGAGAAAAATCACGCCCAACAGGACGATCGATATGGTTTTCATGGGGCGTCAGCAGCTCGTGGGTACTTCCTGCAATACTTCGATGCAATGAGGGATGGCGCCCACGACAAAGCTTAAACACTCGACAGCCCCGCTTGGTTTCCCGGGAAGACAAATCACCAGCGTTTTGTCGACGACAGCGGCGAGATTGCGCGAGAGAATGGCGTTCTTCGTTATTTTCAACGATTCCATGCGCATCAATTCGCCAAATCCGGGCAGCTCGCGCACCGCGATTTCGCGCACTGCCTCGGGAGTCACGTCCCTCGCGGCGACGCCAGTGCCGCCGGTGGTGAGCACCAGGTTGCAGCCGCGGGCGATCAGCTCGCGGATGCCCCGCTGAATGTCTCGTTTCTCGTCCGGAACCATGGCGTCGGCGGTTACCTTCCATCCGTGGCCCAGTGCGGCATCCCGGAGCGCTGGTCCGCCCAGATCGTCATAGAGACCTTTGCTGGCGCGATCGCTGATGGTGAGGATGCCCGCGTTGATCTGCATAACGGCATCGCAACATAAAAAGGCCGGGCGATGAAAGCCGGAATTAGAGCGGTCATGCCGAACTTTGCCGGCGCGGTGTAAAATCCGAACAGCGTTTGGATCCGGGAAACATCTTGTGCGGATTGCAACGCCCTTCGGGATCGAAAACGCGCCGGAGCTGCCGCATGGCCTGGAGATCGTCCGGTGAAAATTGCTTCGCCATGAAATCAATTTTCTCGACGCCGATGCCGTGTTCGCCGCTGACGCTCCCGCCCAGGGCGATGCATTGATGGAGGATATCGTTGCTGGCCTCGAGAGTGCGGCGGACCTGGTCGGGATCGCGCTCGTCGTAAAGTATAAGGGGATGGAGGTTCCCGTCGCCGGCATGGAAAACGTTGGGAATGCGGAGGGCATATTTGCGGCTGCACGCCGCGATGAAGCGCATCATCTCGGGAAGGCGCGATCGCGGCACCACGCCGTCCTGGGTCAGATAATTCGGGCTGAGCCTGCCGATGGCTCCAAACGCCCGCTTGCGGCTCTTCCAGAGATCGGCGCGCTCCTGCGGCGTGCGCGCGATGCGCACTTCGCGCGCCTTGCGTTTCCGGCAGAGGTCAGTGACTTGTTCCGCCTGTTCCGCGAGCCCCGCGGCCAAGCCGTCCAGCTCCACGATCAGCACGGCGCCGGCATCGAGTGGAAAACCAAAGTGATAAGCGGCCTCGACCGCCTGCGTGATCAGCTGGTCCATCATCTCGAGCGCCGCCGGAACAATCCCCGCACCAATGATGTCGCTGACGGTTTCGCTGGCGGCATCCACGTGTTCAAAAATCGCCAGGAGCGTCTTGTATTCCTGCGGCGCGCGCACCAATCGCAACAGGATGCGCGTGACGATTCCAAACATCCCTTCGCTTCCGATGGCAGCGCCGCGCAGATCGTAGCCGTCCACGTCCTCACCTCCCTCGAGGGTGGTTCCCAGCCACACCACCTCGCCGTCCGGCAGAACCATCTCGAAGCCGAGCACATGGTTGGTGGTCACGCCGTATTTGAGAGTGTGCGGTCCGCCGGAGTTGGTCCCGACATTGCCCCCGATGGTGCATGCGGACTGGCTGGAGGGGTCGGGGGCGTACAGGAGGCCGCGCGATTTGGCCGCCTGGGTGACGTGCGCGTTGACACAGCCCGCTTCCACCAGCGCGCGGCGGTTGCGAAAGTCGAGTTCGAGAATTCGCGACATCCGGGTCAACCCGATCATCACCCCGCCCGTCACCGCGAGCACTGTTCCACTCAAACTGGTGCCGGCGCCTCGTGGAATGATGGGCAGGCCGTGGCGCGAGCAAAGCTTGACGATTTCGACGACCTCGGCGGTTGTCCGCGGGAGCACGACGACCCCCGGCAGATGCTTGTGCAGGGTGTAGGCGTCGCATTCGTAAACGAGCAATTCCTCGGGGCCCGCGATGACCCCTTCCCGGCCGGCGATGCGGATGAGTTCTTTAAAAACCTCGGGGGGAATGCGGACACTTTCATCGGCGGCCATGACCAGTCAAAATAGGGTTTCCGTTTGCGCTGTCGAGCCGCGGCTTGACCTTGAGCAACATTCCCAGCTTGAATCGGTCGTCTTCCACCTATGCGCGCAGCCTCTGTTTTTCTCGTCGGTCTCGTCGGTTTTTTATTTGCGTTCCCGCTGTTCGGCGCCACGCCGCCGGGGCCGCGCGATGTGGGCAGCCAGAATGAGAAGGACTGGATCGACAATCGCTGGAGCCGCACGGATGTCGGGCAATTCCTGTCATCGCTTGTCGACACCCCTCACGGAACCGTGGCCAGGGGCCTTTCGATCAAGGTCGGCTCCCGCGACGAAGGAACGGTTTGTTTTGACAGCAAGAACCTTTCCTGGCGGGCGGCATGGACGGGAGGGTTCCTTGTATTTGATGCGGCCCGCTACGGCCTGATCAAGATTCCCAAGATCGATGGCTCGATCGTTTGGAGTCAGGGCGCCACGCCGGGCTGGGTGGGCTCCAGCAACCGATTCTCCGGTCTTCATCTCAGCGGCAAACGCGTTGTGCTCGAATACAGGGTGGGAGGAATGAAAGTCCTGGATTCGCCCTGGCTGGACAAATCGGGCAACAGCATCCTTTTCACCCGCTCACTGGAAGTCGCACCGTGTCGCGAAGAATCCCGTGTGGTCGTCGCGTCGACCCCCGGCGAAACGGCGGCGATGGTTTACCAGGGCGGCCTGGCCCGTGCCGTGGTGAAAACAGCCACGAATGTTTTCATCGTGGCGCTTTTCGGCGATGCAAAACTGGTGAGCGAGAAAGGACGGATCGTCGCAGTGTTTCCGGCTCACGCCAGGTTGCTCCGCGCAAAAATCCTGTTCAGCTCGGGAGATCCATCCGCGCAGCTGCCTGTTGTCGATGCAACGCAAACAGTCCCGGAGGATTTGACGGCCTTGAGCCAGCCTGGCCCGGCGCGCTGGCTGCCGGAACTCAAAACGCGCGGTCAACGGAGCCCCAGTACGGACATTCTCGCGGTCGATACGCTGACAGTCCCATACGATAATCCCTGGAAGGCGCTCATGTTTCTTGCGGGGGTGGATTTTACTCCGGACGGTGCCGCCTGGGTTTGTTCGATCCACGGCGATGTATGGCGCATCACGGGCATTGACGCGACACTGGGCGAGCTTCGATGGAAACGTTTTGCGACGGGCCTGTTTCAGCCCCTGGGACTCAAGGTGCGCGACGGGAAAGTCCTGGTTCTCGGTCGCGATCAAGTGACGCGGCTGCATGACATGAACGGCGACGGGGAAGCTGATTTCTACGAAAGCTTTTGCAACCTGATCGAGACATCGTCCGGAACCCATGATTTTGTGACCTGCCTGGAAACCGACCTCGCTGGCAATCTTTATTACGTGGATCCGCGCGGCGTCCACCGCATCTCGCCCGACGGTCTTCACATGGAAACAATCGCCTCCGGCTGGCGCAACCCCAACGGAATGGGTGTCAGCCCCGATGGAAAAATCATCACAGTCGCGCCCCAGCAAGGTGAATGGACTCCCTCCTCTCAGATTTCGGAGGCGAAATCCGGGGCCTACTATGGTTATGGCGGCCCGCGGATTATTCCCGGTCGGCCGTTGGGTTATAACGATCCGCTTTGTTGGATTCCCCACGAGATCGACAATTCCAGCGGCAGCCAGGTCTGGATTCCGGAGGGCAAGTGGGGTCCTTTAGCGGGGCACATGATTCATCTGCTCTGGGGACGCTGCGGCATGATGCTGGTCCTGCGCGATGAAGTGAATGGCACTCCGCAGGGGGCCGTGGTCCCGCTTCCCGGGCGACTGTTGTCGGGACCCAACCGGGGAACTTTTCATCCGCGCGAGGATGCCCTGTATATCGCCGGCAGCACGGGCTGGCAAACGAGCGCCGCGCGCGACGGGGCGTTGCAACGCATTCGTTTCACCGAAAGGCCTGTCGTTCTCCCCATCGGCTGGCGCGCGCACCGCAACGGCATCGACATTACTTTTAGTGCGCCGCTCGACCCCGCCGCCGCACGCGATGCGGGCAGCTTCGGCGTGACCCAATGGAATTACCGCTATGCGGCGCAGTACGGCTCGAAGGATTGGTCAGTGGCCAATCCCGCCAAGCCGGGCCGCGATGAACTCGAAGTGAAATCAGCGCGGTTGTTGCCGGATGGCCGGACCGTTTTTCTTGAAATGCCAGGTCTCCAACGCGTGATGCAAATGGAGGTGAAATACAGCCTCAACGACGCGGACGGAAAGCCGGTCCGCAACCAATTCTGGCTCACCTTAAACGAGCTCGACGTCGATCGTTAAAATCGGCGCTCCTCATTCTCCTGCTTTTCTGCCGGGTCGGAACGCGGTATCCTCGGCGCGAATGCTTCAGCAATTGATCGATCAACTGCGCGCGCCGCGATCCCTTGACGACGGCCAGGTCCGTGACGCCGTCGAGGCGCTCGCCCAACCGGGCCTGGCACCGGAGAGCAAGGCGGAGTTCCTTACGGCGCTGGCGCTGAAGGGTGAGACCACCGGTGAGATCGCCGCGTTCGCGCGCGAATTGCGGCTGCGTTCCATCGAGCCTCCCCTCGATGCGGCAACGCGCGCGGGCGAGATTCTGGATGTGTGCGGCACCGGCGGCGATCGGCTGAATACGTTCAACATTTCCACCACCGTCGCGTTGATCGCTGCGTCGGCGGGGATCAAAGTTGCCAAGCACGGCAACCGGGCGGTCACTTCCCAAGCGGGCAGCGCGGACGTCCTCGAGGCGCTGGGAATTCCGATTGACCTGTCACCGGCCGTCGCGGCGCGCCATTTGGGCGAGCGCGGATTCGCCTTTTTCTTTGCGCCTCTTTATCATCCCGTGTTCCAGCATATCGGGCCGGCGCGCCGCCTTTGTGCTGCGCGCGGACAGCGGACCATTTTCAATTTCCTCGGGCCGCTGTTGAACCCGGCCCGGCCGACCGCGCAACTGGTGGGAGTCGCGCGACCTCAACTTTGTGAACCGGTGGCGCGAGTCCTGCAGGGTTTGGGGGTTCGACGCGGGCTCGTTGTCAGCGGTTTG
>JBEEGQ010000457.1:0-17210 GCA_041166945.1 Verrucomicrobiota bacterium
GTTCTCACGCCTCTTCGAATAGCGATCCGTCGTTCCAGGCGACCTCGCGGTCCACGGGGGAGATTATACGCCGTGTGGCGCATTATTTGAGGCCCTATCCGTGGATGGCCGCCGGCACGATGATTTGCGCGGTGCTGGCCACGCTGTGCAGTTTCGCTTTTCCGTATCTTACCCGGGATGTCATCGACAACGTGATTGGTCGCGGACAATCCGAAAGGCTGGCGCCGGTGATGATGGGATTGATGGGCGCGTTTCTCGTACGCGATTTGTTCAACAGCCTGCGGGTGCGGATCAACAACACCTTCGAACAAAATGTCATCTTCGACATGCGCCGCGATGTATTTGCGAAGCTGCAGAGGCTGCCGGTGGATTACTTTGATCAACGGGCATCGGGCGACCTGATGACCCGGGTCATCGAGGACGTGAATTCGGTCGAGCGGATATTAATCGACGGCACGGAGCAGGGGACTGTGGCGTTGTTGAGCATCGTTGGGGTGACCGCATTTATGTTTCACCTGAACCCTGCTCTCGCCCTGGTGGCCCTGATTCCGCTGCCTCTCCTCATTGGAGGCGCGCTGTGGTACACGCTGACAGCGCACCGGCGCTACCGGCTCCAGCGGGAGGCAGCGAGCGCAATGAATGCGCTGCTCATGGATAACTTGCAGGGCATCCGGCAGATCAAGGCGTATGGCCGACAGGTCCATGAAGACGCCCGATTCACCGAGCGCGCCGACGAGATGCGCCGCGGCATGCTGGGAGTGATGCGCGTTTGGGCCAGTTACTCGCCGGCGATGAGTTTTGCGGCGGCGCTTGGAAGTGGTTTGGTGCTGTGGGTGGGCGGACGCCTGGTGATCCAGGGGACGATGACCCTGGGCGATCTCGTCGGATTTCTTTTTTTCCTGGCGCTGTTCTACGAGCCACTAGGACGGCTTCACGGGCTGAACCAAATGCTGCAGGCGGCACGCGCGGCCGGCGAACGCGTTTTTGACATCCTCGACACACCCACCGAGGCGGCGAGCGGGGTTCGGACGGAAACCCTGCGGGTTCCGTTGCGAGGTGACGTGTCGTACGAAGCGGTTCATTTCTCTTATGGCGGTGGCAACGTCGTGTTGAAGGATGTCTCCCTGCAGGCCGGGCGGGGACAGATGATCGCGCTGGTGGGGCCCACGGGCGCGGGGAAATCGACGCTGGTCAACCTGCTGCCGGCGTTTTACGAGCCGACCGCGGGACGGATCACAATCGATGGACAGGATATTAGCCGCGTGACGCTCGAGTCATTGCGCGCCAATATCAGCGTGGTGAGCCAGGAGCCGTTTCTTTTCAACGGCACCATTCGCGAGAACATCCTTTACGGCGAATTGAAAGCGACCGACGAGGAGCTGACGGCGGCGGCGCGCGCGGCAAATTGTCACGAGTTTATCACACGGCTTCCCGAGGGCTACGATGCCCGCGTGGGCGAACGCGGGGTGAAGTTAAGCGTCGGAGAAAAGCAACGCGTCAGCATCGCCCGCGCGTTGCTCAAGAATGCGCCGGTGCTCATCCTGGATGAAGCCACGGCGAGCGTGGACACGGCGACCGAGCGGCTCATCCAGGAGGCATTGGAACGGTTGATGGAAGGCCGGACGAGTTTCGTCATCGCCCATCGTTTGAGCACCATCCGGAGCGCGGATCAAATACTGGTGCTTCGGCGCGGGGAGATCATCGAGAGGGGAACCCACGAGGAATTGATCTCGAGAAGCGGTCTTTATGCGCGGCTCGCGCGAATCCAGAACACGACGTTCATCGAGGAGAGCTTCGAACGGCTGAGCGAACCCTGACCGACCATGGGGCTGGTGACAGCGGGTGGGGCGCGAGGACGAAAATATCCCTTTTCAGCCCTGGAACCTGAAACGTTCCGGCGGGCCGCGGCGCGATGAATACGGCTCGGCTTATCGGAGTTCCGCGGAGGGAACCCGGACCTGGCGATAAAGCTGGTCCTTGAGCAGTGCGCGTTTCATTTTCAACTCGTCTACTTCCTGATCGGTCGCAAAATCGACGAGTTCCTCGATCCGACAAATGCGATCGTCGGTCTGGTGATACTCATCGAATTTCTTCCGGAACGCCTCGTTGCTCACCTTGAGCCATTGAATGGTCTCGTGATGTTCGGGGAATTCCTTCAGGAGCGGATGATGGAGGTCCATACGTTTGTCGTCTGGTTCTACCGGCGTTATTGTCACCCGATGTCGTTGGGAATCAAGCGGGCAATTTAGAAATCTCCTCTCGGCACGGCCACTCCGGGTTCCTTCGGCTGACGAAATGGGCAGCCGTCTCCAACGCCGGAATCCCGGGCGGATTATAATATGAGACATTGATTCAATTGGCCAAAATGGTTTTGTTGGGTCATTTATCTGCTATGCGAATCATAAATCGGCGATCGATCGTTGCGGTTGTTCTTATCGTGGCGTCGTGTTGGGGAGGTTCTTTCGCGCGGGCTGTCGGTCCGGAAGTCCGGGACAATTCCGGATTGTTTTCGCCGGCTGCCGTCAAACAGGCTGACGAAACCATCCGCGCCATCCAGCGGGATTATCACAAGGATTTGCTGATCGAAACATTTCCCGCCGTTCCCGAGGCGCGAACCAATGATTACGCCCGGAACCGCGAGGAATTCTTTTCCACTTTCGTCACCGACCGTGCCCGCGCCGCGCGATTGGACGGCATCTACGTGCTGGTTATGAAGGAACCGCCACCCCATCGCTTTCGGATACAGGTCGGTGTCGGCCAGGCAACGCGACAGAGAGCCTTCACGACCGCCGATCGGGACGAATTGGTGCGAATTGTCCAGGCCAGTTTCCGTGCCGACAAATATGACGAGGCCCTGCGCAACGGCGTGGCGTATGTCGAACGGACCTTGCGCAATAATTTGCAAGGCGCCGCAGCGGCGAGGCCGGTTTCCGACGCCGGCGGCGGTCGACAGGTCCCGGACGGCCCTGCGACTTCCTCTCGTGGCAGTGGTGGATCGCTGTTGATCCTGGGAGTTTTCATCGTCGGTGGCGTCATCCTGGTCGGATTTATTTTGAGACTGCTGCGCCGTGGCATGGGTGGTGGAAGCGGTGGCTTAGCCGGGGCGGGGGGAATGGGCGGTGGCGGCGGTGGATTTTTCTCCAGCCTCCTCGGGGGCATCGGAGGCGCAATGGCTGGCAGCTGGCTTTACGATCGTTTCCTCGGCGGCAACGCTCACGCGTCGGATAATTACCGAATGAATCCGCCCGATGCCCCTCCCTCCGATGTGGGTGGCGACTACAGCAGCTCCGGCGGCGATGTGGACAGCGGCGGCGGCGGTGACTTTGGTGGCGGTGGCGGAGACTCCGGTGGCGGTGGCGGCGGTGACGCCTGAGGCCGGGCTCGAAGGTTTAGGCGGGAGGCTCGTTGATGTCCCGCGCCCCGAGGAAGCCATGATGCAACCCTCAAGGATTCAGCCTCGACTCTTCCTGGCTGTATTCCGTAGCAGTCTTAAAAGAGCGGCTTCGATGCAACGGGGCCGGCGGTCCATGGCTGTCCCCGGCAAATTTCCCATGGCACTGCCAAGGCTTCCATCCAAGTAGGACTCCAGGATGACCGGGTGGATGTAACATTTCCTGCAAATTGTGGGAGTGTTTCCGAGGTGCGTGGCGACCTCCTCAATCGCGCGGACGATATTTCGCTTCGAGCGCCTCCCGGGTTCCTTCAACTCGAAGCGGCAAAGGGCGACGGCAGCCAGCAACGTCCCGCGCCATGTGCGAAAATCCTTGGCTGTGAACTCCTGCCCGGTGACTTGAACGAGGTAATCGTTGACGTCGCCGGACGTGACGTCGCGCATCGTGCCTTCATCATCCACGTATTGAAACAAATCCTGTCCCGGCAGATCCTGACATCGCTTCACGATACGGGAGAGCAGCGGATGTTGAACGGCTACCCTCTGTTCGATGCCAGCCTTGCCGCGAAACCTGAATTCAATTTTGGACCCCCGAATGCGTGCGTGCCGGTTTTGAAGGGTGGTTAAACCGTAGGAATGATTTTGGACCGCATATTCCTCGTTGCCGATCCGCATGCCGCTCAGTTCCAACAAATGGGCGATGGCGGCGAGAACCTTGTTGCGTCCCAAGCCCTGTTGCCGAAGATCCTGGCGGATGCGACGGCGTAATTTTGGCAGGACCGTCCCAAAGCCGATCATCCGGCTGTATTTATTCTCGTCCCGTTGCTCGCGCCAGTGCGAGTGATACCGGTATTGCTTGCGCCCCCTGGCATCGCGGCCGGTCGCCTGTATATGGCCCTGGGGATCCGGACAGATCCAGACGCGCGTCCATGCGGGGGGAATAGCCAGGCGCTTGATGCGTTCGACGGTTTCGGAATCCAAACTCTTGGTTTTAGTTCCCACATACCTGAATCCTCCGCCGGCGCGGATCCGCTGAATGCCCGGCTTCCGGTCCGTCACATAGCGCAGTCCGGCACTTCTCGCCGCCTCCAGTCCATCCTGGTTTGTGACGGCGCCGGCTTGCATTGTTTTTGGTTGGTGACCGTTCACGGCATTGTTCGGTGGGTTTGGCCGACTCAGCTTTGCCGGAAACCTTGCGAACTTCGTGCCAGCATTGGAAATCCGACAGGCACGGAATGCTGCGCGATCCTTCGTGCAATGTGCTACGAGCGATCCTTGGGGACATGCAGTTTGCCTTCGGCCTCGATGGTTTCCATTGGACCCAATGCGGGGTTCGAAGCCAGTTCACAAACAGTTTCGTGACGTTATCGCGCGCCTGAGGCTGGCACGAATGGCGCTGGATAAGTCGGGGAGAAATCCGAACGGCTCGGAGCCTGGAGCCACACTTAAAATCAACTCTGACGCTTATGAATTCAACACAGACAGAAAAGTTTCGAGACCTGCTCCAGGACTTCAATGAAGGAAAGCAGCATGGACGTGTGGATCTCGCCGGGTCCGCCATTGGTTAGAAGGAAGCGCCCATGAAAAGCGTGAGTTCGGCGCGCGCCGTTTCGGAACTCCCCGTTTCTCCCGAGCGCGAACTGGAGAGACTTCGCAAAGTTGCCAAGGCCTGCCGGGCATGCCCTCTGTGGAAACGGGCAACGCAGACAGTTTTCGGCGAGGGAAAGGCGGACGCAGCCGCGATGTTGATTGGAGAACAACCCGGGAACGATGAGGACCTTCAGGGGCGCCCATTTGTCGGGCCGGCCGGAAAGCTTTTGGATCGCGCACTCGAAGAAGCGGGCATCGGACGGGAGCGTATTTACGTCACAAACGTTGTGAAACACTTCAAATGGGGGCCGAGTGGAAAACGGCGTTTGCACAAAAAACCAAACGCCCGGGAGATTGCCGCGTGCCGGCCGTGGCTCGAGCAGGAGATTACACTCGTTAAACCCCGCGTCATTCTTTGTCTGGGAGCGACCGCCGCGCAGGCACTCCTGGGCGCGCAATTCCGTGTCAGCCGTCAACGGGGCGAATTTGTCGCATCCCCGTTGGCGCGTTTTGTGGCGGCCACCGTACATCCCTCGTCCATCCTCCGCGCGCCCGATGAGGCCACACGCAGGATTGAATTTCAAAAATTCGTCCAGGATTTGAAGCGCATTGCGAGGGTCATTTGACCCCCGGGCACCTGCCAGGGTGGTCGAGCGGGATTAGTCGCAGCGCGACAACTTCCACCTTGCCCGCGCGGAGCGCAGGTCCGGTTTCTCCGCGTCCTGTGCGGCTCTGTGGTTGAATTCGAGATTTACTGGGTTTCGCCGCGGGTGACGCGGAGAAACACCTCTTCGAGCCCGAGCTCGTCCTCGCGGAGTTCGATGAGGCGGGCGCCGCCATGAATCAGCGCATCTGCAACGATGCTGTGATCGGTATCATGGCTGGCGAGCGTGATTTTCACGGCGCCATCTTCCGCCACCGCTTCCGTCACCTCGGTTCGGGCCTTGAGAATTTCAATGGCCTGGGCAACATCGCTCGAGACCCGCACCCAGACAACGCGGCCGGTTGCGAGTTGATCCCGCACACCCTGCACAGGCCCCGCATAGATGAGTTTCCCTTTTTCAATGATGGCGACTCGATTGCAGAGCGTTTGGAGCTCGCTCAGGATATGGGACGAAATGATGATGGTTTTTCCCATGCGCTGCAATTCCTGGAGGATGGCCATCATTTCGATTCGCGCTCGCGGGTCGAGGCCGGATGCGGGTTCATCGAGGAGCAACAGCTTGGGATCATGAATCAGGACGCGCGCGAGGCCGAGCCGTTGCTGCATGCCGCGGGAAAGAGCGCCAATGAGCGCCCCCTTTTTTTCGCTTAACCCGACGAGCTCGAGAACGTCATTGACCGTTTTCTCGCGTTGCGCCGTGGGAATCTTGTAACAGGCGCCAAAAAAATCCAGGTATTCGGTCACTTCCATGTCCTTGTACACTCCGAAAAAATCCGGCATGTAACCGATGACATGGCGCACGGCGTCGGCGTCGCGCACGACATCATGACCGAGCACGATGGCTTGTCCCGCCGACGGCGCGAGGAACGTCGCCAGGATGCGCAAGGTTGTAGTCTTGCCGGCGCCGTTGGATCCGATGAAACCAAACAGGTCACCCTGGTTGACCGTCAGGTCGAGGTTCGACAGCGCGGTCATCGTCCCATATGTCCGGGTGAGGCCGGAGGTCTGGACAGCGGGAAGTGGAGGAGCGGATTGAGACATGGGGATGATCGATTCAGGATTCAGACTCGAGGCAGCCCCGGAGCGGGGCAGCAGGGGGGCGTAGCGACGGATTCGTTGGATGTTCTCAATTTTTAACTTCCACGGCAACCCGCAGCAGTGTGTCCCGATGATTGCGCCGGGCGTTGAATTTGTTTAAGGACTTGACCATCGCGTAATCCGGCGCGAACGCCAGGAGGACGGCATCCCCCCGTTGAATGATCGGTGAGAGTTCGAAAAAAGGCGGCCCATTCAGGTTGTTATACTGCGCGCTAGGCGTGTTCAGCTGCGACATGAACGAGATCGCCATGCTGGCATTGGATTTGTCCGCCAGGCGCGAAAACGAGTTGTCGCCGAAGGCGTGGCCGCGAGAATTGAGGACGGCGAGAAAGTTTCCGGCATGACGCGTCACGAAACTATTGAGGGACACCTTGCGCGCAGCGGCACGGCTGAACGTCTGCATTTTTCGCGCCGGCACAGCTCCCAGATCGAGCACCTCGTTGTTCACCACCAATTCGACGCTCGCGAGCATCGTATCGAGACGATTGTCCACTGTGATTTCATCGTCGGTGACGGTGACCTTCAACGGCGCGGCCTGCTGGCCCCACCAATCGCTGACGAAAAGTTGCGACGTCCAAACCGGCACATCGAGGACCCCCTGAAAGTTATTTCCCCGCTGTTCGACCCGCGCCTTGCTGGATTCCTGGTTCATCCCCCAATTGCCGCCGCTTTCGCCGCGCAATGTGGCAAAAGGTTGTTCGCTCTCGACCGGGTAACGCGCATTGGACGGAGAATAAATCGAGCCGAACGTCCAGCCGCGAAGGTCCGCGTTTCTCCCCTGGGTGTGAGGAATAATGTCGATGACATGGAGCTCGCTCCATTCGCTTTCACCGGCCCGCAGCTTGTAGCCGATGAAATAGATCAGCGCGGAAAAAAAGGCGACATACAGAGGGAAGGTGATCCAGGTCAGCATCTGGCGGTTGATCTTCTTAAGCCAGTAGTGATCCAGCGGGCCGATAACCGCGAGGTACGCCAGGAGCAGCAGCAACAGCCAGGCGACCGGCAGCTTGCGAACCTGATCGCTGTCAATCATCGCTCCAAAAATGCCGTCGATGCTCCGGCCGGCCTGCTGATTTTGACGGGCGTTGATGTCTTCGAGCAATTCCGGCGGGAAATCGGTGATCTTGGCCCAAAATTGCGGCCCGTTTCTCCACGACTTAAAGGGCTCGAGTTCCGGCGCAAAAGCCAGAACTGTCAACTGGCCGCGGCCGCGCCGCGCCATGACCGCCAGCGGTTCGGCCGCGGTTCCGATCAACGGCCGGCCATCCCGGTTTTTGAAATGGGCGGTCTGCAAGGGCGCCTCCTCGAATTTTTCATCCCTGGAAAGATTTTCCCATGGATTATGGCCAATGCTGGCGACGACGGTTCGTCCCACGCGCGAGCTGCCACTGAAGGAATAATCATGTCCGTCATATCGTTTCCGACTTGTCAGCCAATCCTGAAGCGCCGCGTGTTGCGGACTCGGACCGAGGCTCGCCAATTCGACAGGCAACACTCGTTGCAGCCATTCTCCTGGTCCGATGAAATGATTGACCTGCTCGACGCTGACGATGAGGTGGCCGCCGGCATGGAGCCAGGCCAGAATCGCGTTCGCCTGGCCTACGTTCACTTCGAGGAGCTTTTCGGACGAGAGATAAATCGTGTCCAATCCCTGGAGAGCGAGGGGATTGTCGGGAAGCATCACCTGCTGGATTCGCGCGATGCGGGGCGCCGAGTCCGAGCTTTGATTCCGCGGCTCGGGAAGGGTGGGTGGATGGCGCGACACCGCCCCGGCCAGGGGCACGCTGGCATTTTGGACCCGCAGGCGCGGTGTCTGCGCCTTTGCACGCTCGCGGTTTTTCTCATCGAGCACATGTGCGTTCCATTCGGTATTCCAGGAATTGACCGCGTTGTAAACCGGCAGAATGAATCGTTTTGTCGTGCCGGTCGGCAGTTCGAGCACCATCCGGCGCGTTTGGGAGGCGCTGGCGGTCATGCCGGGCCACACTTCCAGGACCGCCTTGAACGGTGGTCCATCATTGAAGATTTCAAACGTCGCGGGCAGCCAGCTTCCTTGGGGAACCACATTGTCGAACCCGACAAACATATCCAGCCGCAAGGCCCCCCGAACGGGCAAACTCGCGAGAAGTAAAATCAGCGCCAACCCGCATCCGCGAAGCTTCGTCAGCGGGAACAAGGAGGCGCGTGCCACCGATCCAGGCGGCCGGCTATGACCCGGGTTTTTCCCTCGCGGGCGCGTGGTGGTGGGATCCATGGTGGACAAGCTTGGCGAGTTATATGAACCGTTCCGCGCCGAGGCAATCGGAAAGCATTTTAACGGGTGCTAAGCCGCCGGCACGGGCGCTTTCAACTTCAGGAAATTCTTCATGATAAGCCGTCCGCTCTCGGTCAGGATGCTTTCGGGATGAAATTGCACGCCCCAGATCGGCAGTGTCTTGTGACGGAGCCCCATGATTTCGCCCTCGTCCGTTTCGGCGGTGATTTCCAGGGAATCCGGGAGGCTGTCGCGTTTGACCACCAATGAATGGTAGCGGGTGGCGGCGAACGGATTGGGCATGCCTTCAAAGAGGTCCCGTCCGTTGTGCTTTATGAGCGAGGTTTTCCCGTGCATCATTCGATAATTGACGACCACCTCCGCGCCGAACGTGTGTCCGATGCACTGATGCCCGAGGCAGACTCCGAACACGGGGATGTGCTGTCCGAATTCGCGGATGATGTCGTTGGACATTCCGGATTCGTTGGGGGAACAGGGTCCGGGCGAGACGAGGATGCGTTCGGGATTGAGGGCGCGGGCCTGTGCCAGGGTGATTTGGTCATTGCGATGCACCTGCATGTCCACGTGCAACTCGCCGAGATATTGAACGAGATTGTAGGTGAACGAATCGTAATTATCGAGAATGAGCACCATGGATGGATGTTAAAGGAGAAGGCGGCTGACGGGAAAGATCTTCCGGTTTCACACGGGCAGATTTTTATACCAGACTGGTAAATCAAGGGCTTGAACCTTGCATAATCTTCCGATAACATATGAAACGACATGAATCCCTGCTTTGAATCATCCGACTTTCAGCTTTTAGGAAACTCGATGGTTCAGGACCATGACCGCCGCGTGGCAGCTATCCCAGAAGATCTCTGTGCTGCGTTTAACCAGGAAGCCCGACAGCTCAACAACGAACTGCTGACGATCTACAAAATAGTTGCAATGATGGTTCGGAAAATGGAAGTCATCGAGCCCGATGACCTTTCAAAGGTGGCTGAAGCTTGGGGCGAGATGACGGCGATTTGCGATCAAGCATCTACAAGGCTGTCTGTTTTACACAAGGGGCACCCGTATTGCGGTGCGCAAGTTTACCACGACGATGTTTTGGACCTCAGAAACAAATGTCGCCGCCTTCAGCAGATGCATTCTTAAGCCACCCGGATGCACAGGCACGGCTTGCGACGTTGGCAATTTTGTATGACCGCTTTGCCCACGCACTAGATCCATTTTCTTCAGAACGAGATGAAGCAGAGCGGCTATTTTTTGAGAACGTGGCAGATTGGTACGACACGCTTCCGTTTTTCAAAGGCGATTATCACACACGTTTCAAAGGGGTGTGATTTTCCGATGCAAAAAACATTTGTCAGCAAGCAAGCGGATTCCTGGAGTATAACAAAACCCTCCTAGGCAGATCTACCGATCCCCCCGCGGGAACCAGTAGCCTGATGCACCACCGCCGGTTCCCGCCGGTCGTCACGCGGTTCCAAACAGGAACCGCGTGGGGTCCGCGCAGCGAAAGGAGGATGGGAGTTTTCATTCCTCGATGAAGCAGGATCCTGGAAAGCGTGTCAACGAGAGGCCGAGAAGCGGCGGTGAAGCGTTGCAGCTTCCGGGGCTATCATCCCGAGCCGCTGACCGGCCCCGCCATTGGGAACGTAGCGCAGGCGTCAAGGGGCAGAGCCGCGCGGGCAAATCATCAGCGGTTTGCGGAACCATTGCGCCTTTGGATTGGCCCAAGGATTTGCCAAAAGGTCTGTTTATGGCACATCCGGCTACATCGGCTTGCACGAGACACGCAAACGTGGCACTCTGCTTTCACCCAATGTTTACGGGCTTTATAGCGTGTTTACAGGGGAATGCTTCCGTAGCTCAAATGGATAGAGCAGCGGTTTCCTAAACCGTTGATCCCGGTTCAATTCCGGGCGGGAGTACCACGTTGATAACAACCCATGTTGGCAATGGTGGAACGGATTCCCAACACTTTGATCATACGGAGGCACAGAGTTCGGAGGACGGCAGCGCAACGAGGCGGTGCGGCGCCGGTCCAATAAAAGGCGGCACTTGAACAGCGGATGTTCACCGCCGATGTATTCTTATGAATAGACTGCTGCCTCCGGAGGAGGTTTTCCAAAGGCTCCATACCAATCTCCAACGCGTCATTCATGGCCAGCCCGCCGCGTTGCGGATGCTTCTCGCGGCATTGGCGGGCGCCGGTCACGTTTTGCTCGAGGATTTTCCTGGCACCGGAAAGACGACCCTGGCCAAGGCGCTGGCGCGTTCGATCGACGCGCGCTTCAAGCGGGTTCAATTCACTCCCGACCTGTTGCCCAGCGATATCCTGGGGGTCTCGATCTACAATCAGCGCGAGCAGGTGTTCCAATTTCATGAGGGGCCTGTTTTCACCAACATCCTGCTGGCGGATGAAATCAACCGGGCATCGCCCCGCACGCAGTCGGCGTTGCTGGAGGCAATGGGCGAGGGCCAGGTGAGCGTGGAAGGGGAACGGCGTCAATTGCCCGATCTGTTTTTTGTAATCGCGACACAAAATCCGGTGGAGTATCGCGGCACCTATCCGTTGCCGGAAGCGCAGATGGATCGTTTTGCGCTCCAGTTCAGCCTTGGTTACGTCGAGGCGGAACAGGAGATCGCCATCCTTTCAGCGCAGGCAGACGCTCATCCATTGGATCAACTCGGCGCCTGCGTCTCGATGCAGGATGTGCTGGGACTGCGCGCCGCTGCCCGCCGGATCCGGCTGAGCGAAGAACTGAAGCGCTACATCGTGGACCTGACCGGCGCAACCCGGCAGGCGGCCGGCGTCCAACTCGGGGCGAGCGCGCGGGCGTCCCTGGCACTCATGAAAGCCTCGCAGGCGCTCGCACTATTCGACGGACTCGAATTTGTGACCCCGGACCAGATTCAAGAATTGGCCGTGCCGGTAATAGCCCATCGGCTCGCACTCGATCCACAGTCGAAATTCTCAGGGCTCTCCACGGCCGGGGTCGTAAAGGACATCCTCAAAAAAGTCAAAGTTCCGGCTTGAGCGAAACAGGGCCCGGCCATCATCGGGCCGTATGGGATGAATCGTCTTCGCTATAAACTGTATCGCCAGTTCTCGGGGTTGCGTCATGCCATCCCGCGCCGGTTCACGCCGGCGGGACTGCTGGCGCTCGTGACGTTGTGCGCAACGGGGGCCATCGGGATCGACATGGACCAGACGGTGGGCTTTCAGGGATTCGCACTGGTGGCCTGCCTGCTCATGATGGCGATAATGCTGGCGCCATTTTTTCGGGGACGTTTTACGATCGAGCGGGTGCTTCCCCGGTATGGAAGTGTTGGAGAGCCGTTCACCTATCACGTGACCGTTCGCAATCTGGGCACGAGAACGTGGCGCGATTTGGAGCTGATTGAGGACGTGGAAGATCCCCGGCCGAGCTTCGCGGATTATGCGGTGGCGAGGCGGGAAGCCCCGCGAGGAGCGACGTTTCGGATCACACGCACGCCTGCGGGCCCGGGACGTCATCGGCGGGTGGCCCCGTTCAAGCCGGCCCGGGTGTCGACGCTGGCGCCGCATGGGGACGCCGAGGCACTGGTCCAGTTGATCCCGGCCAGGCGCGGGCCGCTTCGGCTGATCGGCGCCACCGTGGCGCGTTCCGACCCGTTCGGTCTGTTTCGCGGATTTGTGCGCGTGCCGCAAACGGCGACGGTGCTCATCCTTCCGAAGCGCTATCGACTTCCGTCCATCGCGCTTCCCGGGACGCGACAGTATCAGCGCGGCGGCGTCACTCACGCCTCGGCGATCGGTCAATCCGACGAATTCGTATCGTTGCGCGATTATCGGCCTGGAGATCCTTTGCGGCATATCCACTGGCGCAGTTGGGCGCGCACGGGGCGGCCCATCGTGAAGGAGTTTCAGGATGAATTCTTTGTGCGGCACGCGCTCATCCTGGACACGTTCGCGAGCCCGGCCCAGATGGCGGCCTTTGAGGAGGCGGTCGCGGTTGCATCCTCATTCGCGTGCAGCCTTTCCACCCAGGAATCGCTTTTGGACCTGATGTTCGTTGGTCCACAGGCGGTCTGTTTCACGACCGGCCGGGGGGTCGGGCATGCCGAGCAGGCGCTAGAGATTCTCGCGTCGGTGCGGCCCTGTCGCGAAAAACCATTTCGTTCCCTCCAGGAATTGGTCGGGCAACATGCCGGCAATGTCTGCGGTTGCGTCTGTCTGTTGCTGGGATGGGATGAGCCGCGCCGTGAGCTGATCCGACAACTGGAGTCACTGGGCCAGCCGCTGCTGGTGCTGGTAATCGCCGAAGCGGCGGCGGCCGCGGCAATTCGTAATGCGCCCGCCGAGGGAAAGCCCGCGCAGTTTCATGTCCTGGAGACCGGCCGTATTGCGGAGGGTCTGTTGCAACTGGAAGGAGCGCGTCCATGACCACGCCCCCGTTCCTTCTCGGGGTGACCCTCCTGTTTTGGGGCTGGCAAACCGGCCTCCTGTGGGTGGGAGTCCTCGCGGCGCTGGCCGTGGAAGGCAGCCGCATTGTGCGCGTTCGCTGGAATTTTCCGCAGGCCGATCTGGATCGAATCTACAACCTTTGCACGGCGTTGTTCTTCGGTTCATGGGTGATTGCCTTTGCGACCGGCGAAGGCTCGGGAGCGATCAGCGGCCTGATGAAGAACACGACATTTGCGGCGCGCGCGGAGAATCTCAACAAAGGCGTTCGGGCGGTGTTGCATGTGTTTCAGTGGCTGCCGATCTCCTTCCTGCCATTGATGCTCGCGCAGGCGTTTGGACAGAGTGAACGGATGGAATGGCAAACGTTTTCGTGGTGGGCGCGGCGCCAGCGAAAGCGCGGGGAGCCGGCGGCGCGCGGATCGGGGCTTAACGTGACTTGGCCGTACTTCGCACTGTGTTTGATCGCGGCCTGTTCCGCCAATGAAAGCTCCCGCTGGTTTTCGGCGGGACTGGCTGCACTCGCGGCGTGGGCGCTCTGGACGCGTCGATCCCGCAGTTTTTCGAACGCGCGGTGGGCCGCCTGTCTTGGAGCGGCGCTGCTGCTGGGCGTGGCCGTTCAACAAGGGCTGCGTGGCCTGCAACACATCGTCCAGCGACTCGACAACGCATTTGTCGCGGGCCTCACGGCCGGCCGGCAGTTCGATCCGAAAGAGAGCCGCACCATGATCGGCAGCATCGGTCGCGTCAAACAATCGGGCAGCATCCTGCTTCGCCTGGAGACGGATGGCCAATCGCCTCCGGGCCTGTTGCGCGAAGCGTCCTACAACGTGTTCAAATCGCCGGTCTGGGGTTCAACGAAACGGAATTTCTCGCCGACCATTCCGGAGAGCGACACCACGACGTGGTGGTTGTTGCCCGGCAAGGAGACCAAAAAATCCGTGACGATCTCCGAATACCTGAGCGGGGGAAAAGGGTTGCTGGCGCTGCCACGCGGCACGGCGCGGCTGGAGGAACTCGGGGTTTATAACCTGGAGACAAACCGGTTCGGCGCCGCCCGCTCGGTGGAAGGACCCGGCTTCGTGCGGTTTCGGGCCGCATACGGCGAGGGATCGAGCATCGATGTCGCTCCCGAGACAGATGATCTGGAGGTGCCGGAGGGAGAACGGCCGGCGCTCGGTCGCATCGCGGACGAACTCAGTCTGGAGGGCAGGACAGCGGCGGAAAAACTGCATGCGGTGCGAAGGCTTTTTATCGACCATTTCCATTACTCGACGTGGCTGGGCCCCGAGCATTCCACCGGCACCGCCGAAACTCCGTTGAGCGCGTTTCTGCTGAAGCATCGCCGCGGCCATTGCGAATATTTTGCGACTGCCACTGTTTTATTGCTGCGCCGCGCCGGCATCCCAGCCCGGTACGCCGCCGGCTATTCAGTACAGGAAAAAAAAGGAAACCAATGGGTCGTGCGGGGACGCCATGCGCATGCCTGGTGCCTGGCGTGGATCGACAATGCCTGGCAGGATATTGACAATACGCCATCGGATTGGAACGCCGTCGAGGAGGCGCGGGCGCCCTGGTGGGAGGGGATTTCAGACAAATGGTCCCGGCTGCGTTACGAGTTTTCCAAGTGGCGCTGGGGTGGAGGGGAATGGAAACGATATCTCCTCTGGCTCGTCGTTCCGTTGATCCTGCTTCTCGCGGCGCGTTTGTTTTTTCAGAAACAATGGACTCGCATCCTATCCCGTCCCGCTAAAAACGTGTCCCCCACGGCCTGGCCCGGACTGGACTCGGAATTCTATGGGATCGCGCGCGCGCTGGCAGACCGCGGGGTCGAGCGGCGGCCCGGCGAAACGTTATCTGCCTGGCTCGCCCGCGTTGCCGTCGATTCCCGCGATGCGGTGCGCGGCTTGGAACCTTTGCTTCAATTGCATTACCGGCTGCGGTTCGATCCGCATGGATTAAATCCGGAGGAACGCACAGGCTTGCGGGAAGGGTCGGGAAATTGGACTAAATCCAACGGCGTCGGACGCCCGTGAAGGCGGAGCAAGGGTGGTTACAAATGCAATCGGACCCTCGTCAGGGCTCGATTTGTCCGACGCGTTTCGCGTGACGTCCGCCGGCGAAGGGCGTCGCCAGCCAGACTTGGACAATCTCCAAAGCCAGTTCAACGGGAATGGTTCGCTGTCCGATGGCGACGATGTTGGCATCATTGTGTTCGCGGGCCCACCGGGCGGTATCGAGGCTCCAGCACAACGAACAGCGAATGCGGCGAACCTTGTTGGCGACCATGGCTTCGCCGTTTCCGGAGCCGCCGAGCACAATGCCCCGTTCAAAATCACCGCGCGCCACCGCCTCGGCCACGGGCCGGATGAACATCGGATAATCCACGGGCTCGATGCCCTCGGTGCCGAAATCGACCATATCATGCCCCAGGGTGTTCAGGAGCGATTTAATAGCCTCCTTGTATTCAAAACCCGCGTGGTCGGAGCCGATGGCAATCTTCATGGGCAAACCCTATCAGCCGGATGGTCCATTTTGAAAGCGCCTGGCTTGACATGGCCCTCCCCGTTTGGTGTTCACCATTTAGGGTGTTCGGTTGCGTGGACCGAGACGGGGACACCCTGAAGGGTGGACACCGAACAATCGGACTTGTCGTGTGAACGGCTGCCGCCCTCCCGCGCTCGGTGTCCACCCTTTAGGGTGTTCGGTTGCGTGGACTGAGACGGGGACACCCTAAAGGGTGGACACCGAACAATCGGACACACCGAACATTCGGACTTGAAGCGTCGGGCGCCATCCGGACAATGCCGCCCATGCGCGATTTCCGGCGGGCGATTCTCTCCTTCCTCCTATTCTCCAATGCCGCGATTTCGAATGTGCCCGCCGCCGAGCAGGCTGTCGACACGAACGCGCAGTGGCTGGCTGAACATTATACGAAGCACGAATACCGCATCCCGATGCGCGATGGCATCCGGCTTTTTACACAGGTTTATGTGCCGAAGGACGATTCGCAATCCTGGCCCATTGTTCTCAAGCGCACACCGTATGCGCTCAAGCCGTATGGCGCCGATAATTATTCGGATCCGTCGGGTTCGTTCCGGACCCTGGCCAAGGACCGGTTCATCCTCGTGACGCAGGATGTGCGCGGCCGCTACGGTTCCGAAGGACAATACGTTCACGTGCGACCTTTCGTGCCCAACAAGGGACCGAAGGATATCGACGAGAATTCGGACACATGGGACAGCATCGACTGGCTCGTTAAAAATGTTCCCAACAACAACGGGAATGTGGGGATGTACGGCATTTCCTATCCCGGCTTCTATACCGCCATGGGAATGATCGACAGCCATCCCGCGCTCAAGGCGGCGTCACCGCAGGCGCCCATTTCTGATTGGTTCATGGGCGATGACATCCATCACAATGGCGCCTTTTTTCTGTCACAAAACTTCGGATTCTTTTATTTCTTTGCGCAGCGGGCCGAGGACCCGCTTCACGATGAGCTCAAGCCCTTCAATTTCAAAACGCCTGACGGCTACGATTTTTTTCTGCGGATGGGATCGCTGGCGAACTCGGACCGGCTGCTGTTGAAGGGCCGCTCGCCCGAATGGAACGAATTCCTGTCCCACCCGACCTACGATTCCTACTGGCAGGCCCGCAATATTCGGCCGCATCTCAAAAATATCCGGTGCGCCGTCATGACCGTCGGCGGCTGGTATGACGGCGAGGATCTGTTCGGGCCGCTGGAGACGCATCGATGGAC
>JBEEGQ010000458.1:0-6283 GCA_041166945.1 Verrucomicrobiota bacterium
GCGCCGAACAATCGGAGGAGGCCGCGACGAAATCCGCGCAAGAGCGGCGGCGACCACCTGAAGACTGTGAGTCTCACCATGCTCCAAAACGCCATGCGCAGTTTATGACTCAAAGGGAACGGAGTGGTCTGCACGGGCGAGACGCGCGGCGTGGACCCGACCGTGCGCGTGTTGTCGAGAGATGGAATTGAAGCTGGCATGGGAACGATTTAATTTTGCCAAAGACAGTCCGGTTTTGGCCCGACACCGAGGAGCCACGCGTAGACAGATTTCATGCGGGCGGCGATGCCGTCCCAGGAATAGCCCTGTGCCATCAAGCGGCGGCCGCGTTGACCCCGGTCCTGGCGCTCTTCATCGGACAACGCCGTGGCTTCACGCAGGGCGATCGCTAGTGGATCCGCGCCGATTTCCACCCACCAGCCGCAACGATGCGTTTCGAGTTCAGCCCAGGGGGCGCCCTTGGTGGTAATGACCGGCAGTTCGCACGCCAGGGCCTCGGCGATGGTGATTCCGAAGTTTTCGCTGAAGGTGGGAAGAACGAAGAGGTCTGCGCTGCGGTAAAGCGCCCACTTCGCATCACCATCCAGAGGCGGCAGGAACGTGAAATCCTCCTCGAGGTGGCTGGCGCGGATAGCGAATTCGACCTCCTTGCGATGGCCATCCTCGTCGGGTCCGGCCACGATGACACGCCAGCCTTTTGGCCGGGCGATGCCCCATGCGGAAACGAGTTGGAGCAGGCCTTTCTTGGGGTTGATGCGGCCCAAAAACAGCAGGGTGCGCCGAGGATCCTCGCGGACAGGTTTCGGGGTTAAGGGTGGAAGGGCCACCCCGTTTGGGATCACTGCGATCGGCTGGCGCAGGCCAAGTTGACGCAAGCTTTCCGCCTCTTCCGCAGACGTCGCATGGAAAGCTTTCGCTTCCCGGAGGTCCTCCTGTTGATAAAGCTTCCAGGCGAAGCGCTTTTTCCATGCCTTATGGCCCATCGCCCATGCGGACACCATTCCGCGGGGGCTCACGAGGAGAGGCAGGTGAAGGCGGCGCGCGGCACGGGCTGCGGCATGATTTGTTTGCATCCAAAGCCCCTGGTCATGGATCAATTCAGCCCCCGAACTCGCGGCAAGATTGATCAACGCGGAATTGAAACCGGGCGCCCAGCCGATGCGGAAACGGCGGGAGAGATGGCAGGGGACCAGCCGCGTTTGGACGAGGTGCGCCGGCGGCAGGAGTGGCGCGCCGAACTGGTTTCCGAACGATTGGGAGAGCAACGCGACCTGCACGTTCTGTGAGCCGAGTGCGGCGCACAAGGCGGGCGCGCTGCGGGACGGCCCGCCTTGCTCCGGGCAAATCGAAGCGATGGTGACGAGCACGTTCATGAGTGGAGCTTTTCGCTGGTGAGCGGGATGGCTTCCACGGGGGCAGTTCCCAACGGAGGGAGCAGCTTATTCTTGTTAGGCAGGGCTGCCACCAACCGGTCGATGGGGCGGGTCAACGACTGGCCCAACCAGAGCAGGAGGCACACTTTGAGGATCGAACCCACCCAGATGCTGAGCGGCTGCGTGTGCATGCGCGACATCATCAACAGGAAGGTCACATAGACGGGGAGGAAAATTGAGTTGCGCGAATAGCGCAGAAGAAAGCGTTCCCCCCATCGAAGAAGAAACGCGCTGACAATCGCCGCCAGCGCGACGCCGGGCCATCCGAAGTTGAGGTAACCCTCACCCATTGTCGTGGTGGGCGAGGAACCCCCTTCGTTGGAGAAAACCCAATTGTTGATCGGCATGCTGATGGGGGGCTTGTCGGTCCAAATAAAGCGTGGAACGAACACGGCGAGGATGTTCCAATAAGTGTTCCCGTTCTCGTAGGGGACAACATCCGGCACCCACCAGTAAATCGCGGCGACGGATTCCAGGTCGTTGAGGCGTCCCAATCCGCGCACGAACGTGCTTTGGATCCCTTGAAGGTCCGATTGCTCCCGCGCCGTATCCACAGCTTCGCCGATGTTGTCGAAATTCATCTGAGACGCGTCGTACTGGACCATGGCGTAGCGGTAGTAGTCCATGAAGCCGATGAGAAAGAGCCCGAAGGCCACGCCGGCCGCGATGAACTTCGCGGGGATCCGCCTTTTGGCGACGATGTAGGTCATCACGAGGCAAATGAAAGTCATCAGGGCCCGCTCGCGGCTTCCGGAGGCAAAATTCCAGACGGCGTCGATTGCCAAATAGATGAAGACGGGCGCCTTGAGCGAACCCGGCACGAGCAGCCAGCGGGCAAAGAAATAAGCGGCGACGAGCGGGCCGAACGTGGAATCCATCTGGGCCATGATGGAATAGCGCCAATCCTGCTCCTGAAAGTCAGTGCGGTTGAGTTGATAGAATGACCCGGTCCGCAGCAGATAAAACCGGTCCAACCAGAGGATGACGGCAAGGGCGAGGACGATCCAAAGGCCGCCTTTGAAAAAAGTCGTGTCCAGCACCCCCGAGGAGTGCCGCGGCGGTTCGGTGTCGCGAAAGAGCGAGGAAGCCAGGAGAAAGATCGCGGTATAGAACAATGCCACCAGCATTCCGCCGGCGTATCCGTCCTGCACTTCGAGCCGTTCCTGAGTGACTATCGGAACAAACTGCGTCAGATCCGAGGTCGCAAACCGGTACAGGGATGGGACCAGCAGATATTGAAGGAGCAATCCGCCGATGTAGATGGTTTCAGTGTTAACGGGCCAGCGGCCGCGGTTTTTTAGAACCAGCGCCAGGGTGATTGCGAAAACCGAGCCTGTACCGATGACGTAGGTCGCCGACGCCGCGGGCAGGTCCTTGAAAAGGTATAGCACTCCAAAAGTAAAGGTCACGAAGAGCGCGGCAAGGACGCCTGGCGCGCGGGAGTACGCAGAGGGTTGGAAATCAGTGGTGGTGCTGTTCATGGGGAAACAAGGACGTGTTCCAACATTTGTCCGAGACGATCCGCGTTGCGATAGCCGCTCTTGAGGCAACGTTGGCGTCCCGCGGCGGCGATCCGCTCTCGAACTGCGGGGTTGGCCAGATAGAAACGCATCTTGTCCGCGAGCTCGTCGTCCGAACTGAAGTACTCCGCTTCCCGTCCCTCCTCGAACAAGGACTGATGGTCGTCGGTCCGTTCCGCCAGAAGGAAGGCGCCGCAAGCGGGAATCTCGACGGATCGGGTGGTGACGGTCTCGGGAATGAGCTTCGAGAGGAAACCCAGTGCAATCTTTGTGGAACAGAGAGCCTGGGGATAGGGCTCGCCCCACAAACCCTCACCCTGCACGCAGGCCTTTGCCCACGGAGCGACCCGGGTGTAGCGCCTCCAGCCGGGGCCCCAGACCTTCAGTGCGGCACCGGAACGATAGGCGGCCTTAATGCGCCCTGCATAATGGCGTTCAGCATGTCCCACAAAAAGCACATCGCTTTCATAGGCCGGCTCGCTGGGCCTGGGTTGGAACCGGCCGGGGTCGAATCCTTGCCCGACCAAAACCACGCGGCGAGCGCCCGCTTTTTTGTAGAGCTCCAATTCAAATCTTTTCGTTGTGAACAGCACATCGTATTTGGGAATGCCGCGTAGAAAAAATCGGGAGCGGTGATAGGTGATCTGGGGATCGGGAGTGTAATGGACCAGGCGCGCGCCGGTCAGGTCCCGCAACGCATCGAGAGTTTCCGGCCACAGCCAGACGCCTTTATCCACCCAGACGTGGGTGACGGCCGGAAGCCTTTCGGCGGCGCGGAGAACGGCCTCGTTGAACCGACGGATGGTTGGTCCCAGGTGAAAGCGGCACGCCAATGAGCCCGTGAGCCGATTCGAAAACTGGTAATAATCGCTCGTGTTAAACGGTTCGATTTGAACTCCCAGGGAGCGGAGCCCTTGCATTCGGTCGAGGTTGGTCGAGCCGACCGCCAGCTGGCCGATGTAGAAAAAACGCAATTCGCGCGCCCCGCTTGCGGGGCATTCCGGACGTGGGCTGCCATGCGAGCACAACGCGGCGCCTTGTTGCTTATGGCCGCAGAGCGCCGGATTTTCCGTTGTCTGTCGCTGGCCGTTCATGCGGATACCTTCCGTTGCGGATCCCGATGTGGATGGAACGCGATCCAGTTGCCGCGAGGCAGGCCGAGCGCTGTTGACAACGGATCCAGCCCGCCCGGGCGGACGTTGAACACCCGATAATCGAGGGAATTGAACATGTGCCACAGATCCGACAAACTATGATCTCCCAATGTGTCGGCCTCCGTGAAGATGATCGGGCGGAAGCGACGCAGGGTTTCGACCCCGCCGCGAAGCAGATCGAGCTCCGATCCCTGGATGTCCATTTTCAGGAGATCCAGGCGTTGCAGGTTGGCCCCGGCCGCCCACAGGTCGAGTGTGGTTTGCGGCACCACGAGCTTCTCGCTGGCTTCCTGAAACGCGATCTTGCTGGAGTTGCCCTGGTTCGGAGCGGACCGGGGCATGAGATGAAAAATCACGTCCCCCTTTTTTTCACCGAGTGCCAGCGCGCAGAGACGAACCTGCTGGTCCAGTTCGTTCAACATGACGTTCACGGCCAGCTGCTGCCGGACATGAGGGATTGGTTCGAAGGCATGGACCTGTCCCGCCGCGCCCACGAGCCGACCCAGCAAGACGGTCTCGCTGCCATTGTTCGCGCCCACTTCGATGACGACGTCGTCCGGCTTTACGTGTTCCCGCAGCAGCCGGTTTGTTTCCCGCTCGTAAGAGCCGTGAACGAAGATGTTCCAGCCAATGATGTCCTTTGTGTTGAGCAGAAACTTCAGGTTCAGATCTCCCGCGTAATCCACAACGACGTTCACGCCGCGCACCGAGCCGGATTCGTAGTCGTAAAGAAAGCGGGCGGCGCGATGCCGCAACCGGGACGGCAGGCGCTGCGCCACCGCGCGCATCAGGGAGGCTCGAATCAGTTCATTCATGATCAGAGGCTGGGCAGGGAACGATTCAAGCGGCGTCCTTCCACCACCGGAGTTGTGGAAACGCGGAAACCAGGTCCTGTTTTACGGCGAGGAAATTCGCTTCCCGGAAGCTTTCGAGTTCAATGTCCCAGCCGGGATAAAATTCGATCCCGCGAGGCGTGACCTTGCCCAACCGATAGCCGAGGGGTGTCAGGAACTCGAAGGCATCGCGGAGAAAATGCCTGGCGACGACCCATCGATGGTTGTATTCGAACTGCAGCGCGTTGATGCGGCCCTCATGGAGGAGATTCCGCGCGCCCTGGATGACCTCCAGATCGTGTCCCTCGGTGTCAATTTTGAGGAGGTCGATTTGGGTTATCCCTGCGTGAGCGCAATAGCGATCGAGAGTTTCGGCAGTCACACGTTCGACGTGCTGGACCGTGCCGTCATCCAACGGGTGAAGGCTGTTGCGCCCCATGTTATCGCCCAGCGAATAAAATGAAGCCTCGCCGGAGGTCGAGGACAAGGCGCAGGCATTGACGCGGACTTGATTTTCCAAACCCCACGCCCGGAGATTGGCGGCAAGCGTTTGGCGTGTACCGGGGCAGGGTTCGAACACATGCACCTGCAACGCGGCATGATGGAGATTCGCGGCAATCAGGGAACGGGTCCACAAGCCGACATTCGCGCCCACATCGAAGACAATAACCGGGCTGCCTTCACGAACGCGGTTGAGAATGACGCTTTGGACTGTCGCCTCGCCGTTCTCCGACATTTCATTGGTGGCATCCAGCCGGGATTCGTTGGCCAGAAAGCGCGCAAACCGAACGAGCCGTTCGCGACCGAGCAGGAACCACATTCCACCGAGAATGATGCGCTTGGCGAAGCTCCTTGTTCGCGCTGCTACCGCGCCGGGCATCCGCGTGGGAAGCGGAGTGACCTGCGTGTTGCAGACTCCCGGATGCGCGCCGGCTTTGGCGCAACAGGAAGAGCGGGCCAGCCACCGGGCTACCACAAGCTGGCCGAGAAAGTAAAAAGGCACGGCAGCCGCCGCGCCTGCCAAACCAAAAGCCCATGTCAACGGAATCCCGAAAGCCAAGCTTCCCACGGCGCCGGTTAATTCTGAAAACAGCACCGCCCGGCTGTTTTTCTGAGCCAACGAAATGATGTTGTAGATATTCGAGAGACAATAAAATACGTAGCCCAGCGCCAGGAGCGGCAGAATGTCGGCGCTGGATTGGTACTGTTTGGCGAGCAGCAGGGAGGCAATCCAGCCCCGGCAGAAAAATACCCCGATCAAACCGGCCATGAAAAGGGCTCCCGCCAGCGACAGCCAGTAACGAAGCACGCGTTGTTGCCCGATGGCGTCTCCCGCCGACACC